>JBNKRV010000071.1:0-22426 GCA_050296935.1 Marinilabiliaceae bacterium | reverse complement strand
TTTATCGAGCTAGCGAGCTAGCCCTGCAAAATTTGCCTTGTATATCAGCCTTTTATGTCAATCTGAAACAACGTTCTATCGAATTCCTTATAAATAAATGTTTAGAGGTAAATTCTAAAATTTTAATCGAACTCAGGTTATGAATATGTTTTAATAAATGATACGATTGAAATTTTAGTAGATATATAAAAAAAATGTAGCACTGAAATATTCAATGCTACATTTTTTTATCGTAATTGTTTGACTTTACCCTACCCTTTTCATCATGTTTTCCATCTCTTTTATTTGAGCGCTTAACAATTTCCGAGTATCTAGTTTTTTACATTCCTGCACATATATTCTTGCTAACTTTTTATTTCTTTTATTTAAGGCTATTCCAGCTAAATTAAGCTTTGCTATGGCCTGATCGGTACTGGTTCTAAGGCCATTTTTAAGTGCCTTTTTTAAAAGCTTATCAGCTTTTGACACCTCTTGTTTTTGTGTAGCAACCAAGCCCGACAAAAAGTAATAATACCCCTCCTGACTTTTAATAAACCTTTCCGGATGCTTTACTGAAGACAGTACCTTTTCGGCTGCCAATATTTTATTCTTCCGCACAAGAAACATGACCATCAGATTCTTTTGATTCTTGAAATAAAATAAAACAAATAAACCCGAAATCAATACAGTTAGTATTCCATATGTGATTTCACCTTCAATAAACAGAAATACAGATCCTATCAGCAGAATCGCTGCAATAATTAACTTTAGAAACTTTAATATCATATTCAACACTTTTATTTTTGTTACAAAACAAAGTATTTCTAACTATAAAACAAGATTTTTTAAAGTTATATATGATATTTTATTGTAGACGATTTAAGTACTGACTGGCTATATGATTTGCTATTAACTAATTAACGCCCTATTTCATTTTTCAATTTATACTCATTATTATTTATAATGATATGATTTCACATTAAATAGTGTTCGTATATAAACTCCAAACACCCGAATTTATGGACTGGCACTGATTAGTACTTGCAGGAGAGTCAGGGAACGGTTCTAATTCTCTTGATGGTTATAGAGAACCGTTCCGAAAGTTAACCTGCAGCTATTGCTTCTCAAACGCAGGAAATCAGGAACGGTTCTCTATAAGCATGCTGTCCTTCTGAACCGTTCCTTAAATAACATCAAGCACATCCCGGGGATCAAACGTATCTGTTAATGAGTGTTCGTATATAAACTCCAACTACTGCGTTGTTGCTCAATCTGCCACTTGAGTTTTAGTGCAAGTACTATTTATTTGCTTCAACGGTAGATTTAGAATCTGCATGAACCTTTTTATCTAATATTCCAAAACTACTGTTATTCGATACAAATTCAGGAACTAAATCCTTCATTCTATTAACTAATAGCCAATTATCTTCCATATCCAAAGATGACAACAGCTCTTTTATCATTCGGTTTACTTCGTCATAATCATATAGGCGTACCTGCCCAATCATAATGGATTCGTGATGCGTTTGCATATTGTTTTCTTTAGATGCCAGTAACTCTTCATACAATTTTTCACCAGGGCGTAATCCTGAATATTTAATTTCAATATCAGTACCCAGTTTTAATCCGGCTAATTGTATCATTTCCATGGCTAAATCATTAATTTTAACAGGTTCTCCCATGTCAAATACAAATATCTCGCCTCCATTACCCATAAAACCAGCTTCCAGCACCAGTTGACTTGCTTCCGGAATGGTCATAAAATAGCGTGTGATATCAGGGTGTGTAACGGTTACGGGGCCTCCCTGTGCAATCTGTCGTTTAAACAATGGAACCACGGAACCATTTGAGCCTAAAACATTTCCAAAACGTGTGGTAATGAAAGAGGTAGGCATGGCCATTCTGTAGGCCAGAGATTGAATATATATTTCGCATATTCTTTTGGATGCTCCCATTACATTTGTTGGATTTACAGCTTTATCAGTGGATACCATAACAAATTTCTCCACCTCAAATTCAACTGCTAAGTCTGCTATTAATTTAGTTCCACCGATATTAACCCTGATAGCCTCATAAGGATTGGCCTCCATTAACGGAACATGTTTGTAGGCTGCTGCATTATATACAATATTGGGTTTGTATTCTTCAAAAACATGCCGCATCCTGTAGCTATTGGTAAAATCGGCCAGAACCAAATCAAAAGGTACATCATAATAGCTCAGAACCAATTCTTGTTGCAGATCATATAAGGCAGATTCTGAGATATCCAGCAGTAGAATTTTTTTAATGGGGAATCGTAATAGCTGACGAACAATTTCGGAACCAATTGACCCTGCTGCACCTGTAACTAATACAACCTTATTCTCTAATCCTGCAGAAATCCGTTTAAGGTCTAATTTAATTTCCTTGCGGCCTAAAATATCCTCAATACGAATATCCCGAATCTGTTTTCTATTGGAGATACCATTTACCCAATTACCAACGGTAGGCATCACCTTTAGAATCCATCCCATTTCAATGCAGTCTCTTGTAATTTCCTTTTTTCGATTTACAGAAATATTATCAATAGCCAGGATGATCACTTTTATTTCTTTAACCAGCCTGCTGCGTTTGGCGCTTTCCCAGCTCTGAATGGGTATCGAGTGTAATTTTACATTCCATTTAACAGGGTTATCATCTACAAAACCCAACACATGAAATACATTGTCTTTGTCATTTCTAATGGCTTCTAAAGCAACTTGCCCCATATTGCCGGCTCCAAAAATTAACGTATTGATTATTGCATGCTTTTTGGTAAAGTAGTTATAGGTTTCCTTAACCACTATACGTAATGCGAAACTTAAAATTGTTGTTAACAGGAAATGAATGAACAAAACAGTTTCGGAAACTTTCCACCACATAATATTATTTGCTTTCAGGACCAGATTAACAAATAAAATCAACACAAATGCCTTAAAACAAGCAATGATTAACATTTTTAATTCAAAATAATTACTATGCCTGACTACTCCTTTGTATGTTCCGGTAACCAGATAGGTAATTAAATAAATTGTAAACAAGACACTCCCGGAAGTTATAAATCCCAACATATTAAATGATGAGAATTGAAAACTTAACGTTAAGATGAATGCTACCAGAAAAGCATTAACCACCACTACCATATCTATCGCTAAAATCCACCAAGGTGAAACTACCTTGCTTTTAATTACATTAAGAAATAAATTTTTCATAACAAACCTCCTAAATTCATCTACAATTGTTTTTTGTATGCCTTGGCATTACAAACCTACCATACCTAATCAAGCAGCAACATACTATACATAGTAAAAATTTCATCCACGTTAAATGAAATCCTAAGAGAGAGAGAATTTTCCTTTATTTTATATCAACCTGTGTTCTGCATCTAATATTTCGTTTAAAATTCAGGTTATTTAGTGTTCGTATATAAAGTCTGACTACTCTGCGTTGTTGCTCAAAATCCAAATCCTCATATACCTTAGTATACTGCGGTTTGAATTTTTCTCACGCCTTGTATTTAAACTTTAATAATCCAAACACCTGACTTTATGGACTGGTACTAATTAGCAATACGTTTGATACACAACATGTGCTTGATCTTATTTAAGGAACGGTTCTGATGAACTGCTTGCTTATAGAGAACCGTTCCGGATTTCCGACATTTGAAAAGCAACATCATTGCTGGTTTACTTCAGGAACGATTCTATATTACCATCATGGGAATCAGAACCGTTCCCTGACTTTCCTGAATGTTATAATTAGCAATACGTTTGATACACAACATGTGCTTAATCTTATTTAAGGAACGGTTCTGATGGACAGCTTGCTGATAGAGAACCGTTCCCGATTTCCGCCTTTTGAAAAGCAACATCATTGCTGGTTTACTTCAGGAACGGTTCTATATTACCATCATGGGAATCAGAACCGTTCCCTGACTTTCTTGAATGTTATAATTAGCAATACGTTTGATACGCAAGATGTACTTGATGTTATTTAAGGAACGGTTCTGATGGACTGCTTGCTGATAGAGAACCGTTCCGGATTTCCGACATTTGAAAAGCAACATCATTGCTGGTTTATTTCCTGAAAGTTATAATTGATGTTCGTCTATAAAGTCCAAACACCCGACTTTATGGACTGGCACTATTTAGTGATGTAATTATTTTTCAAAAAAGGGTCCCAAATCAGGAGCATTTCCATCAAATGGCAATCCTACATCCACACCGGCTTGCTTTAAATCACTTCCATTCGCCAATCTTAAGAATCCGAGTTTGGGCAAATGTCCGTCATTTAATCTTTTGCCTGATACTCCGTTAGAATCCAGGCTTACAAAATCGGCATCTTCAACGGACACACCCGTAGCCGAATTCCAGGTATTATGATCGTTGTTCTGAGGTATATAATAGGCGGGCCATTTGTTTTTGTAGCTAATATTATTTTTAACAACCATAACATTATCGTATTGACCGATATCGAATCCGATATTATCATTTGCATAGGCTATATTGTTAAAAAATTCCATTCTAACATTGCCATTGTTCTGATTAAAGCCAATAAAACGATTATTAAAAGCCATACAGTTAATGAGTATCCGCTGAGCTTCACTGGAAGGTACTTCATTAGTTTCTCCTAATTTAAAGCCACCGCCGTCACCATCTCCCCTTCCATTATTAAATGCCCAACAATTATTAAATACAACGGTGCCTTCATTTTGCCAACAATCAAAGCCATCATCAGAATTATACCATGATCTGCATTCGTTATAATAAGTGTATGAACCTCTCTCAAAGTTTGTAAAAACAAATCCATCCGCTTGCCCTCCGGAGTAGCCCTCTGTTGCAACATCAAAATTATCATAAGAATCACATTGAATAATCGATATGGTGTCCAGCTTGTATCCCCAGAAGCCGGAACCTTCATTACCAAAGGAAGTACATCTTTCAATAATGTGCCCACCTCCTTTCTCAAAACTAAACCCCTTTACTCCCACACTTAATGAATACTGACGAACTCCAGTTACAACTAATCCTTTTAAATGGAAATAGGTACATTCAAGAAGAAAGACACCGGATTTTCCGGATGAAATTTTTATTTTTGAACAATCCAGAACAGGCGTTTCGTCCGGATAATTAAAAATGCAAACCGGACTCTTTTTTCTACCATTCTTACCCGCTACAAAAACACCGTAGGGATCTTCATTATCTGCATAATACACACCACCCCTGATATAAACGGTATCACCTGCACCTGCCACTAAAAAGGCTTTTTGCCATGAGGCCCATGGCTCCTCAAATGTTCCTGAATTTTTATCATTGCCATTGGAAGCCACGAAATAGGCATTTTCCGAGACTTGAACTGCCTCATAATGTTTTGCTTTACAAGCAAAAAGAAAGTAAACACTTAAGCATAGTAACAGAATATTCAAAACACTATATAAACAAATACGATATGAAACCTTCATGGTTAGTAGACATCAATTACTGTAAAATTATCATCAAAGTTGAATGTATGAGTCCCCTTTAATTTCGGACTCCATGAGGCTTCTAATTTGGAAACGGGTATTTCCCTGAAAGATGTTTCTGTTAATTCTACAATTTGATTAATATTTATGGCCTTTCCATATCTCTCTGAGCAATCTTGTGATGGCCGGTATATTTTTTTTCCATGATTAAAAATCCTGCCTGCGGGTCTTGCATTTCTAATATCCGTAACAATTGGATTCCGGGGATGAGAAATCCATTTATTACTTAATAAATCATCTGCATAAAAAAGAAAGAGTTCCAGATGATCGGAATAGCCATTAGTCTCATTTATAGCAGTAAACATCCACCATTTATTGTTATAATAATACATGGTGGTATCCTTGGCATCCACATGCTCCATTAACTTCATTACAAATGTCCATTTCGCTGGAAATTCCTCACATTTATACAATTCAATGGTCTCATTTCGTGAGGTTTCCGGTATCATGTAATAATTATTATCATATTCAAACACAAATGGATATGACATATGATACGATTGTTCGATAATTTTTTCTGATTTAAGCAAAATGCCGGATTTGTCAACCTCAAGTAATGTGATATGGCCTTTATTCGTTTTAAAAGGCAATTCTTCTATAAACAGATAATTCTTATTGTTTTTACATAAAACAAATGGATCTGCCCAAAAGTTACCAATTGGCGGAAGCAGATATTTATAGCCATTTATGGCTTGTGGCAATGGCGTTGATTTTAATTTGAACATTAAAAACCATTTTGTTTTAGATTGATTTGTTAATTTGTAAAAGATATACCTTGTTACAATGGTGAGCAGATTAGCGATTGCTTTGCTGTTTGTGGGTAAAACTACATATGCAATATCCTCTCCTTTAGGTTCTTCATTATAATTTGATTTGATATTTTCAAGATACTTATTACCATATGAGTGAATACCTTTTAACAGCCTGTGAATGATCACTGGCCCTAATACCAATGTTGGGTTCTGACTTAGAAAGATAGAGTTGTAGTTGGTGGCTAACCAACTGGTATGTATAACCGACGAGGATTCTGATTGTTCATCCTTGCACTGAACAATGGCCTTAAGTACCGGATATCGTTTTACAACTTTCCAATATATACCGGAATTTGTGTTAACAGGATTTTGATTCTCAACATGATATGTCCACACGCCAAATTTAGCAAAACGTATACCTGTATTCTGCACTTCACACGAACTCATATTAAGAATAACATCTAACTGATAGGTCTGAATAACCTTCTGGCTTTCTTCTGAATGATTCGAAAATGAAACCTCATCTGTTTTGCGGATTAAATCTGAAATATCGGTAGTTGTATTAAAGTTGGTGTAGTTTCGGAATACCATCTTTTCCAGACCTTCATGAAAACGATATAATAGAGGTTTTTTAAACTGTTGATTACTAAATTCTTTATGGCTCAAAATGAGTTTTAAATCTAAATTTTCGTCATCAATAATTTTTATTAATAGTCTGTTAACCCACAGGGGTACAACCATACTATTTAAAACAATACCTATTTTCAATGATTCTTTCACCATAACATATTTGTTATTCAGCGACATACAATTATAAAAGTAAATAATTCGTGATACGTTGACTATTAAGCGTACATATAGGTAGCTTTGATCTACGCCAATATCTTTCTAATAGTCTGACAGATAAATCTGAGGTCTGAGTTCTTTAAGTCTGGAAAAATAGGTAATGACACCGTACCTTTCCATATTCTTTCTGCATTTGGAAAATCGTTATATTCAAGCGCATACGTTTGCTTATAATAGGTCATCCGGTGCAATGGTTTATAATGCACTGAAGTACCAATTCCATTTTCCGACATTAATTCAATAAATTCATCGCGACTAACCGGAGCTTCCGGTTTTATCTTAACTGTGAACAAATGCCAGGCATGCTCTTCGAAATTTTCAGGTTTTTCAGGTAGATCAATAGAGGTAATATCCCCTAGTTCCTGGTAATATATCGATGCACACCGTTGTCTTTGTGCTCTGAAATATTCAGCCTTCTCTAACTGTGCCAATCCGATAGCAGCATTAATATCAGGCATATTATACTTATATCCGGGAGCTACCACATCATATTCCCATTTGCATTTATGATCGCAAAACCGTTGCCATATATCTCTATTGATACCATGTAATCGCATTACTTTGGCTCTTTGATAAATGGCCTCATCATTGGTAACCATCATACCTCCCTCTCCGGTTGTTATGGTTTTGTTGGCATAAAAACTAAAGCAGGTAACATCACCAAAAGAACCCACATACTTATTTTTAAATTTTGTAGGAAAAGCATGAGCTGCATCCTCTATTAAGCGGATATTATTTTTCTTGCAAATATCTACAATACCCTCTCCGTCAGGAGAATGCATAAAGCCTGCCTGTCCGCCGAAATGCACTAATATTACAGCCTTTATATTTGCATATTTATGGATCGTTTCCTTAAGTATCTGAGGTGACAAGATTCCGGTATCATATTCTACATCGCAAAAAACCGGATTTGCACCTAAATATCTTAATATCTCAGCTGAAGCTGTAAATGTCATGGTGGGCACTAATACATTATCACCTTCACCTATTCCAATGGCTTCTGCTGCAAGATGCAATGCAGAGGTACAAGAGTTGACAGCACATGCATACTTTGCTCCCACATATTTTGCAAATGATTCTTCAAATTTTAAAGCCTTGCTTGAGGTTGTCAGCCAACCACTATCCATCACTTCTTTTAAATATTTGTTCTCATTACCTGCAACAGGAACTCTTGAATAAGGAATATTCATAACCGTAAGTTATTTGAAAATACAATAGTAAATTGTTTTAAAAATCAACTTCACATCTCCCATCAACGATTGATTATCCACATAATTTTCGTAATACTTTAATTTCTGTGGTAGTACTTTTTCTTTATATGTTTTTTCGGGGTGATCTGAATTTTGTAACAGATCTTCTTCATCTCTGAATTCAATAGATGCATTATCTGTAATACCAGGAACCACTGTCAGCACTTTATCCCACCTTTCTGTATAAATGCCAACCCATTTTTCAACTTCAGGCCGCGGACCAACCAGCGACATATCTCCTATCAACACATTCATTAGCTGCGGTAATTCATCTAACTTCAACTTACGAAGAAACCTGCCGATGACCGTTACTCTGGAGGTATCTCCTGCATCAAATAAACCATCACGAGCCGTTTTCTTTATCGTCATTGTCCTGAATTTATATAGCTTAAAAGGTTTTCTGTTTTTGCCCACTCTTTTTTGTATAAAAAAAACCGGCCATCCTGAACTTATTGTAATAAGTATAGCTATTAATAAACCCAATGGCATTAATACAATTATTCCGATTAGAGCTATAGAAAAATCAAAAATCCGCTTTAACATAACAGGAATACTAAACTTATAAATTCAAAATCAATGACTGGCTATGCCATACCACTTATTACTCAATCTTGTATTGCCCATAATAAGTTTTAATACTCGCCATGAGGTATTAGCAACCCTATAATCTGCAGGAATCTCTTTATAAGCTCCTTGTTTGTGCTCATCAATAACCAGTTTTATAGAGTTTAAAATAACCTCTGGCTCAAAGCCTGTGAGAATAATAGTTCCTGCATCCTGAGCCTCAGGACGCTCCATTGATTGCCGTATTGAAATGGCAGGAAAAGATAATATGGCTGACTCTTCGCTTATTGTTCCGCTATCCGAAATGGTACATATGGCATTCTTTTGTAAATGTACATAGTCGCTAAATCCAAAGGGTTTTAAAAATTTAATGTGACCGCCATGGGCGCTTTGGTTTATTTTTTCTAACCGTTTCTTTGTTCTGGGATGTGTAGAAACGATAACGGGACAATTGTAATCTTTATAAATAGTATCCAATACGCTGATAATCCGTTCCAGATTTCCGGGATTATCCACATTTTCTTCACGATGTACACTCACCACAAAATACTGCTTCTTCCGGATTTTTAGTTCCTTTAAAATACCTGAATGATCTATTTTAGTTTTATAGGCATTCAGAACCTCATTCATAGGAGATCCGGTTAAATATATCCTGCGATGCGGTAAGCCTTCGCTGATCAGATGACGTCTGGCGTGTTCAGTGTATACCAAATTAAAATCAGCCAGATGATCAATCACTTTACGGTTAATTTCCTCTGGCACATTGAAATCAAAACTTCTGTTACCGGCTTCCATATGAAAGATCGGTATGTGAAGTCGTTTGGCCACATAGGCCGACAAGCAGGAATTGGTATCCCCTAAAACCAATACGGCATCAGGTTTAACCTCCAGCATTATTTGTTCTGATTTTTTTATCAGATCTCCAATTGTTGCTCCCAATGAACTTACATCCACCTTTAAAAAGTGATCGGGTTTTCGTAGTTCCAGATCCTTAAAAAAGATTTCACTTAATTCATAATCATAATTCTGACCTGTATGAACCAGAATATGGTCAAGATGTTTATCTAACAAGGTGATTACCCTTGAAAGCCGGATTATTTCCGGTCGGGTTCCTACAATGGTCATTACTTTTAATGCCGGCATAATTTATTATTTTGCTGTTTGTTTATTAGTGTTTGTTTATAAAATCCAGATCCTCATATACCCTGGTATACTGCGGTTTGAATTTTTCACACGCCTTGTATTTTAACTTTATAGCCCAAACACCCTACTTTATGAACAGGCACTATTTAGTGTCAGCAGGAAAACTCCATTTTGTTGTTACTCTTGCTCTCAAAATGATCATTTACGGTAGTAAACTCACATTTCCCGAGTTTCGAAAGCCTCAGAAATGAAGTTTTCTTATCTGCCACCTGAGTTTTAGTGCAAGTACTCATTATATCATCTGATTGGATAGAAAGCTTTATATCTCAGGTATCACAATATTTATACTTGTATCCTGATACTTTCATAAACTCCGGCTCCATCAAACTTGAGAAACATTCATTTTCTGCTGAATTGTGACTTCCTCAAAATAGGTATCCGGATCATCAGGATTATAAAATTCATTGATCCAAAAAACTGTATATAGCTCTTCATCACCAATATTAGTAATATTGTGTGTGTGCCAAATAGGTATATCCACGAAAGAAGGTGTTTCTCCATCCAGTGTGTACTCCACAACTTTATCGGTTCCGATTCTTCGCAGACAGACGGATGCCTTACCCTTAATTACTGCGAAACGTTCTATTTTTCTGGTATGAAAATGGTTTCCTCTGGTAATTCCGGGTTTAGTTGTAGAAAAGGAGATCTGGCCTCCCCGACCTGTTTTCATAAGCTCTACAAAACTCCCGCGTTCATCCTCATGCTTTTTATAATAATAAGGGTAGAAAGTATTTAAAGCATTATATGTCATAAATGTATTAAACAGATTGTATTCAAAACTGTCTTCCACCTGAGGTACAATACCTTCCTGAATATATTGTTCTGAAAAACCTTTCAGTAATTTATATATTTCAGATACTTTTTTTACGGATGAATATGGTATCCTACATTCAACAGATGCTTCGTTTATAATAATTATATTCCTGATAACAGCCACTAACTCCTCTATATAAATCAGTTTAAGCTCTGCATCTACTTCAATAACCGGTTTTTCTCCATGTGTTATCTGATAACAGAAGGTAGCTACAACCGAGTTATAATAGGGATGACCAAAGGGGCCATATACGTTGGGAATAACAAGTCCTGTAAACAAAGCTCCATTTCTGGAAGCCCACTCTGCCAACCTTTTTCTACCCTCTCGTTTTGACTGTCCAAACATATTGTCTCTGTCTTCCTGTATTGACGAAGAAAAAAGTACATGAGGGGTTGAATCCGTAGATTCTAATGCTGAAATGAGTTGATCAACAAGTTGAATATTGGTATCATAAATCACCTGAGGATCGTTATGCCTGTTTAATGCTGCCAAATGTATAATTACATCACATTTGCTTACAAAACCGCACAGTAAATCACGATTATCAAAAAACGTATCCTCAAAGGGAATTCTTTCTATTTTGCCTTTTTCTTTACCAAAATAGTTATAAAGATGGGTTCCAATAAAACCTGCCTGACCCGTAATTCCTATTCTTATTTTTTTATCAATATCCATATGCTCTTTCCACTATTTCTATATTTAAATCTTCTTTAATAAACCGTAGTTGTAATAACAACTGCTTTGTTTCTTCCACACTAAGTTGCTTCGTATTAAATGAGTTATATTCATCAACAACAGAAACTTTCGATTGTCCTTCGGTAAAATATTTGTTATAGTTTAAGTTCCGTGCATCAGCTGTTATCCGGAAGTAATCCCCCTCATCGGTTGCTCTTACCATCTCTTCACGATTAATTAATGTTTCATGAAGTTTTTCGCCATGACGTGTACCAATAACCTTAACCGGAGCATCTGAATGATACAATTCTTTAACAGCCTGAGCCAGAATACCTATTGTTGTAGATGGTGATTTCTGAACGAAAATATCGCCATTCTGACCGTAGGTAAAAGCAAATAACACCAGTTCTACGGCATTTTCCAGAGACATCATAAAGCGAGTCATATTGGGGTCTGTAACTGTTAGTGGCTGATTATTTTTTATCTGATTTACAAATAAAGGAATCACAGAACCACGAGAGGCCATTACATTCCCATACCTTGTGCCACAAAACACAATACCAGAACCATTTAACGATCTGGAATTAGAAACCATTACTTTTTCACTGAGTGCTTTTGACATACCCATTGCATTTACCGGATATACAGCTTTATCTGTACTGAGAACCACTACTTTTGAAACTTTGTGCTGTAGTGCAGACTCTAAAACATTTTCACATCCTAATACGTTTGTTCTCACTGCCTCCGTAGGAAAAAATTCACATGAAGGCACTTGTTTTAATGCTGCAGCATGAAAAACGTAATCCACACCTTGCATGGCATGGTCGATGCTTTGCCTGCTTCGGACATCACCTATGAAGTATTTGATTTTTGCATTCTGATAAAACTGACGCATGTCGTCCTGTTTCTTTTCGTCGCGGCTGAATATCCTGATTTCCCCAATATCCGTATCAAGAAATCGCCTTAATACTGCGTTTCCGAAAGAACCGGAACCTCCGGTAATTAATAGTGTTTTGCTTGTAAAAGGATTCATAATATTATAGATTTAGAAATGATTTATAATAGCAATAAACTGACGCACAACAACGTATATTTGATTTGCTTATTTTAGATCTTGTTTATTAAAGTGTTCAATTATCCTTTTCTTTTTCTCTTTAAAACTTAATTTTTTGGTATTCAGCGAGTGTTTATGATGAATAAGCATTGTTTTAGCTAAATTGGTATTCATGATTACTTTTGCCGGATTGCCGATTACAACACTATTATCCGGGATTATACCCCGAACCACCGAGCCTGCTCCAATAATGCATTTACTTCCTATTTTTGTATTGGGCAATATGGTACAGTTTGTTCCTATAAAAGTATGGTCACCAATAGTAATCCTTCCAAAAAGATCCAGATCAGGATTAGTATCCCGGAATAACCTGACAGCACCGTCATGTGTAATTAGAATTGTACCCGAAGCGATACCCACATAATCGCCAATTTCAATTAAATAAGGTTCTGTGGAAAAATGACTGGTACAGATCTGACAACCTTTTCCAATAGTAACTCCATACATTCTTAACAGCTTATTTCTGTTTTCTCCTTGAAGAATTACAAACATGAGCCGGAAAAACAGATCTTCAATAAAATGTAAAATGAATCCCATTATTAAAATTCTTAGTAGTGAGTAAAATCATATTCATAAAATTTTAAGAATTCATCAGATAAGTTATCTCTGTAGGTCAGTCCACTCAAAGCTTTATATATTGCTCCGGATCTTTCCATTCAAAAACCTAAAATATCAGGGATATTTAATACGCTATTTATGATGGATGTATTTGTATTAAAAACATTTAGTGATCCATTATCCGGTTGCTACTTTTTCAAGTTCTTCTTCAGATATCATATACAAATCACTACTTTCAACCGCCTTTTGATTAATAAAATTCACTGCCAGGTAATTCCCTCCCTGATTCCGCTGAAACCGGGATTTGGCAAATCCGAATTTGAAATTCAGTTTCCTGTTTTTCCATTTCCCACATTCAATTTCTGTTACCGAATCCTCTTTTGAAATTACATACAATCTTGCTTTATCATCTTTTTCATTCGGGAAGTTCTCCCGGTCGGTACTCATTATTAAGTTACCATTGGTTAGCTTGGTACCGAAGAATATTGCACCGGGAACAGGCATTAATTTATGTACTGTAGCTTGTTGCTTGTTCCATTTATATATTCCGGATACTTCATGGGTTCCTGTATCGGTTCCCCAATAAATAGCTTCTTCCGTAAAAACTAACTGGCATGTTCTCCACATCTGACTTCCATGCCCAATGGTATCAATGGTTTTAAAATAATCATCAGAGTATGCAATCATTGATTCGTGATCTTCATCTCCTGTACAAACCCATAACCGACCGGTATACGGGTCTTTTTGTACAGCATGAACATGTCTGATCTGTCCTTGCTTAAATTTATAAGATACATTCCATGTTCGTCCAAAATCAGGGCTGTGAATTATATCCACCCCCACTCTTTCATCATTCCTGAAATATTCACCTATATAAATTCTATCATCATTCGCATTTAATAAACCGGTATTCATTATTCCTCTTCCTATCCCCATACCAAAATGAGGGAGTTTAAATGATTTATTAAATTTCTTTTTCTCATTGTTCCAATAGAACATATACCCTGCTGAAAAAGCGCACAAATTACCATTTTCGCCCACTGTTAATTCGATACACTCCTGCTTATTTACAAATTGCCTGAACAACGAGAAATTATTTAACCAAAATATTGAAATGCCAACATTCAGGTGTGCCAACCTGGTAAATTCATCATCTCCTTTTACCAATTGATATATGGATAATCCTCTGGATGCGAATAAATTACCTGCACTATCGTATTCATGAACCATTAAACCGTTACCTCTCAAACAAGAAATTCCAAATACTTTATCTTTATTGAGTTTAATTACTTTTGGTCCGTAATAATCCAATATGAGATAATAGAGAATTAGTAATACAAGGATAGAAGAAACTATTATAACCATAAATACATCCTTTTCCTGAATTATTATTTCAAACTACAGATGGTTGATGAAGTATGCCTTTATTCAGAAACCTTTATCAGCCATTCTTCACGCCAGTAGTGAAAACAAGCTCTATCGCATCCCCCCTGAAATATTCCATTGCAATGCACACCTTCAAGAAAATAGCTCGGGCTTCTTAACTTTCGTAATTCTCCGTTAGTTTCAAGTTTAATTTTTTCTGCTATTTTAAAAATCTTAAACTGTTTACCACAAAACTCTTCCATTTCCGGCATAAAGTACAAGCCTTTAAATTTTCCATTATCATCCAAAGTTGCTGTTATCTCTTTTAAAGATTTTATCTCAACCATATCACCTACCTTCAGATTTAACGGTTCAATTTTGGGTGCCATCATTGTTTGTTTTGATTCACCATTTGTTCCGTTTGTTTTCTCAGGTATTCCATTGCATTGCCCATTTGTTCCTTTCATTACCCGGTATTTAATTCTGGATTTTAATGTAAACCATTTATTGGGTATTATTTTAGATATCCGAACATGTAATGGTCGTAATTCGCTTGCATTGGTAACCGGTGTTTCCAGAAAATTGCATGATTTATCTAACTTTTTTTTCATAACCTTAATATTTAATTTGCGTTTTATGATTCCATCTTTCCATTAACCCGAATTCGATTATAATATTAGAATTCAGATGGTTATATAATTGTTTTATTCCTTTATTCTGTAACCCATTCAAAGGGTCCCAGATCAGGAGCATCCCCTTCAAAATAAATTCCCACGTCTGCTCCCCTGTTTATTAAATCGCTTCCTACAGCTAATTTGAGAAAATTAGTTTTCGGTAAATCGCCATTCATTTGCCTTTTACCCATGATACCTGTTGTATCCAGCGAAATAAAATCTTCCTTATTAACAGCTATTTCCATATTTTTATTCCAGCTGTTATTGGTATTATCCGCATTGCCCGAAAAATAATCCCTGCCTCCGTTTTTATAACTTATATTGTTTTTTATATCCAGCTTAATATGAAACTGACCGAGGCTATATCCGGTACCTTTATTATTGTAGGCTATGTTATTATAGAAAACCATATTCACCTTTCCATCATTCTGATTAAAACCTATAAACCGGTTACCCACAGCCAAACAGTTGGTTAAAATTCTCTGCGGATCATCCATGGGATCCTGATTGGTGCTTCCTAATTTAAATCCTCCACCATCTCCGTTACCTCTTCCGTTATTGAATGCCCAACATTGATTAAAAATTACGACACCTTCATTTTTCCAGCAATCAAAGCCATCATCTGAGTTATTCCAGGCTCTGCAACCTTTAAAAGTGGTATATGAATTTCTTGAGGCAAAGCAAAATACAAATCCATCTGCTTGTCCTCCCTTATAGCCAGTTGTTGAAATATCATAATTGTTATAAGAATCGCAATTTATAAGCTCAATAGTATCCACCGCATATCCCTGAAATCCGGCGCCTTCAACATTATCGGCCATACAATTTTCAAGTTTAAAAACGCCTCCATGTTCGATTAAAAAACCACATGGTCCAGTATTATAGGTATGCTGACTAACGCTGGTAATGGTTAAACCTTTTAAATGAAAGTACGAACAATAATCCAACCTGATTCCAACATTATCCTGTCGGCTTTTTGCTATGGTAGAGCAATTCAACACCGGGTACTCTGTTGGATAATTAAAAATGTGGATGGGTTTAGATCTGGTTCCTTTTTTATTTGAGATATACACTCCATATGGATCATTAGTATTGGCATAATAAATTCCACCCCTAATAAATACGGTATCTCCGGCTCCAGCCATATTAAATCCTTTTTGCCAGGTAGCCCATGGTTTATCTATTGTTCCAGGGTTATTATCATTTCCATTTGTAGCTACATAAAATGTTGTTCTTTCACTTAAGGGTAATGGAAACGATTGAGCTAAGGTATAATCTATGTTGCCTGTTCCAATATTCAATATCAACATCAAGCAAGTCAACCTAATCAGCATAATTTAACGGATTGATTTATATAAAAAGTATTGATACAATGGGGGTTTATGATAGCGTGTTATAAATAGAATTAGTCAATTTCTGCAGATTATTTTTTCTTGAAAATTTCTCAAATGCATATGAAAATCCATTGATTCCATATTGTTGTAACTGTTCTTTGGGAGTTTCATAGGCAGACCGGAGTACTTTTTCAAGTTTCCGGGGATCTTCAGGATCAACCGTCCAACCACACTTAGCATCTTGTATGGCTGTTGCCGTGGCACTATCTTCTTCAACAGATGCAATAATGGGTTTCTGAGAGAACATATAGGCAGGTAGTTTTGATGGCATGGCAAAAAGAGCTGTATTTTTGCGCAATCCTAATATCAATACATCTGCTTTATTCTGAATTTCAGGAACTTTATGCAAGGGAGCATCCCAGAATTCAATTTTTATGTCCTGATTACCATTAACAAGAGACGTCAGATATTCTTTCTCTGATCCACTCCCGGCTATTACCAGCCTTGTATTTTTAAGCGCACTTATTTTGTAGGCCAGTATAATAATTTCTAATGCAGCCGATTTACTTAAACAACCTAAAAACATAAATGTGAAAATAGAATCACTTTTCTCTCTGTTTTCATTTTTCTTTTGATCCTGATATTTTAAAAAGATATCATCATTTTGCCAGTTGTGTATTACCTCAACATTATCATCTATTAAAACTCTGGTTTTCACCAATATATCTTTCATATTTGAGGAAATGGTTATCACCTTTGATGAATTTTGCAAAATGTATTTATCCATCGGAAGTAAAAGCTTAAAAAAAGACTTTTTTAATATGGGTAATTTATTAACCAGAGACTCCGGATATATATCCATTACATGAGTAACTGAAGGTATTGAGAACTCCTTAGCTACCTTAACAATTTGATATTGTGCAAACAATGGCCAGGCCAGTATGTAAATTGATTCAATGGATTTATGATTCCTCCTCACAAAATCAACTGCATGTTTCCCAAAACTGATGCTTTCACGCATTCTGCCAATAAAAGTAGATTTAGCACAGGTATATGATTTTAAAATCTGATGTTTTACTTTTCCATTTTCAGTGTTGTTGCCGGCAAACTGAAAACCTAAAGGTCGCGTAGGTTCGGGAGTAATCACCTGAACATCATTTTTTTCAGCCAGCGAAACTGCAAGGTCATAGCATAACGTTGCTGCTGTTACAGGTTCCGGAGGGAAATGTGAAGAAATTAATAATATCATAGTGCTACTAATTTTAGGGTTTCAGTGATTAGTCCTGATAAACATATTCTTTGGCAGGATAAGTCCCTTTTGACAATTCAGTAACCATCCGAACTAAAAGTCTGTGCCCTTGATATAGAGTTATCATCTTTTTTACCAGTGGGTTGCTAATGTTCTTCTTCTTTAATATGGAAATATTAAATCCAACAACAGTCTTCAGAATAACAAGAAGAATGGGATTGATTATATATACTCTTGTAATAGGAACCCTATCAAATCGCATATATCTCTTAAACCTATTTAAGGAGGGCATGGGATCAAATGATTCAATACCATCGGATATCTGAACCCGTCCGTGCTTGTCAATTAACTGATTAACTACAACATACATTAAACCACTCATTGGGTAATAAGTACCATAATCTCTATTTATATGCTGTAAATGAAATGAATGCTTCCCTTCCACTTCATAAGCAATTGCATATCCGATCATTTTACCTTCAAAATAGGCACCTACGATAATTGTGTCTTTATTTTCATAAAACAGGTTTATATATTTCTCCCAGAGTTCTGGATCTGTAAGAAATTTATCCTTTCTCTTTTGTATTATTAAAGTTTGTTTGTTTATTTCTAATCCCTCTGTTATCAAATCATTTAACAAGGGTCGTTTAAAATCACAGGATCTTAAGCTCTTGCGGACAGTAGTTCTGGTTTTCTTTCTAAATTCGTCAACGTCATAGCTATCTGCGGTTAAAATATATTCTGATGTATTTTTAATCCTGAACTCTGTTTTTATTACCGTAATCAGATATCTCCACTTAAGATAGTCAATAAGCTTTTTATTAATCAAAGCCTTTCCTAATTGAGGAAAAGAATAATTAATTATTCCCCTATTCAGAAAATACTGACCATCTTTGTTATTTAAATTAAATCCTGTCTCTTGATGAATATCAACAAATTCCTTAAGTTTCATCTTTCTAAATTTAAATTCTTAAACCTCAAATTCTACATTAACAATCTGAATTTTATGTCGACTATAGCTTAATAGCTGACTTGTTTCAGATTATTTAAATAGCGTCGCTAGTTTTCAACTCCTGAGTTTTTCATTGCTTTTTCCCAAACGCTTTTATACTGATTATAAACACAATTGATAGTATAATTGCTAAGCACCCGCTCATTTGCTCTTTTCCCATAGAGCTCCCAACTTTCCTGATTCTGCATTAATGTTTCAATGGCTTCTTTTAAATGCGCTGTATTTTGCGGAGAAATGCATACTCCACATGGTTTTTCAGATTTTACATCGAGCATTTCAGGGATAGCTCCAACATCTGTTGCTATTATGGCACATCCAAGTGCCATGGCTTCCAGTATAACCATTGGAAAACCTTCTGTATAACTGGGTAATAACAATATGGGAGCACTTTTCATATAATCAGTTACATCGTCAATGTTGATTTGCCCTGTAAACTTTAACCAATTATTGTCTTTCTCATTTCCTGATAACTTCATTAATTCCTGTTTAATACTTTCTTCATAGGGGCCAATCAGTATCAACTCTTTAATATCTTGTATTTTAGAACAAGCTTCAACAAGTTCAAAAACGCCCTTATTTTTAATGATATGGCCCACATAAATTAACCTTCCGGACTTGCGAACACGGCTACTAACCGTTAATTCTCTGGCCTTTTTCTCCATATCAAATGCTAATGGATTTGGAACGTAGTCCAGATTTGAAATGCCGGATTCCAATAAGGTTTCGTGTGATTTATTGTCAATAACTATTGACATATTACTCTGCCTGATAACCTTCTGAATTAATTTCCACTCCCAGTTATTTTGTTTCTTAAGGGTGGGAATTCTACCAAAATGCCAGTGAAGAACGATTGGAACCTTACTTTTTATCGCTTTTTTAACAAGTAAATAATCTTTAAACAATGACAAGGAAGCACTACTTGCAAGATGAATAACGTCTGGCTTCTCCTCTTTTATAAACCTTCCAATATTCATATAAGTCTTAAATGCACCAACAACACCGGTAATAATTCTAATTAACCTTGAATTGGAGGTAACAGGTCGGTAACGGTGAGATGTGTTATATAATACCAGCTTTGTTCCATTACCTGAAATATTTAAATAATTAACCAGGTTATCTGTTACTGATTCAATACCTCCTACAGGTGGTGGTGCTGGTGCAATGAGAAAAACTTTCATAATACAATGGATCAGTACCTCTCACAATTATGCATGAAAGGAATAATTATTACTTTATTGGGGAAAGAGTTTTAAGAGTGCTTTAATAAACAGGCCCCAGAGAACCCCTATGTCGTTTAAATTTGCAAACCGATAGTACCTGTTTCCATTTAAACTATGTCTCCACTGTTTAACCGACAATAATTTTCTTTTAAAATGTACTAAAACACTATAAAACTCAGCGATTTCATCAATATAAATGATGTCAGAATTAATACTCTCGTTGGGGATAATCTCAATATCGGTAAGGTCGCTGTAGGCAATCAATGGAATATTATATCCGGATAAAGTAGCAATATATTCCTGCTGATTTAACCTTCCTACCGTTGGTTCTATTAAATAATACCTGCCGTTGCGAGCATCATGTTTAAATTCTATTGAGCCAAAACCAACATAATGAACTGCCTTAAATATCCGTTCTGTTTCTTCTTTAATAAAGTTATTATTTGTGGGTATCGTTGTTGCAGTACTTCCTGTGCCTACAGGCCATTGTCTGATTTTTTTTCCGGTAAAGGCCAACATACATTCACTTTTTTTAGAAAAATAAACTAAACAGTATTCTATCTGGTCATCATTTCCTTCAATATATTCCTGAATGATCAGATACGATTCGTAATTAGATACTTTTTCATATAATGCTATCAGTTGTTTATATTCTGATATGATGTAAGCTTTTTTGCATTTTGACGACATCCATCTTTCTGTTCTTTTATGAGGCTTTACAATTACCGGAAATCGTATATCCGGTTTGTATTTCACAATATCTTCCATGCTTCTTATTTTGAAACTTTCAGGAATCAGAATGTTGTGTTTTTCGGCATATGCAGAAAACTTGTTTTTATCCATTAAAAGGTCAACAGTGTAACTATCGGGCATATGAATTAAAAACTTATCAGAAAGAATTTCCCTGTTCTCAACATAAAATTCAACATAAAAATCTGATGTTAATATCAAAACAGGCTTTTTATCCAGTGAATCTGAGATTTGAATGAGTAGCTCCAATAATTCATCCGAATCATTATAAAATATTTTTCGCTTACATAACCGGGTATATCTTTCAGGTATTGTTTTACTATTATAAAATCCGATCAGTGGAATTTTATAATCAAAAAGTGAACGTAAAGCTCCATATCCTGCAAAAGCAATATCTAAAACAACAGCATAAGGTAGAGCGTAATTCACCATTTCAGTCTTTAAAACATCCTATAATAGCTTTTAAAATTTCACTTTCTTTCCATTTAAACTTCCCTGGAAAAAATATTGAAAAAATAGAGGGATACCTGTTAGTTCTGCAATCAGTTTACTTTTCGAGGCATTGTCTGATACTCCTGTAATCTTTAATTCATGTAAATTAGAATTTTTATTATTCCATCCGGCATCCGTTGTTCTGGCGAGTTTTATACCACTGTTTTTTAGTATGTTAATACATTCTTCGTCGTATTCACCATTAGGGTAAGCAAAGGTTTCGATACTGGTATTCAGCATTCTTTCCAGTTTTAGTTTACCTTCAACAATTTCTTTATTTTTCTGATTCGAAGTACATTTGGTAAGTATGGGATGAAATCGGGTATGCAAACCAAAATCAACATACTTCTGCAACTCCCTTATCTCCTTAATATTAAGCGCCTGCCTGCCATTTTTATATTCTTTTTCAGGATAGTGATGATACTGTTCTTTTAACCTTTTAAGCCTTTCACTCTCTGGCAAATACTTTAATGCTTCTTCCTCTCCATTTACACACATGGTCCACCAAAAATATCGGTTCGTATTTACAATATGTGATGTTAAATAAATGGTTGGTCTAACGTTGTAATGTTTAAAAGATGATATCAGATGATAGTTTTCTTTCCAGCCGTCGTCAAAGGTTAATACTAAAGCATAATCTGGTATATTTTTAAAGTCTCTTTTCTCAATGGCATTTTGAAGCTCAGGCAGTGAGATAATGTTATATTTTTTTGTAAGATAATTCAGATGTTTATCAAAGGTTTCAGCATCAGGATTATGATACATTGTAATAGTAACCCCTTTTTTTGCAAAAAAATATCGAAAAATATATGCTAAACCGCTAAACCTAATTACAAAATAGGCTAAACTATATATCCTATGAATCATTGAAGTAAAATATTTAATGCCATACTAATAACCTGAGTTCGACATAAAATTTTGGATTTATCTCATATAATCAATGATTATACAGGTATTCGATAGAACTATGTTTCAGACCGCCTATAAATTGTGAGATTCAACTGAAAATTATGAAACGAGCATTTTGCGAGTTCAA
>JBNKRV010000070.1:0-20155 GCA_050296935.1 Marinilabiliaceae bacterium | reverse complement strand
CAATGCCGGGCAACTCATATGATCGCCATCCTTATAGGTACGATATTGACGTTGGGCAATGGCTAAACTACAAGCAAACAATGTTAATAGTGGTATTATTAGTAACTTTTTCATATGTATCAATTGTTTTTTTACAATTTTAACTGGTATAACTTAAGGGGTGCTTACTACAAAGGAACAAAGGGATAGACCTATCCCTTTGTTTGACTCCTGTTACTTATTCTTGTTTCTCTAAGATAATTCCGGTTGGAAACGGACAATGATCTTTTTGTTCTTTTCTATTACAATGAATAAATAATTTTACATGTTTTTTATCCTCCAACAACTCTAGTGTACTTAAATTATACGTATCATCTGTTATGGCATCTTTAAAAAACATTAACGTTAAAACGCTATAGGTTTCTTCAAAAGCAGGTAGGTATCCCTCAATTGTATGATTTTTCTTTTTATAATCGTATTTATTACTCTTTTTGCTTAACGAACTTTGTATCACTTTTCCGTTTACCGATACTTGGTGCCACCCCATTATTAATTCTTCCGTGATGTTGGGATAATTCCTCTTTTCTTCTGTAGAATAATAAGTTGTATTTAACACCTTCTTCTTTCCGTTTACGGTTGTTTTTGCCAGTACAATGGTTAGTGTAGTGTTGCCTGATGTACCCACCCAGGTTCCCACAAAGGGCGACAATGCCGGCCGGCTTATATGGTCTCCATCCTTATAGGTACGGTATTGACGTTGGGCTATGGTTAAACTACAGGCAAATATTATTAATAATGATATTATTAGTAACTTTTTCATATGTATTGTTCTTTGTCACTTTATTCTGGTTTAACTGTTTCGGGTATCATTTAAGGCTGTAATACCGGTGCATTTATAGTTTTAACTGGTATAACTTAAGGGGGGGGGGTTACTGCAAAGGAACAAAGGGATAGGTCTATCCCTTTGTTTGACTCCTGTTACTTATTCTTGTTTCTCTAAGATAATTCCGGTTGGAAACGGGCAATAGTCTTTTTGTGCCTTGGTATTATAGGCAATAGTTAATTGTACATGTTTTTTATCCTCCAACAACGTTAGTGCACTTAAATTATAGACATCATCCGTTATGGCGTCTTTAAAAAACATTAACGTTAAAACGTCATAGGTTTCTTCAAACACGGGGAGGAAGCCTTCAATTGTATGATTTTTCTTTTTATAATCGTATTTATTACTCTTTTTGCTTAACGAACTTTGTATCACTTTCCCGTTTACCGATACTTGGTGCCAACCCATTATTAAATCTTCCGTGATGTTAGGATAATTCCTCTTTTCTTCCGCAGGATAATAAGTAGTATTTTGCACCCTTTTCTTACCGTTAACGGTTGTTTTTACCAGCACAATGGTTAGTGTAGTGTTGCCTGATGTACCCACCCAGGTTCCCACAAAGGGCGCCAATGCCGGGCAACTCATATGATCGCCATCCTTATAGGTACGATATTGACGTTGGGCAATGGCTATACTACAGGCAAACAATGTTAATAGTGGTATTATTAGTAACTTTTTCATATGTATTAATTGTTATATGCAACTCACCAGTTTAGTCATCCTCGTGTGTGAGGATATTTGCTCATGGTTCGTTTCATGCGTTTAAATGTTAAATGTAATGAATTGGGTTAAATTATTGGCAATCTGTTTTAGTTGCTGTGGGTATGGAGTCATTAGTCAGCTCCAATTGTTTCCACTCGGAGGGAGTGTCCCAATCCGCTTCGTAAAGTACAATGCCGGCGTCCTTCAGTGCATCCAAAAAGGTTCCAAGGTAATCTTTACCATGTTTAAATTTATCACGAAGCAATATATCCAAAGGCTCAATTTCTACTTTCGGATCAAGTTGCGTGTCACAATAGGTTCTGAACTTGTCCCAATCCGTAACCATCATGTTTAATATTATGTGGTCGGTGTGCGTCACTAAAATGTATGAGAGCGTACTATAATCGTTAATGTATCCCTCTTTATCCCTTTCCCTTAACCATTCAAGGTCGCCGGTTGAAAAAATTGGCCCACCCTGGCTAGTATGCGTATGTGCAAAAGCATCATATGTTTCGCCTTTAACAAGCTTATCTTCAGGGTGCACCGACAAAGGGCTATCGCCACGAACATAAGTACTACAAAATAATCCATCGGTGGCGTCATATGGCTCTTCTCGCTGCATAATAAAAGCACTTTCATTTGTCATATTGGTCAAGCCTTTCATCCCTTTCACAACGTTATTCGCAGATACGTCTTTTGAATAGATGCGCATCACAGCGCATGGCGTTTTTGCGGTATCAAGTGGATTGTCCGTATCCGGAACAGGATCTGAATCCGAATCCGAATCCGAACCGGACGAATCACCTGTGTACCCACCAGCAGGGGATCCAACTACTCCAACTCCGGTATTATCCGGTGATCCATCTTCTATCCAAACACACTCTTCCCACGTGGCTTGTGCTTCATTAAAATAATGGCAAGTTGTTCCACTATAATTTACGCCAAACTCAGTAATGGTGAACCAATTGGTACACTCCTCAACCAGTGCGGTATACTGAAAGGTCTGGCACTCCGAGTGACCGCCTTTTAACGTGGTGAACACCTGTCCGGTTTCCTGATGGTTTATATTGTGGGTAATTTGCCCGTTTTTATATTTCCAGCCATTTGAGAATGATCCATCTACGTTGTGATACAAGATGTAGCCACTGTAGTTGTTATCAATATCCATATAGCTATTATCATAAAAGGGTTTAAAATTTTTCTCCTTCAGATAGGCTAACGATGGCATAATGGTCATATAAAAACCTTCCTTTTTTTTGGTTTTATTATGCTTTACATACACAAACCGGGTTAAGGACTGTTTGTATTTCCGATCCTTGGTTTGCTTCCATAAAGCCAGACACTCATCATCAATAAAGGTTACCAGAGCATTAGCCTCAATAGCCGTTTCAACGGTTGTGGCATCAAGCTTTTCAGGCTTTTTTACAAGACCTTCTTTCCAGTTGGGGGCAATATAAACCTTTAGATTCTTATTGCCCGATTTTAACCGGGATATTGAGCCATTGCTGGTATCATACCATTCTCTTGCCTCTGCAAATTCCTGTGTAGAGTCGCTTTTTCTTTCGTCAAAGAAATCCTCTTTACAGGAGTAATAGATGGCGGGGAGTAGCAATGACAACCCCAACACAATCATTCTTTTTGATTTAAACTTCATTCTTCTTTTATTTGATTAAACTTAAAATTACTTAACTCGAAAAACATGCTTTTTACTTTTAATGAATTTATTTTTATTTTTTGCTTCATGAGCTGGTTATAGTTCGCATAAAAGCCTGCTGAATCGTTATTTAACCATAGTTGTTTCAGAATTAAATAGTGAGGCTCCACCCGTGTTGGAATCATAAATGAGGCTTCTTTCCAAAGTTTCATTGCTTTTTGTGTACAATTATTGCCCACATAGGCTTTGCCCAATCCAACAGTGGCGTAATAAGCCGGCCTTACTTTCAGGGATTCGGAAAACACCTCTTCGGCTTCTTTATAATGTTGGCTGGCATGTAAAATGGTGCCGTACATGTTTAAAAATGATACGCAACCGGACAGCTCATTTCTACAATTTTTAAACTGTTTTAAGGCCAACTCTTTGTTAAATGCCATATTTTTTGTTGCACGATTCCATTGGCTGAATGCTGCGAGTTTTTGTTTACCAAGGCTTACACCCCATATGGCTGCGATGAGTATAATAACCCCAAAGAGTATATTTATATTCAGCACCTTATTATTATCAATTCTATAAGCATCAATGGTTAATACACGAACACCGGCAACAGAAGCTATAGCAATGGTTAACAGTACTTTAAACTGAAAGTAGTACAAGGGGTATGAGAAGCAACTGAAAACAGAAACGGAGAGAAGGATAGCTGATGCGATTACGGCATTGCTCATCTGACTACCCCTTCTATCTTCTTTGAATACTTTTACCAGTGTTCTTACTATTGCAAAAACAAGCACCCCCAACAGCAATACCCCAATTATTCCTTGTTCTGCAAATATTCTCAGCCATTCATTAAAGGCAAACAGGTTATCATCGGCAAAACAGGCCAGTGGGTTTTGCGGGTTCTGTTTTATGAAACCGGACTGGTATAGCATGTAGTTATTCTGAAAACCATTGGGTCCTAACCCAAACCAAAAATTATCCTTAATCATATCCATGCTGCGCCCCCATATAAAAAAGCGACCTTTCACTGAATCGGTTCTAAGCAGATAAAGGACTCCTGACAATGCGATTCCCAGGGATGCAATGAGGATGCCCCGGCTTCTCCGTTTACCAGTTGACAGGATGAAGAACGAATGTTTGTATTTCAGAAACAACAAATAACCACCTGTTACAACAACACTAAGTACTGCGGCTCTTGAACCGCTTGAAACTACTATAACACCGTAAAAAACAAGCAGCAAAACCATCCCTTTTTTAACAAAAGGGTTTAATCGACTTCCGGATGTTAAAAGCAACATGGCTAATAATACCACGAGTGACACAGAAACAGCGCCCCCAAAGGTTCCTGTATTTTGATAAGTTCCATATACTTCAGTAATCGCTTTGGTAATTGGAACAGGATCCGGAAGCTGGTAAATCCCATAAAAAAACTGAAATATCCCTGACAACATAACAGGAACAAAACCCAAAAACCTTATACCATTATCCAATTGCCTGACAATAAAATATAGCAGCAATAGCGAGAAGCCTTCAATAATGGCTTCCGGGCTATTGGCATTTTGATATAGCCCAGGCTGTATTGCCAGGTAGAGGCCATACAATACAAACGAAAAATCGACTAAGGTGAGTGAGTATGCTTTGTCCTCACGCGAAAAAATTTTAGCAGAAAGAAACAAAAGGGCTATAACAGACAAAACAGCGAAACTAACAATTCGTATTTCAGCCTGCCTGGCCTCAAGGTGGAAATGTAAAAAATTAAATGGCAGCAGGATATAGCATATACATGCAATAAGTATGATATGCGGGAATCGGAATAAGTTTGGTATAGATAACTTCATAATGCCTGATCAATTAAACGCTACCAAAATAACTGCCAGTTATTCTGATAAGTAAAAACCCGTTCTTGCTTTCCCTCCGTCTGATCTCTCAGTAACATCACTGCATTACAGGGAACCTGATCAAAATCTATAAAAAAATCTGTTGCCTGTTTGGTCGCAAGGCTTTTCCATCCTTTGTTGAACACAAGGAGTTCATATACATGCCCTTTTTCGATCACGTTCCAGTTGTTCCGGGGTAAAATACCTATCCGGCAAAGGGTCTTCGGATTATCACCAACATCTATTCCTACCCAGTTCCCCGGCTCCGCATCAAAATTAGTTCTGATGTTGCCGTCGAACAGGTTCTTCATCAATGAATCAGGCTGTTGGGAAAAGTAGCTTCGAGGTTGCCCTGCCACACAAGAACTGTCTCCTGAAACAAAATAGAATTTTAATTCTGCAAGATGAATGCTTTTTCCATCGGCAGGAACATACCTGAAATATTTGTAGGAATGGGCGTTGTCAATATCGTTAAGCTGATAAAACATGGGGGCACTTTTAAAAGTATAAATTGTTTCAGCATCGCTAAAATCCCTCCTGTTGCTTCCCTGGATAATGGCATCCTTTACATGCCAGGCAAACCCACGCATATCTCCTGATATAGGGTATTTTCTCACCACCCTGATTTTGCAAACCGAATCTGCCGGCGTAAATACCTGTGGTGCGTCATTCCTCTTTACAACAACCGGGTTTCCATAAATTTTTTGAATACCATTCTCATACACTACGGGCACTACAAGGCCTTCTTCGCGAAAAATGCAATTTTTAAAAACAGCCGTATGATCCTCAACTTCTCCCATGGCTATAGGAACCAGGACTGTTCCCATTCCGAAATTAAACAGGAATATATCGTTCTTTTTTACCGGATTATCCAGCAACATAGTGTATTTAAATACATCAAGGGGATATTCTCCGGAAACATCAATATAATTCGGATTGGTGAACAGGTATGGCAAATACTTGTCTTTTGGCTTAATATAGTTTTTATAGGTATTACGATAGGCTTTAAACCCGGTGAATGGAAGTTCCGCCCATTTGTCGCCTCCGTTGAAAGCCAGTATTTTATTATGTCCATCGTTCGTTAGCACAGTCCAGGAATGACTACCCGGATATCGCGTGTACTGAGGGCTAAAGTCGATGGCAACCGGTAATCCGAGCGTTCTTGCCAGAGCCGTAAATAATAAATACCGGTGTTCGCATTGCCCTGCCGGATGACGATAAAGCTCACGTACTGACAAATATGGCGGGCTTATTTTACTGCAAAAAACAAAGTCTCCCAACAATCTATCATTCAATCGCTTCACAACCTCAACAGGATCATTAATCCCCTCCTTTAAGAGAAGGGAAATAAAATCCTTTTGTTGTTCAAATAAATATTTTCTCCAGGGAGAGAGTGGTTCTTCCGATATTCTGTAAGGCAAAACATATTCACAAAATTCTTCGAAACTCAGGTGTTTGGCCCAGGGAAATTGCCATGCTTTAAAGGCATATTCTATATTCTCTATAATTAATTCTGCAGTTATGCTATGCAAATCCGAATAATGTTGTCCGGAAAATTCAGCCCGGGCCTCTTTGCGAAATTGAGCAGGAATGTATATACTTTTGTTGTCTACGCCATTTTTTTCGCCGGTTTTACAAACAGCCTCATAAACCGCTATGAACTTTTTAGTTTCGCGGAGCGCATATCCCTTTTTATTTTCCATATTTTCTATCAGGAACAACAGTGCTCTTCTTTTGAGGGAGTCCTTGGGATATCTGTAGTGCTCCAGAGCCTTTTGCAAGCCGGGATTGATAGCTGTTTTTTCTTCTAAGGATATTTCTCCAGGCTCTTCATAAACTTTTAATTGGCCTTGACGTGCATTATACTGGCAGGACAATTGAGAAAAAATTACAATTAAAGCAAGAAAGAAAATTCTGTTTTTTATGGCATCCATAATAACCCTATATGTTTAAAATCATAAATGATGACCTATGGAAAGGCACTAATTAACCTTTTTGATCATTACAAATATATTGTTTATTTTACAATATCGGGTTACTTTATGAATTACATAAGATATACTTATGACTTATTTCATTCATAGAATACCTAATATTGCCATTAAACAAACCATATTTATAATAAATCCGGTATCATTCTGAATTTACAGCCGGGAAGTTCGCTCCTATTAAACTCAACGGTTTACTATATTCTTATTAAATATTTGAATATATATTAGTTCATTTAAAATCAATACATTTCCGGCTCATGCAAAATTCACTAAGAATTACGCTAAAAGCGTATTTCTATACCAATCAAACCTTTGTAACATTTGCATGGATTTTACATTTTTAAGCGGAATACTTAAAACACGTGGGTAATACCGGTAAAATTATCCTTAACAGTAGAAGTCCAGTGTCAAGTTAATAGTGGCCTTAACACCGGCAATAAGGAAGTATATAAAAACATACAAGGACTTTTCCGCAGATCAATACGGAATATTATCTGAACTTTACAGTTCAAATACCTCACTTTATGAACTGACTCTATCGGGTGTTATTATGAAAGCGTGGTTATTTCAGAGTAGCGCAGTAAAAAACACCAGAAACCAGGCTTATGAAGCCAGTAAATAAACATTTTACCGACGAACATAACAAAGTTACTGGTGCTTTTTTAAATAGTACTATTTATATTTTACGTCTCTATTTTCCGGTTTCAGATATATATTCCAACGTAAATCCATAGTAGTATGGTTTATTTCCCGGAATGGTATATTTATCAAGTGTTCTGGCTCCCCAGCTATCATTTCCACCTACCCCGTGAATGTTCTGGTCAATGTTTATATTGATAAAATCACGAGTAGGCAATTCATACGGATGCATGGCTTTTTCCAGTTCGGCTTCGGTATAAGGCCACGCCCGGAAACAGAGTGGTTGTAAACCGGTTACTTTTACACTACCTGTTTGTTGACCAGAAAATTTAAACCACCGTACATCGCAACGGTTGGCATTATCCTGGGGAGCGATATAATTGGTTATAAAATTTGCTAGTTTCAATTCATATAAACCAAGCAGGTAGCCGGTTTTGCGGTCGGGATAATTCTCGTAAGGGCCTCGACCATACCAGCCGATGGTACTCATTTCTGATGGCAGCCTCATTCTCATACCAAATTTGGGCATTAGTGGAATTGTATCAGATTCAGGTGTGTAGGTTGCCTCAACCTGTAGTTTTCCGGCACCGTTCACAGAGTAGGACAGCTGATAGGCTGCGCCAATCTCACCAAGTTTCATATTGAAAGTAACAATGGCCAACCCGGCTTTCTTGCGAACATGAAATTTTTCGAGCTTGCGGGTTGCTCCTGCCTCTCTCCATTTGCCAAGCCGCTCAGAATAACCGCTCCTTCTTTGGTTATCGTTTGCAGGCTTCCAGAAATAAGGTTCCAGAGGGCCATAAAGCAGTTCATTTTCATTTGCCTTCCAACTGGTTAATGCTCCGTTTGTTTTATCGAAAATAAACTGGATTGCCCCCGCCTCAACATGAATGGCTGCAGACGTTTCTTTAACCGTAGGCTCTCCACCACCGGCACTAATTGTATGAGATACGTCATTTTTTAGTACAAACTGACCACGGGCAACTGTAAAGCCGACATCTGCCCAAAGGGTTGGCTTTTTTAACCGGGCAAATACATTCAGGATAACCTCACCATTCCATTTACTGTATGCTTCAGGAAAACCAAGCGCAACCTCATTGGTTTGTCCCGGAGCAACCAACGGACAGTTTAACAGGCCTGATTTTTCAACTTTTCCGTTCACCTGGAATTCGTACACCAAATCAAATTCATCGGTTGAGGTAAAGTCATAACGGTTGAGTACTTTTACACTCAGTGTTTTTATATTTCCGAGTTCAAAATCAATATTCTGATACACCTTCTGAACCTGGTAATAGTGTGGATGCGGTGCCCTGTCGGGGCCAACAAGGCCGTTAATACAAAATGCCCCATCGTTGGGCTGATCGCCGAAATCGCCGCCATAGGCCCAGAATTCATCATCTTTTAATTTTAAACCGGAGGGGTTCAGTCCATACTTTTCTGGCGAACCATCAATTTTTTTTGCAATGCCCTGATCAACCCAATCCCAGATGGCTGCTCCAACAATACTTGAATCAGCGTATATAACGTCCCAGTATTCTTGCAGATTGCCTAGCGAGTTCCCCATGGCATGAGCATACTCACGCATAAAAACAGGCTTATCACTGATTTCTTCGCCTAATTTTTTAAATGACTCCGGAGACAGATATCCTTCATCGTATATATCCGAAACCCCGCGGTGAGTATCAGAGTACACCAATCTTGAAGGATCCAGTTTCCTGACAGTATCGGCCATCGCAACCAGGTTACGGCCATGCCCCCCTTCGTTACCGAGCGACCACATGATGACGCTGGCATGGTTTTTATCACGTTCAACCATTGAAACCACCCGCTCCACATGAGCTTTTGTCCATTCCGGATTGTCGCCGATCACACTATTACCGAGTCCAAAACCATGGGATTCCTGATTGGTTTCATCCATCACATATAATCCGTACTTGTCGCACAATTCATAAAAAACAGGATCGTTGGGATAATGGCTGGTACGGACCATATTAATATTGGCCTGCTTCATCAGTTTAATATCCATCATGGCCGTTTGCCTATCAACATACTTTCCTGTTCTGGGGTGGTGTTCATGTCGGTTTACTCCCTTTAACTTGATGGCTTTGCCGTTTACATAAAAAATCTGTCCTTTAACCTCAATTTTACGAACGCCAAAGTAACACTCTCCCTTCTCTAGAATCTCGTTTTTCTTGTTTTTCAGCTTAAAGATAAGGTGGTACAAATTGGGATTTTCTGCCGACCAAAGCTTCGGCCTGTTAATCACTGATTTCATCTCAAGCACCACCTGTTTCGATTTCCCAATAGAATGCACGCGTTGGCTCATTGATTGATCAACAATTTCCCCATTACCGGAGTAACCTGTTATTAGAGCTTCCACAAGCAATCCGGCCATCTCATTACCTGACCGGTTGTCGATATTCAGGCTAAGCGAAATATCTGCATTTTCAAACAAGTCATCAGGTTCGGCCTTTACAGAAAAATCTCTAATAAAAGTTTTGGGCTTTGCAATTAAATCCACATCCCGGAAAATCCCACTCAAACGCCACATATCCTGGTCTTCGAGGTAGCTGCCATCGCACCAGCGGTAAACTTCAACAGCCAGTTTGTTTTCCCCCTTTCGGATGTATTTTGTAATATCAAATTCGGCAGGTGACGCAGAACCTTCACTATAACCTACTTTTTGCCCGTTCACCCACACATACATGGCCGACCGGACACCTGAAAAATTGAGAAATACTAATTTATTATTCCAATCAGCAGGTATAATAAAATCTGAACAATAACTGCCTACCGGATTCCGGTGCGAAAAGCTTGTAAAGTTTTTTGCAGGTTCTCCCATTACTGTTGGCAAATCATGCTTAAATGGATATGTAAAATTGGTATAGATGGGGGTTCCGAATCCTTGAAGTTCCCAATTACCTGGCACCCGGATGTTATCCCAATTACCGGTTGAATAATCATCTTTATAAAAATCCACCGGTCGCAACTCAGGGTTTGCCGACCATTTAAATTTCCAAACCCCATTCAGGGACTTAACCAATGGGTTATCGGCCTTTTCTTCAGAAAGAAAGCTATAAGCATGGGGCTTCTCTTTATTTATACCATTAATCCCGGGATTTTCCCAAGGTTTGATATCCTGAGCACTAACTTTAGTAAATGTTACTAAGCAGCTCATAATTAACAAATAGAACACTAAATATTCTCTCATTTTTCTACTATTCATCCATTTTATAAATGCATTCCTTCAACTGCCATTTCTGATCGGCAGTAGCTTCAGGAGAACTGTCCTGAAAATTCCGACATGTATTCCTCCCACTCACTCTGCCTTGGCTTTGTGACTAGTCCGGCTATGGCTTTATCATGGTTAAAATCCATCACTACATCCATAATCATATAAAGTATTGTGGCCGAAAGATGGGTTTCCATATTACTTTTTACAAGCTGTTACAAACTTTTTGCATCCTTTAAGATGCCTTTATACAATCTCTTATGCTCCTTATCAGTTATTAATAACCTGAGTTCGATTAAAATTAGCGAGCTCAAATTTCAGTAAATGATTGATTTACATTATAATTTTTTGAGACATAGCGAGCTATGGTGATAAAATTCAGAGCCGTAAATCGATTATTTAATGAAAAGCTATGAATTTCACTTATAAATACCGATTTTCTGCGTCATATTTGCTTACCATAGCCCACTATGCTTTCGCAAACATTCCTTGAAACTCAATATTTATAAGCGATTTGAGCCATTAATTTTATATCGAACTCAGGTTATTATTGTTCATTTTTCAAAAATTCCTGTGCAGGTTTATATCCTGGATTTAGCTGTAATGTTTTGTTTAAATAGCTTTTCGCCTTAGTTGAATCACCTAATCCCTGGTAAACAAGTGCCAGATTAAACTGTGTCTTCCATGAATCCGGATAATTATTGTCTGATTGTAGCAATAACTTCTCTGCTTCAGCAAATTTTCCTGTTTTTAGATAAATAACCCCCAGATTGGTAAGTGCCCCTTTGTTTTTTGTATTAATAACAAGTAGTTTTTTGTAATATGTAACAGCATTGTCGGTTTCTCCAATATCAGAATATAGTTTGGCCAATCCAAAATAAGCTCCTTCATATTTACTATCCAGTTCTATGGCTTTTTTATATGCCTCTGCTGATTTGTTAAACTCACGTTGCTTTTTATAGGCAATGGCCATATTGCGATAAGCAGTGACATAATTCGGTTTGGCTTTTATGGCAGCAGAGTAGCTTTCTACTGCTTTCGCATAATTGCTTTGCCTGCTGTAAACTAATCCAAGATTGTACAAAGCCCTGTAATGTTTCGGGGCTATCTTTATTAGTTTTGAAAACAATTGTATCGCTTTTTCGTTTTGTTTTTGCCCCCTGTATAAAAGGCCAAGGTTATACATGGCATTGCTATTTCCTGCATCGGTTTCAATTATCTTAAGGTATATTCCTTCGGCTTGTGAATATTGTTTGGTTTTTCCATAAGCTACGGCCAGATTATACATAACATCGGTATTTTGCGGTTCGAATTCCAAAGCCTTTTTATACAATTCTATCGCTTTATCAAGATTTTGTTTCTCAGCCATTACAACACCTAACTGATTAAGAGCTTCGGTATTGTCGGGCTGCAATTCGAGCAGGCGAGTAAGCGCTTTTTCAGCATCGTCTATACGTTTTGAATCTTTATATGCTTTTGAGATGTTGAACAGTGCTTCGGCATAAGATGAATTAAATGATAGTGCTTTTTCCATTTGCGAGATGGCTTCTTCGTACTTCTCTTTTCTATAATAGACTACTCCTAGATTAAAAAGGGCTTCGGGATAATCGGATCTAAGTTCAATTGCTTTTTGGTAGTTTAAAATGGCTTTATCAGCATCACCTCTTTCTGAATTTAATTTGGCAAGGTTATAATATGCTTCGGTATATTCTGGGTCAATAGCTATTGCTTTTGTATAACAACTGATGGCTGTTTCGAGACTGTCTTGCCTGCTTTTTACCACACCTAGATTTAACCATCCAGATGCATAATCAGGTTGCTGTTTTAGTAAGGTTGATAAAACAGATGCAGCATCTGTAAGTTTGTCTTGCCGTATGTATGCAAGACCGAGATTGTACATTGCTTCAGTATGTTTCTCATTTATATTTAAAACTTTTTCAAAACTATTAACCGCTTCAGTATACCTTTTCTGTTTGAAGTATACTAAGCCTAAATTATAACGAATTTGTTCATTATTGGGATCAAGCTTTGATGCTTTGCGTAAATCGGCATAAGCATTTTGAACATCATCATTACGTAAAAAATACGTTCCCCTGTTAAAAAGTAGTTTATATGAATTTGGCAGAAGGGTCAAACCTGTTTGGTATATTTCAAGAGCATTTTGTGCCCTGTTAGCATCCAAATATTCAATAGCCAGATTTATGTAGGCTTCTTCGTATAAAGGATTTTCTTTTATCAGTCTGGTATACAATTCTTGTGCCTGTTTATTTCGTTTGGTTTTACTAAATGTACGGGCTAAGTTGAATTGAGCCTTAATGTTTTTCGGATCTAACCGAAGAATAGTTTGCAAGGCATCTTCTGCTTCTTTAAAATTGTTGTTTTGGTAATACAAATAAGCTAAGTTGTACCACGATTCTATATAGGAAGGATTAAGTTCTATTGCTTTTTTATATGATTTTAAAGCTTTTTCGTATTCGTTTGTCTTTTGAAAGCAAATACCCAGGTTGTAATGAATTTTAAAAGATCCAGCTGATTTATCAAGTTTTGCCGCTTTTAAAAGCAGTTTTTTAGCTTCATCGGTGTTATCATCTTTTAAGAATATGGTTCCCAAATTATAATAGGCATCGGAATAATTGGGTTGTAATTCAATGGCTTTTTGGTAATAAGTTTTAGCTTTTGTGACTTCACTGTTCAAAGAATTGATGTATCCTAAATAGAAATATGCTTTTGCATTATTGGCATCAAGTTCTAAAATTCGGTTAAAGCTTTGCAAAGCATTATCCTTGTCCCCATTTTTAAAATAGGCTATACCTAAGGCAAGAAGTATGCTGGAATTTCCATTCTCCTTTTCAAGTGCTTGCGAATATAACTCTATGGCCTTGTCAAAATCATTGGCCTGCTCTGCGTCTTTTGCCGAAATAACTAAAGGATTGGAGGATATGAAGCCACTTTCAGTTTCCCAATCAGTTGTTTCTCCCATAACCAGGTTTTCACTGTTATTATCCTGACTGTTTTGAAAATTTGTGTTGATAACAACATTAATATCCTTGTCGGCTACAAACCAATCTTCAAAAAAGCCTAATTTATTAAAGTAATTGGTAGATATTAAAACAAACAAGATTAGTAATGGCAGTATATATAATTTTATTACTTGTAGCTTATTCATGGTTAATTCCTATTTTTAGGAGCTCGGCGTGCAAGCCCTTACCGTTAATATTCTGTATTTCTAAACCTGGACGAACATTTAATTCTAAAATTTGAGCTCCATACCTTTCATCAATTATAAAATCTATACCCATATATGGCAGTGGAACAATTTTTTGGATTTCTTTCGAAATGGTCACAATCTCGTCCCAATGAGGTATGGCTAACCCTGTAATCTTTTGTCCATTGTCGGGATGAGTATCAACCTTTGAATAGTTAGGGTCAACAAAGGTAATTCCTGTTTTGAGATCTATGGCTACACCTATTCCACCCGAATGTAAATTTGCTTTTCCATCAGAAAGTTTGGTAGGAATGCGCATCATGGCCATAACAGGTGTACGTTTAAAAACAATCACACGAATATCCGGGATACCTTTATAAGTAATATTTTTAAGTACCGGATGTAACTGAATTTTTTCTTCGATTATTATAGAATCATTGGTATTGTCCAACGAATAAACCCCACTAAGTATAGCCGTGGCATGTTGATACATAGCTTGTTTATCCAATGATTTTCCCGATGTTGTAATCCATTTATTATTAATATAATCTTCAATAATTACTATGCCTCCACCACCTCTTCCATTGGCCGGTTTAATGGCGAAATTCGACATGCCTGCTAAATCTTCAGTATACTTCCTAAGTTGAAAGAAATGGTTGTATACTTTTATTAATTTAGGAGTAGGAAAGTTATGCTCTTCAAGCAAAGTTTTTGATATCACTTTGTCATCGGCAAGTTTATAGTGTTTTCGTTGATTATATTCATAGATAAAATCAACATTTCGCCTGTTCATTCCCAGTAGTGCAATTTGTTTATGCTGTCTATTCCTCATTGAATATCAGTTTTTTAAATCTAAAAAGTTCAGTTACACGTATTCCAACCCAGTTTCCAAAATATAACCCACCGGCAATAACTAATAACATGGTTTCTGGAAATGCCATCACAAAGGTTTGCAGTACTTCAGCGTTTATAACAATGTAGCAAAAAATAACTGTAACAATTGTATTTGTATAAATCTTAAAAGCTTCTTTGCTTCCACTTTCCTGTGTTAAAAGAGCAAAACGTTCAATGGTTATAGACATCAAAGCTAAAGGAAACAATGTTGCTTTAGCCAGGTGCATATTATCCACAAGCACCCCAATGGCCGAAATAGCAAGAATGGAAAATACCACAAACACCAACAATATAGTAAGTTTGGGGGTGTGAGTGATCTTAAGTTTATCAATTACCCAGCGTAATAGAGATCCGACAACAATAATAGAGGAAAAAGCAATTACTCCCCACAACAGGTTTGTTTCCCTAAACGAGGAAGCAATAAGTGCCGGAAGAAATGTTCCAAATGTTTGTATACCAATAACATTTCTAAAAATAATGGTTACTATAGCTCCCAATGGGATTAACAGGATAACCTGTAAGAGGCTCATTGAAAGTCCTGCCTTGTTAAAAATCGACCATGCATTCATTATATTTAGCGGATGGGCTGCAAGGCCCTCAATTTCAGCATTGCGGGTGTAATTTTCCCGTTCAATATTAAAAACGTACTTAAAATTAACGTTTGAGGTACGTTTGAAAAAAGGCTCATCGCCATAATAGGTTACCAGGTAGTGTTTGGGTGTAACTGCAAAATATTTATTTGTTGGATCCATAGTGACCCATTGATCACCTATTAGTACTTCAAGCCATTGATGTGTAACTGTTTTGCTGCCTGGTTTTAGGATTAATCCTCCGACAAGACGTGACGGAATACCGAGGGTCCGTAGCATAGCTACAAATAGCCGGCTTTTACCGTTACAACTGGCTTCCTGCAAACGCAAAGTGGTTATGGCATCGGTTTTTCCTGAAAATCCGGTAGTTGTAATATCTTCACTTATATACTTGTAGATTTTAGTAATAGCTTCTATCATATCGCTGTTTCTATCAATCCCCAATGCAGAGAGTTGCTTCAAAATATCGCTGTGACCAACTTGCATTAAGTCAGATTTATCGAGATACCGGTTTAAACCCTGATTTGTTGAAACAGGTATTTGTAATTTTTTGGGTAAAATAAAATTTACCTGCTTACTGATAACATCGAAGGTGTAAGTTATTTTTTGATGCCCGCTGATTGAAGTATTATACCAACGTCCAATACGATTCAAACCAGCGTTTATTTGCCCGTAATTGAAATTGCCTGAAATAACCTGTTCATTAAAAATATCCTGATGTTGTGTGTTTGGCGGCAGCATAGCCCTGATATTGATTTCCGAACCATGTCCGGTGGCTTCCATTTCCAAGGCAACCCTGTAGCCTATTTCTGGCAAAATAGTTGAAGGAGTGTAATCAAACACAACTATTTTCACTAAAACCAGCCCTGTAAAAACAACCAGTAGAACTATTATTGAAATATTCTTGACATTCATAGTTATATTTGATTTTAGAATTTATTAATAATATTGAGTACAATATTTAAAAGTTCCTGCTGTTCCGATTCAATGCGCTCTTTTTGAATGGGTTGTTTTGGGTAGCATAGCTCTATGGTAGCCGATGGATGCGGGTTGTTACATTCTTGTTTAACAAGCATGGTATATTCCTTTTTTAAAAGTCCGCTCACGCACCAATCAGAAGCAATACCGGTTACATTTACCATTTTCGACGAACTGTGCCATGGTACTTCGGGACTTGTTTTATTACCTCCTTCACAAATTAAACTGCTTAATTTCAAGACTTCTTCTTCATGTATTGTATTCAAGGCTTTTGAGCCGGTTCTATTATACTCAATTGGAATCCTGACAAGGTTTTCATATTTTTCTTCATTTGCAGAATGGAAAAATAAGCTTACTGTATAGTTTTCGGAATTAATAAGGGAAATTAAAGCTTTGGTTTCTGCTTCCTGTTTAACTTCAACATTACCAAAAGGGAAGTTTCTGTTAATATCAATACCATTGTCATTTTCACGTTGGTTTTCGAGATATCCCTCCGGGTTATGCACCGGGATTATGTCCAAGGCAACCTTTTTATTTATGAGGTTTGTCAGAGTTTGTGGCTGAAATAAATTTTTGATCAAATAAATTACAGCTGATACTGGGGCTGCTTCATCTCCATGAGTGCCAGCTACAATTAAAAACCTCCTGGAAGGATTGTCTTCTATAAAACCTATGCGGATAAGTGGTATGGTTAAGTTATTCTTATCTGTTTTGCCAATATTGTACAGTTCTGTTACTTTTGGAGTTGCATGGTGTTGCTCGTTCATGAAGTTATAAATATCACCCAGTCCTGGATACAAGGAATTATTAGTAACCCCTAGTGTATTTACAAACTGGTCTACCTTAACCATTTTAGGGCTTTGGTTTGAACACCCCCAAAAGAATAAGAGGGTGTTCAACACTAAACCTGAGATTATTAAGTACTTGTTTTTTGTCATCATGAATATATTTGTGTTTGCCACAATTTGATAAATTATAATTGTTATGGTAATGCATTGAAATATGCTAAGGCTTGATCGTATTTTGAACAATTTGGGTAGCTATTTACCACAACTCCATAAGCGGTTTTTGCATTGATCAGGTCTCCTGCTTTATGATAACTGCGCCCAACGTAATATTGAGCATCACCGGCAGTTTTATTTGCAGATTCCCCTGTAACAACCTGCTGCCAATTAGTGATTGCATTAGTATAATCAGCCTGGTTGTAATAGCTGAATGCCAACCAATAATATGCACCAAGCACTTTTGAACTGTTCGGATAGGATGAAATCACCTTTGCAAATTCTATTGCGGCGTTCGAATAATCATTCAAGCTATAATAGCACCATCCAATTTTATATTGTGCCTTATCTGCATAGCCAGAGTTTGGGTAGGTTGTAATAATATTTGCATAGTCGGCACGGGCATTATCAAAGGTATAAGATTCGAGATTGTACTTACAATTTGCTTTATAATAGGTAGCTGCAACAACATTGTTATCATAAGGAAAGGCACTGATATAGGCTTCATATTCTGTAATAGCCTGTGCAAGTTCATTGTTGTTATAATATGAGGCAGCCTTATAATACATGGCTTTGGCTTTTCTTAAGCCATTGGGATATGTGGCAATAAATGATGTAAATTCAGATTTTGCTGCAGTATAATTTCCTGCTTTATAATTATTATAGGCAACCTGGTATTTAGCATCTTCGGCATTTTTTGTGCCTGGATAGTTGGCAATAACTTTATTGTATTCAGCAATGGCTTTACTATAAATTCCTTCAGTCGCATATATCGAAGCAATATTGTACTGGGCATCAGAAGCCCGTATTGAGGATGCATAAGTTGTAATCAAGTCACGATAAGCCGATAAAGCCGAAGCAGTATCGTTTAGTTTCTCATAAGCCCGGGCCTTTGAATATAAGGCCTCTGGAGATTTATAGTGCGACGGGAATTTTGCAACAACTGAATCGAACAGGTCAACAGCAGATGTAAAGTCCTCATGGGTTGCACTAATTTTGCCTCTCCAGTAATAAGTTAATGCAGCATAGTCATGGTTGGGATATTTAGCTAAAAAGGATTGAAATTTAGCCTTAGATACTGTAAACGAATCCAACGTATAATATTCAAAGGCTATTTTATATTCAGCCTCAACAGCCAAAGCAGTACCGGGAAAGGAATCTATAATGGTCTGATAACTGGCAATGGCAGCCAAATCCTCACCATTTGTACTTTGCCTGTTGGCAGCAATAAACAGATCCTCAGCCAGTATGCTGGAAACTGTTTTGGAAAGGGTGATTTTGGGAACTGAAACTATTTCACCCGGTGAACTAAGGGTTACTCCTGTTTGTTGGGCCATTGTATAACCATCTTTCTGTGCTTTTAAAGTATACGTGCCAAATGGTACACCACTTATGGTAAAGTTTCCTCCAGCATCGCTGGTACCTACAAACGATGTTCCTTCGATATAAACAAAAACTCCTAAATGTGTTACCTGTCCGCTTAATTCGACTGTTCCCTCAATTGTACCTTTCGGTATAATACCTGTAGTTAAGCTTTGTGCATGTATATCAAAACAAACTGTTGCTAACGCAACCAATATCAAAAAGTGTAGTTTAAAAACTTTCATTATTATAATTTTTTTGTGTTTTAATTAGTTTTAATTAGTTGGTATGTTTGGGAATAATTGTTGCCCCGTATTCTGCAGAAATAGATATTTCCAGGTATGTTTTTTATACCGGAATTATTTGCATTCCATACAGCAGTATGTTTCCCTTGTGAGAAGTATCTATTCTCAACAACTTCAATTACTTGCCCTTGTATATTTAAGATTTCAATGGTAATATTTTGAGGTTCATCAATTGAAAAATCAATATTAAAGTTGTCAATAAAGGGATTTGGGTAGCATGTCACCGATAAATTATAACCATTACTAATTTCAATGGAATTAATATTATTGCTTACTTCAAAATCTTTTACAACTTTCTGAACATAATCGGGATGGTCTATAATTATTGTGTATGTTCCAACCGGCACACCTTCAATCGAAAACTCACCATTAACATCTGTACTATCGATAAAATCAGTATTGTATAGATATATATACAAACCTTCTACTGGTGAACTGTCGGATATATCCGATATTTTTCCTGTGATTGTATTTGCGGTGGATTGAACGTGAAAACCAATCACAAATAATACAAGTAAGTAATACGTTTTCTTCATTTTAATATACATTTAATTATTTGAATTTATATTTTACTCCGAGTAAAATTTCATACCCGCTGTATGCCCTTAAGGTTCTATAATATTCCAATTCTGTATTTGAGTCCCGCGAGGTGGATTCAAAATTCACAAAAGCATCTACTTTTTTATTGAGCAGATATGAAACATTCAAACTTGTATTGATATAGTTATATTTAAGTTGATTCGAATTTGTAAGTGATGGAGCCTGTTTTATATTGTACTTGATTCGCTTATAATCTATACCGAATGAAGCTTTCAGCTTTTTATAGGTATATTTTACACTACTCCCTATTGCTATTTTTTTATAGG
>JBNKRV010000069.1:0-38862 GCA_050296935.1 Marinilabiliaceae bacterium | reverse complement strand
TTTATCGAGCTAGCGAGCTAGCCCTGCAAAATTTGCCTTGTATATCAGCCTTTTATGTCAATCTGAAACAACGTTCTATCGAATTCCTTATAAATAAATGTTTAGAGGTAAATTCTAAAATTTTAATCGAACTCAGGTTATTAGCTTTTACATTCATTAAAAAAACGATAGTTTTATAAAATTATTACAAACATTCCTAAACTAAATAGTGCCTGTACATAAAGTTTAAATACAAGGCGTGTGAAATAATCAAACCGCAGTATACCAGCATATATGAGGATTTGGATTTTGAGCAACAACGCAGTAGTTGGACATTACAGACGAACACTAAATAGTACTTGCACGAAAACTCAAGTGGCAGATAAGAAAGCTTCATTTCTGACGCTTTCGAAGCTCGGAAAATGTGAGTTTACTGTTGTAAATGATCATTCTGAGAGCAAGAGTAACAGCCTGCCCCGATTATTTCGGAAAAAAAATGGAGTTTTCTTGCTGACACTCAATACTAATACCAATAGCCCAATGATTTTATCACTGTAATTTCATACTATTAAATCTATTCAACGCCAACCTCATTGTGAATCTGGTATAAAAATTTTAAGATGATTATAACTCTTTGTAATGAATATTTCAAAACCGTTAAATAACACTCAAATGATGAAAAAGAAGATATTGGTAAGCTATAGAATTCCGGAATGCGGTTTTAATGAAATGGATGATACATATGAAATTATTTTTCCGGAAAAGGATGCCATTTCTGAAGAGGAGGTGAATAAACACATTGAAAACACGCTTGTGATTGTTTCTGTATTCGGACATAAACTCACCAGGGAAATGATTGACAGAGCTACTGAATTAAAAATGATTGCCAATTTTGGTGTAGGCTATGATAATATTGACATTCCATATGTTACATCAAAAGGCATAACTGTAACCAACACCCCCGATCCTGTAACAGAACCAACCGCCGAATTGGCCATGGGATTAATGATTGCAGTAAGCCGAAAGATTGGTTATTTAAACAACCAGTTGCGAACTAAAGAGGGAGTGGTTACTGGGGTAATGAAAAACTTAAGCTCAACACTGACCGGAAAAACACTAGGAATCGTTGGCATGGGAGCTATCGGTCAGGCATTAGCCAGAAGAGCACTAGCTTTTGGAATGAAAATTATTTACCACAATAGAAAACCATTAGCTCCTGAAATTGAACGCCAATATAACACCCACTTTGTTTCCTTATACGATTTACTTGAAAAATCGGATGTAGTATCATTAAACACACCACTTACGCCGGAAACACATCATCTGATAGGTAAAAAAGAACTGGCAAAAATGAAAAAATCTGCCATCATCATTAATACTGCAAGAGGTTCGGTGATTAACGAACCTGAACTCATTCAAGCTCTCCAATCGGGCACAATTGCAGGAGCCGGACTGGATGTATATGAAAACGAACCAACAATACCAAATGAATTGCTTCTGATGAATAATGTGGTATTAACCCCACATGTAGGCACTGCAACAATGGAAACCAGAGAAGAAATGAGTAAATTGGTCAGCCAGATTATTCGTGATTTTTTTGATGGATCATTAAATAAATACATGGTTAATACAATTTGAGTTTACACCAGGGCAATACTGAAGCAAATGAATAACATTAAAGTTTGTAATTAGTGCCTGTCCATAAAATCGGGTGTCTGGAGTATAAAGTTTAAATACAAGGCATGTGAAAAATTCAAACCGCAGTATACCAGCGTATATGAGGATTTTGAGCAACAATGCAGTAGTTAGAATTTATAGAAGAACACTAATTATTGACATTTAAATTGAATATCAGGATATTGCAAAACAACAACCACAAAACAGATACGGAGATGAAAAAAATATTAATATTCAGCAACAAAAATTCAAGTCGTTCTCAGATGCTTCAAGGCTGGCTTTCATACTACTTAAAAGATAAAGCTGAGGTACATAGTGCAGGAGAGCACATCGAATCTATTAATATGCTGGCTCAAAAAGCGATGATGGAATCTGTAATAGATATCAATAATTATAAATCGAAAAACATATCCGATTACAAGCATACAAATTTCGATTTTGTAATCATTGTTGACGATACTAATCCCGATGCTTTAATTTTTACCCATGAACCTGGTGAATATATTTTGCATCCGTTTCAGGATCCTGGACTTGCAGAAGGTTCAGATATGGAGAAACTTCAATCATACAGAGAAGTATGTAATGAAATTGAAGACTATGCCATGGAATTTGCCATGAAACACTTTAACCTATTTCAATAATTTAGAACCTTTGTTTTTCTATTTGTTTAGATTATACTCTTAATTTTAATATCTTTCACTCCTGATAACCTGAGTCCGATTACAATTTTCAGCATTCAGATTGACATAAAAAGCTGATATACAAGGCAAAATTTGCAGGATCAGGTGCTAGCTCGAAAATGAATAGCAGAAGATCAGCTTTTTAGGGCGAACTCAGGTTAAGTTGAAAATTAATTGAATTAAAGTTGAGAAATGATTGAGCAAAAAAGCATAAGACTCCCTGAATTCAGAAGAGGATTCCACCTCATTACTAACCTGATAGAATCTGAATTAAACTTTCCTGAAACTGGATTACTTCATCTTTTTATGCAACATACATCTGCAGCATTAACGATTAATGAAAATGCAGATCCTTCTGTTAGAGTTGACTTTGAGACCATATTTAACAAAATGGTGCCTGAAAGTTGTTCTGATTACACCCATACGCTTGAAGGTTGTGATGACATGCCGGCTCACGCCAAATCTAGTTTAATGAGTCCCTCATTGACGATTCCTATCACAAATGGAAGATTAAACATGGGTACATGGCAAGGTATTTATTTTTGTGAATTTAGAAATTTTGGAGGTCACAGAAATATAATCGCCACTATCTATTCATAGGTAATCCTTACGAATCAGTCAGATGAAATTAGTAGTCTTCTGTAAACATCGTTCACCGAGGACTACATACTATCAACCTCCTTATTCCTTATCTGAAAAATATTGCTGCATGTATAAATACAGACTATTTGTATCCGGCAATACTATGTCAGCTCCTTCCTGAGCTAAAACCTCATCCTTTAAAACTCCTGTATTAACAGCAATAGTTACAATATTTGCAGCTTTTGCCGAACGTATTCCCAATGGTGCATTTTCCACCACCAAACACTCACTTGCCGAAAAACCAGATCCTTCAACAGCTTTTAAATAGGGTTCAGGATGAGGTTTCCCATTGGTCACATTTTTAGCACTAATAATTTGATTGGGATCTATTCCAAAGTCGCCATTTAATTTATTTAAGAGAGTGGGCTGCTTTGAACCCGTAACAACCCAAACAGGCAAACCTTTTTCCTTCAATGAATTGATCAATTCTTTCATCTGCGGTAATATTTTCGCCTTAGGAGCCAACCCCATTAATCGCACCTTTTCATTATAAACACGCTCCTTGTCCTTCAAGGTAGCCTCTTTACCCAGGTATTTCTTAAATGCGTATCCAATCGTATCAAACCCGGTTCTTCCCTCATGCATATAGGCTTCCTGAGCCGGAAAATCAATGCCTTCAGCCTTCATACAACCCATCCATGTCGATTCATGGTTTTTCATGGAATCATACAAAACACCATCCATATCAAATATCACGCATTTCAATTTCCGGGGAATTACTGTTTCAATCATTAAAAGATTTTTTTGAAGAGAACGAATCGATAAACCTTAATGTATATCGCGTTCTTATTGGAAAAAAGACAATTGATGACAAAGGAAATCAAAAAAAAGAGAATTACACAAATCACCACTGGTTTTAATTATATGAGTTCATAATTTATGTTGATCTCAGATAAATAACCAAAACATCCATCAACTATTTTCATTCGGATAAGCATATCTTTTCATTATCTTTGTCTGCACAAAATCACTCTCGTATGTTTTCAATAAAAATTGAACCTGGACTCAAACAAAAATTACCGTCAATAACGCTGGGATGCATACAGGCCAAAGTACATGTTTCACCAAGCCCGGATGTTTTATCTCAGTTTATTCATAAAAATATAGAGCAGATAGCAGTTTCTTTAACTGCGGAATCCATTCGACAAATGGATACAGTAAAAGCAACCAAAGATGCCTATCGCTCCTTAGGAAAAGATCCCAATCGATACCGACCTGCTGCAGAAGCTTTAATGCGCCGTATTGCCAACGGAAAAGGATTGTATCAAATATCGAATGTGGTAGATATTCTAAACTTTATTTCTGTGAAAACAGGATATTCGATATGTGGTTATGATGCCCATTCTATTTCCGGTGAAATTGTGATGGGAATTGGAGATACAAACGAACCTTATGAAGGCATTGGCAGAGGAGTACTAAACATTGAATCCTTGCCGGTGTTCAGAGATGATCTGGGAGGATTCGGAACTCCGACAAGCGATTCTGTGAGAACCATGATTACGGAAAAAACCAATGAAATATTGTTCATTTTTATAGGATTAGGTGATAAAAATGAATTGGAGAAAGCCCTTCAGGAAACCGAATTGCTTTTAAAGGAATATACCAATATCTCTCACATGGAGATTTATTATCAATAAAAACTGAATTACAAAAAATATAAAATGACTGAAGTTTGCGCATTAGCATCGGGTAGTAATGGCAATTGCTATTACATTGGAAATGAAACGGAGGCGGTATTAATTGATGCTGGCATTAGTAGACGTCAGATTATAGACCGGATGAAAACAAAAGGGCTCAATCCTTTAAAAGTGAAAGCTGTTTTCATATCGCATGAACATTCGGATCATTACAGAGGAGCCAAAGTTTTAAGTAAAAAGCTGAATATCCCAATTTACATGACCAGTCAAACGTATGAAAAAAGTTACCAAACCATGCGCCCAAGCAATGTGATTACTTTTGATCCGGGAGATACGATTCAAATAGGTAATTTTCAAATACATTCCTTTTTTAAGCTGCATGATGCTATTGAACCATGTAGTTTTAGAATTGAACATGAAAATAAAAACATCGGAGTATTTACCGATATTGGCTCTCCGTGCGAAAATGTGAAATCGCATCTTGCGCAATGCCATTTTCTGTTTTTAGAATCTAATTATGATACGGACATGCTGGAAACCGGTAAATATCCTTACTATTTAAAGAAAAGAGTGGCCGGTGAACATGGTCATTTATCCAATGATCAGGCCAAGGAATTAATTGAATCACACGCAGGCGATCATTTACAAACCATTTATTTATCTCATATATCGGAAGACAATAACCGAGGACAAATCGCATTGGAAAATTTTGATTCATTAAAGGATAAATATGTGATAAAACTAACCTCAAGATATGCTGCCACTGAGGTAGAGAGGGTATAATTTGCAACAGAATCAATAAAATATAATACAATGAGAATTCTAAAAGACAAAACTATTGCTGTAGTTGTTGATATTCAGGAAAGATTATTTCCTCACATTTATGAACATGAACAACTTAAAAAAAACATTGAAATTTTAGTGGATGGACTAAAAGTCCTTGAAATTCCGATGATGGTTACGGAGCAATATAAAAAAGGATTGGGTGAAACCATTGAAAGTATTGCTGAAAAAATTAAGGAATATCCAGCTTATGAAAAAACAGCATTCAGTTGTTGCGACGATGCTACCTTTTCACACAAACTGGAAGAAGGAAGCTATAAAAAATTTGTCATCCTTTTCGGAATCGAAGCGCATATCTGCTTAATGCAAACTGCAATTGATTTAAAAGCCGAAGGGCATCATCCTGTAATTATTGAAGATTGCGTAGGCTCTCGCAATCCAGAGAATAAACGAATTGCCATCAATCGTATGCTGCAAGAAGGCATTACTGTTACCAGTTACGAATCCATTTTATTTGAGCTATGCCGTTTTGCCGGAAATGACACTTTTAAAGCTATTTCTAAATTGGTTAAGTAGATTCTGAAAATAGATAACTTACTTATTCATTCATGTTGAAAATACCTGTTAAACCCGAAATGCATTAGGAACATCAGTAAAGAAGCCCTAATGCACAATTCAGATTAAAAGAATCATGCGAAGAATTTTTGGTTTAGGAGAAACCGTTTTTGATATTGTTTTTAAAGATGGTCAGCCACTTTCTGCAAAAGCAGGGGGTTCGGTACTGAATACATTGGTTTCATTAGCCCGGTTAGGTCATGAAACTCATTTCATTAGTGAACTAGGTAATGATAAAGTAGGTGATACTATTATTCAATTTCTTAATCAGAATAATGTAAACACTACATTTATTCAAAGATATAACCATGGTCAAAGTGCTTTGGCCATGGCTTTTTTGAATGAAAGAAATGATGCGGAATACGACTTCTACAAAAACTACCCCAACGAAAGGTTAACGGGCTCATTACCTGATTTTAAAGAAAACGATATTTTGTTGTTTGGCTCCTTTTATGCCATTGATGAAAATATCAGGAAACAGGCTTTTCGAATCGTTGATCATGCTAAAGAAAAAGGTTGTATTATTATTTACGATCCTAATTTCAGGAATAAACATGCGTCCGATTTAAACTTATATAACTCCTATTTAAACGAGAATATAGCCCTTGCTGATATTGTTAGAGGAAGTGACGAAGACTTTAGCAATATTTTTTCCTGTTCAACTATTGACGACACCTACAAAACTATCAGTAGTAATTGTAAAAACCTGGTTTACACAGCCAATGCCAATGGGGTCTATCTGCATACCGAGAACATAAAAAAACATTATCCCGTACCTGAAATTACCCCGGTTAGTACTATTGGTGCAGGAGATAATTTTAATGCCGGTATCATTCATGCCATTCTGCAGAATGGCATAACAAAATCCGACTTACTAACCATAAGTGCAAGCATATGGGATGAGATTATCAACACCGGAATTTCATTATCAACAGAAGTTTGTCTTAGTATGGAGAACTATATTGAAAGATAAATAGAGTTAGGAAATTTACTTGTTGGCTTTATAGTCCCCGGTATCAAGTTGATAAACAAATAGTTCAAATTAAAATACATTTGGGCTAACTGGTAAAGCTACGAAGTGTCTTATTTTGAATTCATTTGAATCACGGTCTATAGTTCACTGTCCAACATTCTTTTCTTCAACTCCCGGTACTCCTCCATCTTACCCACCTTCTTCATTTTTCTGTGTATTCGCATTCCCCCTTCAAATAATTGAGATGGATATTCCCAAAAACATCGCAAATGATTCAACATCTGCCCTTCTGCATATCCAAATTCCAACAAATTATTATAAAACAGATCATGCAGCCTGTCAATTACTTCCAGTGCGCTATTCTGCTCATGAAACAGAGCCGGATTAGCCAACAAACCTCTTCCCAACATCCATCCTTTCACCTGGGGAAACTGTTCAATTCTAGCATTCAGTTCTGACAAAGAAGTAATATCACCATTCCCAATCAAACTTAACGGACAAGCCTCTAGTACATCCTGAAACTTTCTCCAATCAGGTTCTCCCTTATATTTCTGCACACCTAATCTGGAATGTAATATCAATTCGTTAACAGGAAAATCACTCAGCACCTCAAGAAGCGTAAAGATATCATCCTCATCACTCCATCCCAATCTGGATTTCACGGATAGCTGAATGGGTAATTTTTCAGAATAGAATCCCTGAAGCATCCTTTTAATTTCATCAGTATAAGGTAATAATCCGGAGCCTAAGTGTCGGTTTGCCACCATAGGAAATGGACATCCAATATTCAGGTTGATCTCAAAAAACCCTCTATCGATCATATTACGAGCAAACTGCAAAAGTTCAGCAGCTGAATTGGTTAACACCTGCGGAATCAGATGCATCTCAGACGAAAACTTTAGTTCTTTTTCATATTCAAATACTCCGCTTTTATTGATTCGATAGAATGGAGTAAAATATTTATCAACTCCAGATACTAATGAATTAAAGGCAATATAATATGGTAAAGTGGTATAACTCTGAAGTGGGGCGAAATAAATAGAAGTATTCAAAGTGGCTATAAAAAGAATAAAAGTAGATGCGTGTAACTGCTTATAAAAACTATAACTATTACCCGGGATTACGGATTTTGATAGCACAAATTTACAAATTATTGTTATTCAAGCACAATGTTTAGATTATAGATTTCCGGAATTTTAATATTTAATATACCATTCTGATTATTACAGATGTAAGTAAATTGTTACTTTTGCAAAAAACATTTCAATTTGAATACAAATACAGACACTTTAGGAGCAGCATGTCATGATTTTTTAGCAGGTCAGAAAGATGCGCAGATTATTGTTCAATCCAATATTGTTGAGGACGATGTTTTACCTGTTGAATATTTATTCCGATCCTTTGATCAGATGCCTGTTCTGGAGAAAAAAGCCTTAACTTTAAGTTATGGTAAAATTTTAGATGTAGGTGCAGGCGCCGGCAGTCATGCCCTTTATCTTCAACAGAATAACAAGTTGGTTTATGCAAATGAAATCAGTCCCATAGCCTGCTCAGTAATGAAGCAACGAGGTGTAAAAAATGTGATTGAACAAGACTTTTACACTCTCCCCAGCAGTGAAAAATACGATACTATTTTAATGTTGATGAATGGTATAGGTATTGCCGGCGACACAAATAATCTGGAAAAATACTTTGCGAAAGTTAAAGAACTTTTAACCCCGGATGGCTGTTTATTAGTTGATAGTTCGGATGTAAGGTATTTATTTGAAGACGATGATGGAAGTATCCTTATTAATTTAAATGACGATTATTACGGTGAGATCAGTTACAGAATGAATTATAAAGATATTAAAGGCAAAACTTTTAAGTGGCTTTTTATTGACGATGAACTACTTAGGTATTATGCTGAAAAAAATGGGTTTAAAATGGAAAAAATTGCCGATGGTATGCACTATGATTATCTGGCGAAACTGACCATTCAATAACAGCCATTTATCACAGAATTTTTATTATTTATAAAATACATCTGAATAATTGATAAAAAAGTTCAACTTGCAATACGTTTACAACGTACCATAACTATTTTACAATTATATCGTAAAAACTTAACATACAACATCCTTCATTCAGGAAATAAATTTAAGGCGATGAAAAAACTTTTTACCTTACTAATAATATTTACTATTGGAATTACCGGTTTTGGGCAGGTTCCAAATGTTACGAACTTAAATCCTAATGATAATGCTACTGCTGTTGCTACATCATCAGATTTCACTCTTACATTTGATACTAATATTCAGTTTAACACAACAACAACATCTCACTATATTTACATATACGAAAATGGAAACCCTTCCCCTATCAAAACATATCAGTTTGCATTTGGTTTTTTATTGGGATCATCTGAAGTTACCTATAGTACCAATACAGTAACTATTAATCCTTCTGCGAACCTCACTGAAGGAACTGATTATTATATTATTATTGAAAATGGTGCTATTGAAAGCACTACAGCAACCCCGTTTCCAGGATTAACACTTAATACTGATTGGAATTTCACAACATACGCTCCACCAACACCACCTTCTTTAACAAACTTAAGCCCTTCTGATAATGCAACGGGTGTATCAATAGACGCAGACTTTACTTTAACATTCGATATTGACGTTCAGTTTAACACGACAACAACATCTCACTATATTTACATATACGAAAATGGGAATCCTTCCCCTATCAAAACATATCAGTTTGCATATGGTTTTTTATTGGGATCATCTGAAGTAACGTATAGCTCCAATACTGTAACTATTAATCCTTCCGCGAACCTCACTGAAGGAACTGATTATTATATTATTGTTGAAAATGGTGCCATTGAGGGCACTTCAACCACTCCTTTTTCTGGATTAACGTTAGATACTGATTGGAATTTCACAACAGTATCAGCAGCTACACCTCCATCTATCATAACTTACAATCCAGTTCAGGACGCTCCCAATGTTGCACTTACACAATCTCTGGTATTAACCTTTAATGAAGATATAGTTAAAGGTTCATCAGGGCGGTTTTACATATATAACAGCGATGACACAGAATTTGAATCTTTTGGGATTACCAATGGAAATGTTGTAGCAAGCGGAACAACATTAACGGTTACTCATACTGCATTTTCTGAAGGAGCTTCCTATTACGTACTTATTGATGGTGGCTTTATTGAATCCAGCACTACAGGTTCACCTTTCGGAGGTATATCCAGCACAACAGAATGGGCTTTTACTTCAGAAATATTACCCCCTGCTATAAGCTCTTATACTCCTGTTGATAATGCATCCGGACTTAGTTTGGAAACTGACCTAAACTTATCCTTTGATGAAAACATTACCATAGGCTCCAGTGGCACATTATACATAAGATTAACCAGTGACAATAGTTTATTTGATTCATATTTAACTACCGATCCTGAAATATCAGTTGCTGGTAATACACTTCATATTACACATGCCAATTTTTCAAGTAATACTGAATACTATGTATTAGTTGATGCCGGATTTGTTAAATCTGCTACTACTGATATGGACTTTAATGGCATTTCAAGTACCACACAATGGAGTTTTACTACTGATATCTATAAAACGTGGACTGGCGGAACATCTGACTTTAGTAGTGCTGCTAACTGGAGTGGATCTGGCAGTAGCATTATCATTCCAAGAACAGCCTCTCCACAACCAATAGTATCATCTTCAACCAGTATCAACCATGCTATCATTGAGGCAGGAGCATCCTTAACTATATCAAGCTCTGGTGATTTAACGGTTGATAATTCATTAATTCTAAAATCATCAGCTGACCCGGCTATTGGAAATGCTAATTTACTTAATGAAGGTACATTAACTACCACGGGAGCCACCATTATAGCAGAGCAATACTTAAATAGAGTCGGCGTGTACACTTCAAGTCCTGTTGCAGGAGCCACACAACAAAGTGCGGGAATATCCGACCGGTTATATTACCGTAACGCATCCATTCCTGCTTGGGTTTTAATGGGTGCAAGCGATGAAATACTGGCAGGCGTTGGTTTATATGCTTATGGAAATGTGGGAGAAACAGTTGAATTTACAGGTACACTTAACAATGCATCCTCATACTCCCAAACAACCTATCGCACAACATCTCCAAATAACTATGGATGGAACTTAATTGGAAATCCTTACCCCTGCAGTATAGATTGGGAAAGCATCTCACTTAATAATATGGATAATGAATTTTACATTCTAAATAACAACACCGGGATATATGGAACCTATAATGGCAATGGCACCCCGGTATATACGGATGTGGATCCAACAAATCCAAGTCATATTCCATCATGTCATTCTTTTTGGACACAAGTAACAATTGGTCAAAGCAACGGATCTATCATTATCCCTTCAACGGCAAGAGTGAATACACATTATACTTATTTGAAAAATACAACTACATCATCCCGACAAAACATAAGATTTGCAGGAATTAATGAAGAGAATATTAAAAATGAAATAGTAATTTCATTTACTCCGGATGCCACAGATGAAAATGATGCTTTTGATTCCGAAAAAAAGTTTTCTACAAACAACTCTATACTACAACTGTATACTACTCATTCTTCAAACAATTATGCTATAGATTCATACAGTGCTATTAATGAAGGAAAATCAATACAATTAGGATATCAGGTTGGAGAAGCAGGTACATATAGAATTGCACTTAAGGAATTATCTAACATAGACGAAAACATAAGCATTCAACTAGAAGATATTAAGATTGGTAATTATATTGATATGAGCTTAAATGATGAATACACCTTCAGTTCAGAGGCCGGCACTTTTACAGATAGGTTTATGGTACATATTCTGCCAACTATTTCAACCGATCTTAATGAAAAAATTATCGAAAAAGACGTTAATATATATAGTGTCGGCAATCATATCTACTTTAACATACCCAAAATAAATAATCCAGTATATTATATATACAATACATCAGGTAAGTTATTACAGTCTGGAAATTTAACATCAACCTCTTTAAATAAAATTATTGCTATAAAAAGTGGAATAAATATTGTAAAAGTAGTTTCAAATGAACAAATTTACACTTCTAAGGTATTTATAAAAAAGTAGTATATTTGTACTTTAACTATTATGAAGAAGAAAATTTACAATAAACCTTTATTGGAAATCAGTTATATTGACCATGAAATATCATTGGTAATGATGACTGGCGAAACTGTTCCTCCTGGCCCACCAAGTGCTCAGGAAGCTTCTCAGGCTGGAGCTGTACAACAAAACAACTTTGAAGAAAACCCATTCGGGGATTAAAATAAGCAAAAAGGCCATCAATATTTGATGGCCTTTTTTTTTATATTTGCACCCTTATTAAATATTGTAATTGTGGGTAGATCAAGAAAAAGAAAACCTCTTTTTGAGGAAGTGGAGATTATTGATGTGGCAGCCGAGGGAAAGGCTATGGCCAAAATTGATGACAAAGTATTATTTGTTCAACATGCCGTTCCTGGTGACATTGTAGATGTTCAGGTAAATAAAAAAAGAAAGAACTTCTATGAAGGTTATGTAACCCAATATCATAAATTATCAGATATCAGAGTTGAACCTTTTTGCAGTCACTTTGGTAAATGTGGCGGATGTAAATGGCAACCTCTTCCTTATACCGAACAATTAAAATACAAACAACGCGAAGTTGAAAACAACCTGAAAAGAATTGGTAAAGTTGAGCTTCCGGAAATAATGCCAATTATTGCGTCTAAAAAAGACCAGTTCTACCGTAATAAACTTGAATTTACGTTTTCAAATAAACGATGGCTGGAAGAAGATGAAATGCAGCTGGAGGAAAACTCAATTGAACGATATGGACTTGGCTTCCATATTCCTCGTATGTTTGATAAAGTGATTGACGTTGAAAAGTGTTATCTACAAGAAGAACCTTCCAATAGCATTAGATTGGCCATAAAAGACTATGCCCTTAATAATGGACTCACTTTTTTTGATATACGTAATCATGAAGGATTTTTAAGAACACTGATCATTAGAACAACCTCAACAGGTGAAGTCATGGTGATTGTTTCGTTATACCATGAGGATGTTGAAAAAAGAGAAGGTTTATTAAATCATCTGAAAGAGCAATTTCCTGAAATAACCTCTTTATTATACGTAATCAACTCAAAAGCCAACGATACTATTGGTGACCAGGATATCATCTGCTTTAGTGGCCGCGAATTTATAGAGGAAGAAATGGAAGGACTAAAATTCAGAATTGGTCCTAAATCATTTTACCAAACCAACTCAGAACAAGCTTACGAGCTGTATAAGGTGGCACGCAATTTTGCCGGCTTATCCGGCAACGAGGTGGTATATGATTTGTACACAGGTACTGGAACAATCGCCAACTTTGTAGCTTCAAAGGCAAAAAAAGTTGTGGGTATTGAATACGTTCCTGAAGCCATTGAAGATGCTAAAATAAATGCTGAGAACAACAGTATTACCAACACTAGCTTTTATGCCGGAGATATGAAAGACATCCTTAATCAGGAATTTATTCAAGAAAACGGCCAGCCCGATGTAATCATTGTGGATCCTCCAAGAGCAGGAATGCATGAAGATGTTGTACGCACCTTGCTTAAAACATCTGCTCCCAAAATCGTATATGTTAGTTGTAATTCAGCAACTCAGGCGCGCGACCTGAATATTCTTGATGAAAAATACTCAGTATTGAAGATTCAACCTGTTGATATGTTCCCCCATACTCACCACGTTGAAAATGTAGTGTTGCTAAAACTGAAAGAATAGTTAACAAGCCTTATTTTTTCAGAAGGAGTTTCAAAAAAACAGAATATCATGAAGCGATAGCAGGAGGATACTTGGTTGCTGAACCAATTTCTTTTTTTAATGTTTATATCCAAAAAATAATATACTAAATGCAAATTGTTATATCTCCTGCTAAATCTTTAGATTTTGAAACTCCTGTCGCAATACAGGAAACGAGCGATTATAGATTCACAAAAGAATCGCAACGCATTGTTTCTACATTGAAAAAATACAGCTCAGAAAACCTTGTACCTCTAATGAATATCAGCACTAAGTTGGCTGATTTAAATTATACCAGATATCAAAACTGGCACTACCCTTTTAATAAAGACGAAGGTAAACAGGCTTTATTTGCATTTAAAGGAGAGGTATACGTAGGGATTGATGCCTACACATTAAATGACAATGAAATCAAAGAGGCTCAAAATAAACTAAGAATTTTATCAGGACTGTATGGATTGTTAAGACCTTTGGATCTAATTTTACCCTATAGGCTAGAGATGGGAACCAGATTAACCGTTGGAAAGAACAAAAACCTATACGAATATTGGGGTAATAAAATTACTCATGCATTAAACAAAGACATGCAGGAAAATAACCACTCCTGCTTAATCAATCTGGCTTCTAACGAATATTTTAAATCCATCAGAAACAACGAATTAAAATTCCCAATTATCTCTCCTGAATTTAAAGATTCAAAAAATGGGGAATATAAAGTAATCAGTTTCTATGCAAAGAAGGCAAGGGGATTAATGACTCGCTTCATTATTGAAAACGCTATAAATACCCCTGAAGAATTAAAAGCTTTTGATTACGAAGGTTATTATTACAATAATCAACTATCTACGGAACAAAAACCTGTATTTACAAGAGACCATTAGTTTGTAGCCATAAAAAAATACGATTCATATTATCTCAATTAGGACTTTAAGATAGTTTATTGGTTTATTATTTTTTTGTAACTTATAGAAGCATTAAAAACTAAAATAAACTTCTATGACATCTAACAATATTATTGAGAGGTACGGGAACCTTTTAAAAAAAGAACAACTTGTCGTTATGGACGACAAAATTATGCCGAACACTTTCGTTTTAGAAGCACCTGAACCATTCCCCGGATTTTATAATTATTACAGTGAATCTCCTAAGGACGCCAAACCTTTGTACATTTATTTAGTAATAGACAAACTATACACTCTGGAAGAAGTTACCCGTGCACGACAGAATATTAAAAAGTATTTTCCATCGTATTTTCATGCAGATGCGGGAACTGTAACTATTTATAACGACACTCATCATATTATCAGGATAAGGCATCTTGACAACTATGACCATATCAAAGACTTACAAGCCTGTTTTATCGATGAAGGATTTGAGTTTAAGAAAAAACCATCGAGAAACCTGTCTGCTGAAGCCCTTATCAGACTTAAAAAGTTTTTTAGACTTGATGAGGTTGAAAAGGGAATTTATTTTGACTTAATAGAAAAAGATCACGGATACATATCGATACCTAAATTTTTAAAGTGGAAAGAATTTGAAGAAGTCACTAGAAAAGTTAAATATAATTGGGAAGGTAGTTTTTTTGATGCCGCTCTCGGGCATTTTCATAATAATTTTGAAATTGAGGATATGGTAAGGATATATAATCCCAAGATTGATTTGGAAATGCTCCATAAGGCACAAAAGAAATATAATGAACAAATCAAATAGCAAAAAGCTCCTAAAAGGAGCTTTTTTTATGGGCATTAGCCTATGATATTTACCTCTATATTCTCAACCCAAAATAAACATTTCAAAACTTACTATTAACTTCAGGATAGGATCATTACACAATCTCATAAAATGAATAAAGTATAGTGCCATATAAAACCGAAATTGAAAAGAAAATGAATAGGGTAATTGGAGTTAATGATCATTTGCTAGAAACCGAGCTTCCTGAAAGTCCGTTATCTAATTTTGTTGCTGACATAATGCAGGGTAAAACAAGCAACTATTTATAAAAAACAAAGCAAAGTTGCGATATAGTTATTGCATTATCGCATTTAAGCTATGAATACAACTATGATTAAATTAGAGATTATCGATTTGGCTAAAGAAACAAATAATGTAGATTTAATATTAGGTGGTCACACCCACATCTTTCTCGAACAACCAACAAATATTTTAAACAAACAAAATAAAGAAGTGGTCATTAATCAGACTGGCTGGGGAGGTGTAAAACCTGGAAGAATCGACATTGCCTTTGATGATCAAAAAACTTCATCAAAGCTTACTTACCAGGGATTATTATAATATATTCGCTTTCAGAACCAGTTTCTTGATTTATCCTTGACTAACACTCCATTTCTTATTGAGTGTTACTATGGGGTTATCATACAGCCTGAGTTCGACATAAAATTTTGGATTTACCTCATTAATTATTTTTTTATAAGGTATTCGATAGAACGTTGTTTCAGACCACTTATATATAGCGAGATTCAACTGAAAATTCTGAATTAATAACTGGCTATTATAAAGATTTTTGGGAAGAAGATCGCTGTTTATAAGTGGAAAACTAAAATTTTTGCCCTAAAAATATGAATTCTATAGTTTTAATCGAATTCAGGTTATTAACAAGTGAAATAAAATACTGTAGATAAAAATGAAGATACCGATAATAGACTTTACAATAGAAAATCTTAATACCTTAAAGAGTCAAAATGAATGGAATGATCATTTTAACTTAATTCTTTGGCCCAGATTACTATTCTGGCTTGGACTAAAAGAACACTTTAGTGACTATAAGGCATTAGATTGGAAAATTCATTACACTCCTGAAAACATGCATAATAACTTTATCTCCATGCACATCAGGGACGATAATGACAGATTTAACTTTTACTTTCAGGTACCGTTGGTTCAAAAATTATCATTTAACCTATATCTGGGAGATAATACATATAATTTTTTCGAGGCCCACCCTATGCTTATTTCAAAAGGTGTTATAAAAAAGGAAGAATATAAAATAGGAGCTACCTCATCTATACTTCCACATTTGGTTTTATCAAATACAAACCACCGGTATAGTCAGCACTGCCTCCGTAAAATCAATGAAGTTGAATATATTAACCTCACTAAAAACGATCCTCTAATTAATCTTTTAATTCAGAATTTTAAAAAATTCATACCTCCGCTGGATAAAATAATAAAAGGGGAATGGATTTTATAATCTGAGTTCAATTAAAATTTTAGAAATATAAAAAAACCCGGATATTACATAACCAGGTTTCAGATAGATATTATAATTGTTACATCCTTAATCAATCGGGAGCTGTCTTTTAAATGTTTCTTCTAATGAAATAATAGTTTCTGTTGATGAAATACCGTCAATTGATTGTAATTTATCATGCAACATACGTTTTAAATCTTCATTATTCCGTGCATAAATCTTAATAAAAATTGCATACTGACCAGTTGTATAATGACACTCTACTATTTGAGGAATTTGTTTTAACAAACCAACTACCTCATCAAACAAACTTGCCTTTTTCAGGAAGATACCCATAAATGCACAAGTATGATAACCGATTTTTGCCGGGTTAATCACAAATTCGGAACCTTTAATTACTTCAAGGTTCATTAAACGCTGTATGCGTTGATGAATTGCAGCACCAGATACTTTGCATTCTCTGGCTACCTCAAGAAAGGGTATTCGGGCATTCTGAGTGATAAGCGATAATATTTTTTTATCCAGGCTATCAATCTGTTGGTTACTTTCCATTAGAACTTTTCTTAGGTTATAATTTGCAATTAATACAATCCAATAACTAATAATTTAGTACAAAAATAGGAACATTAGTCGTAATATTCAACTACATTTGTCATATTTACAAAAAACAACCTCTATTAGTTTCAATTCGAAATACCTCATAACACAAACAAAAACAGCCACCAAAAACAACTATATCTCTAACTAAATCAGACACTTAAAAACACATCAACATCACTCAACAGCCCTTTATTCATTAAAAACAGAAGTATTTGACATGTTTTCGGTTGGAAATTGAAACACCTTTAATCCAAACTCTGGCAATACCGCAAGTATATGATCAAATATATCGGCCTGTATAGCTTCATAATTTGCCCAGGCCTGATCATTACTAAATACATAAATCTCTAATGGAATACCCTTTTCTGTTGGCTGCAAATGACGAATTAGAAAAGTCATTTCATTATGAATCTTAGGATGATGCTGTAAATAGCATTCCATATATTTCCTGAAGATTCCAATATTTGTCATACGCCTGCCATTCACCAACGATGTTTCATCAATATCATATTTCTTATTATAAGCCTCTAATTCGACTTGCTTTTTTTCAATATATTTCTGCAAGAACTTAATTTTCTTAAATTTCTCAATCATTTCCGGCGTGCAAAAACGAACTGATTTCATATCAATATTTATAGATCGTTTTATTCTTCGCCCTCCGGATTCTTCCATTCCTTTCCAGTTTTTAAAGCTTTCGCTTACCAAAGCATAGGTAGGAATCGTTGAAATCGTCTTGTCCCAATTCTGTACTTTAACTGTATTTAAGGTAATCTCCTGCACTTCACCATCAGCATGATGCGATGGCATTTCGAGCCAGTCTCCCGGTTTTACCATATTATTTGCCGAAAGCTGAATACTGGCAACAAAACCTAATATTGTATCCTTAAAAACCAATATTAACACTGCAGCAACAGCTCCCAACCCGGTAAATACGGCCGTTAACTTAACTTCAAAAACAACAGATACAATAACCAGCACTCCGATAATTACAAAAATCAACTGCAAACCCTGTAAATATCCCTTAATAGGCCTGTCTCTACTAAAGCTAAAAGTATTGTAGACATCCAATAAAGAATTAATAAAGGAATCAACAACCATCAGTACTACAATAATAAAGTATACTAAAACCATATTATGCAGCACCTTATTGATATTTTCAAAGTCTGAAAAAATAAAATCAAGTGATAAATAAATGACTAATGCAGGAACAATATATGCGGCTCTCTTTATCAAATTCCGTTTTACAAAAAAATCATCATACCTCGATTTACTTTTCTCCATAAATCGCTCCACATATTTAACCAGATAATGCTTCACTATGTATTGGGCAAATTTTGCCAGGATAATAGCCACTAATGAAAAAAGCACCACTTTAACATAGATTGATGCCTGTTTATCCAGTCCCATATTAATTAATAAATTCTCAAATGAAGAAGCTAAATCATCAGCAGTAACATTGGAAATCTTTGGTTCTTGAATCATATTGTTATTTGAAAGGAATAAAACACTTATATATATCATATTAAAATCTGATACATTTCTGGTTTGATTAACTATTTTTACAAAAATATAAGTAAATACATAATAATCATGAAGTACGTCCCCCTAATTATTGTTTTTTTTATCGCCAACACCTTTGTTGCTACAGCTCAATCCTCATCTTATTTTACCAACGAATCATTACGAATAGATTTTACATTAAGCGGAAATTCATCTGAAACCTACGCCTCTGTATATGAACTGATAAAGGAGCCATACTGGGGAGGATCTCCAGTTGCTAAAGACAGTTTTAATTATGGAGAATTCAGGATTATTGTAAAAGATTCAATTCAAAAAGAAACTTTATATACAAGAGGGTTTTCTACTCTTTTTGAAGAATGGCAAACTACCGAAGAAGCTCATTTTCTAAAAAAAAGCTTTGAACAAACTGTACTATGCCCCTATCCCAAACATGAAATCTGGGTTTCCATCGAAAAAAGAGATAAAACCCAACTATTTTCAGAAATTCTGAGTTTTGAAGTGAATCCGAATAATTTCAGTATTTCAAAGAAGCCGGAGTCGAATACCACAACCCATAAATTAATTGACAATGGATCTGCTGAGGAATGCGTTGATTTGGTTTTTATTGGCGATGGATATACCCAAGAGGAATTAGAAAAGTTTCATCAGGACATCGAAAAAATGACGGACTACCTTTTTAGTAGAAACCCTTTTAGCAAGTATAAAAAGAAATTTAACGTGTGGGCCATTGATGCCATCTCAGAACAATCTGGAGTAACGGATCCCAGAAAGGGTATCTGGAGAAATACGGCTCTGAACTCCAGCTTTAACACTCTAAATTCTGATCGTTATTTAGAAAGCATAAGTACCTTTTTAATACATGATTATGCCGGAATGGTTCCTTATGATCAGATATACGTAATTGCTAATACTAATAAGTATGGAGGGGGTGGTATTTACAATCATTTTTCATTGACTTCTGTTGACAATGAAAAATCGTTACAGGTTTTTATTCATGAATTCGGACATGCCTTTGCTGGTTTAGGAGATGAATACTATACTTCTGAAACAAGTTATAATGATTATTTTAATCTGGATGTTGAGCCCTGGCAAGCCAACTTAACCACCATGGTTAATTTTGAAAGCAAATGGAAAAATCTGATTAAGAAATCAACTCCTGTTCCAACTCCGCCAACAGAGGATTATTTTGATCTGGTAGGTGCTTTTGAAGGGGGTGGCTATGTGGCAAAAGGAGTATACAGACCAGCATATGACTGCAGGATGAAGACAGTAGGAGAGACTGGTTTCTGTCCGGTTTGTCAGGATGCCATATCCAAAATGATATTATTTTTAACCGGAAAATAAATTGCAAACTACCCAACAATCTAAATCAATCATTAAAAATCACAAACCATGCAACATATAGCAAGCGAAAACAGGTATGAGGAAATGCTATACAGAAGATGCGGCAGAAGCGGCATTAAGTTACCTGCCATATCCTTAGGCTTATGGCATAACTTCGGATCTGTAGATATCTATGAAAATGGTAAAGCCATCATTTTTAAAGCCTTTGATAAAGGGATTACTCATTTTGACCTTGCTAATAATTATGGTCCTGAATCCGGTAGTGCTGAAGAAAACTTTGGAAGTATCTTCAATAAACATTTATTAGCCTATCGCGATGAAATGATTATTTCAACAAAAGCAGGGTACTATATGTGGCCCGGTCCCTATGGAGAATGGGGATCCAGAAAAAATCTACTCGCCAGCCTGAACCAAAGTTTAAAAAGAATGAATCTTGAGTATGTAGATATTTTCTATTCACATCGATTTGATCCGGAAACACCTCTTGAAGAAACAATGATGGCTCTTGATCATGCTGTAAAGCAAGGTAAGGCTCTTTATGCTGGCATTTCAAATTACCCGGCTGATAAAACCCGTGAAGCAGAATCTATCTTACGCGAATTAGGCACTCCATGCTTAATACATCAAGCGAGATATAGCATGTTCGACAGATGGGTTGAACCTGAATTATTAGATGTTTTAGATAAAAGAGGCGTGGGTATGATTGCTTTTTCTCCTTTGGCTCAGGGTCTGTTAACCAATAAGTATATCCATGGAATTCCAGAAGGTTCCAGAATGAGTCGTGGTCATTTTCTTAAAAAAGACCATTTAACTCCGGAAAAACTTCAAACTATTAAGGCCTTAAATGCACTTGCTGAAAGCAGAGGGCAATCCTTGGCTCAAATGTCCATTGCATGGTTACTTAAAGATTCAAGAGTTACTTCTGTTTTAATTGGAGCCAGCTCGGTTACACAACTGAACGATAACTTAGCATCACTAAAAAATATAGACTTCAATAATGAAGAGCTTGAGAATATAGAGCGAATTCTAAAAACAATCAAATAAACTAAAACATGGAGTGCAACTTATACTGCACTCCATGTTATAGTTTAATTCTGTAAGTATTTTTCCCTTACCATTCTGCTTCTCTCAACCATATCTAAGGATTGCATAAGTTTATTCCTCAAATCTTCAGGAAACTGTGGATTATCTTTAAGAAAATAATCAACAACACTCAAAGCTTCTGTAGATCCATATCCTCTTAAAAGTGTATCTATCCATCGTGCCGGAAAAAACAAAGAACCAGTTTCTTTAATGGGCTGAATTAACCATAAGGCGGCATCCATATATTTCATTCTTGATTCCTGATAGTAAGGATGATGCACATACTTTAATGCCGTTAAAATCCAATTCTCTTTATTTCTGTTGTTCACATCTTCTAATCCTTCAATAAAAGACTCAAATCCGGTATTATCCTGTGAAAAAACCGGACTTACAAATAACATCATATTTTTCACCTCTTCATCCGACATTGATTCTGCTATATCCGAAATAAAAGCATCATCTAAATCATTATCCTTCATCGCTAAAAGAAAAGCAAAGCTACTTAAATCACGATCTGACAACTTAACTCTCCCCCATTGTTTACCACGAATAACCAATTGTTTTAACTTCCGGAGTCCTTTAGGTGTTAAAACTATCTCAGCCCATGTATTTAACAACATTTTATTGATCCCCGGTGAGTTCGATTCTTTTATTTTATCTTGCAACAGATTTTCTGTGCTTTCTATATGAGTCAATCTAAAATCAGATGATGTAAATCGCCAGATTATCGTTTTTAATTGCCGACAAGCCAATGTCAATATCTGCTCATTACTTTCAGACTTAATTAGTGTCTGAAGCATTTTCAAATATTTATCAGGTGATATATTCCCTTGCAAAAAGTTTTCATACAAATGAATCAGAGTAGCTCCTTTCTGCAATTCATCATCCCAATAAAAAATATTATTCAAAACATACTCAACAGAAACCGGATCAAAAAGAAACAATCCATAACCCAATGCATCTACAGAAGGTAAAATAAAATCAGGTTTACTTTCTCCAATTTCCTCCTTAGCGCTGAGTATTTCTGCCGTTTCTCTTACTTCGGAAGTATCTTTAACTAATAAATAATTGATTCTTTGTGCCCATATCTTACTACTATCTCCATGCTCGGGTTTTTGTTTTATCATTAAGGCATCATCTTCAAATACAAACTCCACAATGGGTCGGCCTGGTGTATACACCCAATTTTTACTCCACAACTCAATATTATATTCAGACAGTGAATTGAGGATGCTGATTAAATCATCCCAGGTTGCATTGCCATAACTATATTGTTTTAAATATTTACTCAATCCATTCTGCAACGTTTTCTCTCCCAGTAAATACTCAAGTTGATTCATTACAATGGGAGCCTTATGGTAGATAATATCCCCATACATTGATCCGGCATCCTTCAAATTCTCCAGCTTTTGCTGAATTGGATTAGCTGCTACTGTTCTATCTACCGAAAAGGATGATGGAAAATGATTCATCAGAAATGTAAGATCGTGATTTAATTCAGGAAATTGTTCCTTCACTATTTTATCTGCTATGAAGTTGGCAAATACTTCCTTTTGCCAAACACCACTAAACCATTTCATGGTGACTAAATCACCAAACCACATATGCGCAGTTTCATGAGCAATTAATTGCGATCGATGTAATATTTCTTTTTGTGTAGGATTTTCACTTAAAAAAAGTTGCTCCGCCCGATAATAAATGGCACCCGGATGCTCCATACCAGAAAATTGAAAGGAAGGAATACAAACCAAATCGTACTTCTGAAATGGAAAATCCACTTGTGTATATTCCTTTAGCCAGTCTATCGAATGAAAAACCATTTCAAAGATTGACGATTCATTCATTTTGAGCTTATCAATATCACTTTCTAAATGAAATAGCGAAACTTCAAAATCATCCTTAGTCTTCACAATTTTATTAAACCTTCCGGCTGCAAAAGCCCATAAATAGGTACTAATGGGTTTCGATGCCGAATAACTAACATGCTGATACTTATCTCCGACATCTTCAGTAATAAAAGCTTTACCATTGGTAATTGCCGTCCATGATTTTGGCATTTTAATGCCATAGGACACACTGGCTTTAATATCTGGTTGATCAAAGCAAGGAATAGCAGTTCTGGCACGGTCGGGCACAAATAACGAATACAAATAATCCGGATTTCTGTTTAACGCCCCCTCACCCATTTCAAAATCAATTTCAATACTATTTTTTCCTGTCTGCAAGTAGGAAAAGGGAATGATCAGATGTTCATTCTCAATACTAAAAAACACCTTTTGATCGTTAGCTTTAACCATATGAACCTGATTGGGTTGAGCAGCAAAATCAAATACCAATGGTGTTTCTTTTTCTTTATTTAAAATGATCAGGGATTTTGCTTGTACAGGTTGATTTAAAGAATCCGGAATCTCCATTTCCAATTGATATTTCACTTTTGAAATATCATTATACCTATCCTGTGCTAACTGAAGTGAAACTCCGGAATCAAAAACTTGTTTTGCTGAATCTCTGCATCCGAGTATGAACACAAACTGGATAGATAATATAATCAATAGACTTTTCATTTATCTTAATTTTTCGAGTTGTTGTGCTATTTTATTTTATTGGTTCTCACGTTATTTTACTCTAACAGGAGAATGGCAATCCGATGCATTTCTGCTGGATTATCCTTAACTACCGATAGCTCCATTCCGTTATTCTGTACCGTTTGATAAACATCAACCGCAAAGGCTTCGGGGCTCGGACGTGATCTTCGCTTATCCTTACAATCATATCTGTTACCTGTACATTCGCCACACAAATTACAACAAGTTTGATTTAACAAAAAGACTTTCTGCTTTCCCCTTAAAAATACTTTCCGCTCTAATGCTAATAATTCATTGGTTATTTCACGTGACCAATCTGAGGGGTAATTATTCTTATCCGCTTCTTTGGTAATACGTATAAGAACGGCCTCTTTATACTCCTTAAAAAACGCACGGCAATCTGCAACCGATGGTGTATTTGGCGGACAAGTTCCTAATCCATAATCACTGCATCCAAATTCGCATTTTACCCTAACCCATTGTGAAACCACAATTTCTTTAGGATCAATCCAAGTATATTCTGAAAAAACAGATTGCTTTAGTAAAGTATCTATTTCGCTATTCATTTATGGAGATTTTTTATTTTCTCCATAAATATAGAACATTAACCTGAATCCGACTCAAGCAAAAATCGCAAAAGGATAATGGACGATTTTAAACAATTAGTATAACACTTTGAATATGACAACTATATCACAGAGTGATGAGTTCTTACAACATTATTGGTAAACGATTGAATTGATATTAAATCTAACTCAAATTCATGAACCTTACCTTCGAACAATTTAATGCCATTTCCGATAATAACTGGCATGGTAAATAAAATTACTTCATCGATTAAACCTGCATTTAAAAAAAGAGTATTAACATGTCCTCCACCTATTAACCATATATCATTGCCGGTTTGATGCTTTATTTGTTCAAAAAATTCAATATAATTGTCCGATACAAACTCCACATATTGATTATTCTGAAGACTTTGATTGCCGGTGATTACATAGTTCTTTTTTTCAGAATAAGGAAAGTCAATCCCCCAGTTAATAATTTGCTGGTACGTAGTATTCCCCTGAATAGTTGTATCAACAGAGCTGTAGAATTCCGCATATCCATAATCCGTTTTATCCGGATTTGGGATGGACTCCAGCCAATTCACACTCCCGTTTGAATCAGCTATTCTGCCATCGAGACTTTGGGCTATATACAATATAATTTTTCGCATTACAACAGAGTTAAATAAAACTGTTTAATCAGTGCCTGACTATAAAGCAGTGCGTTTGGATTATAAAGTTTAAATACAAGGCGAGTGAAAAACTCAAACCGCAGTATTCCAGCGCATATGAACATCTCAATTCTGAGCAACAACGCAGTAGTTTGACTTTATAGAGGAACACTAATTACTCTTCGCTAACTTCTGAAAGTACTTACATGACTCTTGCAGTCCACATTTTGCACACTTTGGTTTACGAGCCACGCACACATAACGTCCATGCAGAATAAGCCAATGATGGGCAATTGGAAGAAGATCTTCCGGAAAATATTTAACCAATTGCTTTTCCGTTTCTAAAGGTGTTTTCGAATTCGTTGTCAATCCAATTCTCTCAGAAACCCGAAAAACATGAGTATCCACAGCCATTGCTGGCTTATCAAATACCACACTGGCAATAACATTTGCTGTTTTCCGGCCTACACCAGGCAGTTTCTGTAGCTCTTTAATATCATCCGGCACCACATTATTAAAGTCATTAACAAGCATTTTAGCCATACCTACAAGGTGCTTACTTTTATTATTCGGATAGGTACACGACCGGATATAATCAAACACTTCTTCCGGAGTAGTGTCGGCTAATGATTTTGCTGTTGGATAACGTTGAAATAAATCCTGTGTAATCATATTTACCCTTTTATCTGTGCATTGAGCAGATAAAATGACAGCGACCAATAGTTCATAAGGATTAGTATAGTTCAATTCTGTTTCTGCAATTGGCATATTTACCTTAAACCAGTCAATAATATTTTCGAAACGTTCTTTTTTAGTCATTCAGATTCAGCTTTTAATAATATTAATAAAATCACAGCCACAACAACCATCCCAGTAAATAAACCATAAACTGACAGATGATGTTCACCATATTCCCGGGCTGCAGGTAATAATTCATCAATGCAGATAAATACCACAATACCTGCAACACCTGCGAAAATAAGTCCAAACATGGCAGGTGATAAAAATAGCATTAAGATTAAACAACCCACTATTGCACCAATAGGTTCAGCCAGTCCTGATAAAAAACTCAGGCAAAAGGCTTTTCTATTACTTCCCGTAGCAAAATAAATAGGTCCAGAAACTGCAATCCCTTCCGGAATATTATGAAAAGCAATGACCACTGCAATGGCGATACCCGGATTTGGATCTGCTGGTATAATTGCTTCACCTTTATCAGGTAATTCAAGCTGCTTATACGGTATTTAAGCAATCAGACCTCTAATGTCTATTCTTAACCATATCGGTAACTGCCGGATCGATCGGCAAGTATCGAAGAAGTAACACATTCACCCTCATTCATTTATATGGAATAAATGTTTTTCAGAAAGCTTTCTACCTGTACCGGATTCATAGTTTTCAATTTCGCATGCACAAAAGTATTATTAAGGATGCTTCAATAAAAATGTAGGTAAGATTAATTACTATTCAATTTTTATTTAGAATTATTCCATACTAATTTTACCAATTCAGATAAAACTCCATTTAAATAAGCTTTTTTAGTAGAAGAAAAGGTTTAATTTTGTCATTGAAACAAAAGGCATTTAGAAAGAAGATATTACATCATGATCTATAAAAGGCTAATTACACTAGCTATATCCTGTTTTATAATAATTACGATTCAGGCGCAGGAAACTAAACCTACAAAATCATCGACCCCAAAAAAAGGAGAAGGACTATATGCTTTTTTACTCCGCAACCATCTTGATCCCAAAGAACATAAACAATCTTTTCTGGAATTGAATAAATCATTAATTGGAGAAAACAATGAATTATTATTGGGCGTTGAATATAAGCTCCCTGAAACTGAAATATATTTAAATGAACCTTTATTTGGCAAAGAGAGGGAGCGATTTATTCTGGAATCAGATGATTTAAAAGGCGCAGTGTTTCATTTAGTGAGCGGACATGGTGGTCCTGATCCGGGAGCATTAGGTAATTACGGAGAAAAAACACTTGCTGAAGACGAGTATGCCTATGACATCACTTTAAGATTAGCAAAAAAACTAACAGAAAACGGAGCCAAAGTAAATATGATTATCAGAGATGATAATGATGGCATAAGAGATGACTCCTATCTGGAAATGGATAAAGATGAAACATGCCTGGGAAAAACCATCCCTTTAGAACAAAATGACAGATTAAAACAACGCACCAGGGCTGTAAACAGTCTTTATATTAAAAATAAACCATCGTTTCAGAGATGTGTAATTATTCATGTGGATTCGAGAAGTAAAAGTAAAGAAATTGATGTTTTCTTTTACCATGCACCCAAAAGCAAATCAGGAGAAAAGGCAGCCAATTCCATCCTTAGCGTATTCGATTCAAAGTACAATCAACATCAACCATCCAGAGGTTATTCCGGCATTGTTGAAAAACGCAACTTATATTTACTAAGAAAAACTTATCCAACGGCAGTTTTTGTTGAATTGGGAAATATCCGTAATTTTCGTGATCAGCAGCGCTTTATTATTGAAAATAACAGACAGGCTTTGGCCAATTGGATGTACGAAGGATTGTTAAGTGATTTTAAATCAAACTCAAAAAATAAATAATAGAAACCTACATCATCAGAGTAACTCTATAGATCAACTAAATATACGATCAATAACCTTCCTGATAATCTGGGTACAACAATTTTACTTATATGAAACCAACACTTTTAGTACTTGCTGCCGGCATGGGTAGCCGATATGGAGGATTAAAACAATTAGACACTTTAGGTCCGAATGGAGAATCTATTATTGATTACTCAGTATACGATGCTATTCAGGCAGGATTCAAGAAAGTTGTTTTTGTGATCCGTCAATCATTTGCTCAGCAATTTAAAGAAACATTTGATCCTAAACTTCAAGGTAAAATTGAAGTGGAATATGTATACCAGGAGTTGGATAATCTGCCATCCGGATTTAAAGTTCCGGAAGGAAGAGAAAAGCCATGGGGCACCGGACATGCCATGTTAATGGCTAAAGATGCTATTAATGGACCTTTTGCCATTATAAATGCTGATGATTTTTACGGTCGCGAAGCATACCAAACAGTGGTGGATTTTGTTGCAAACAGTCAGGATGAAAACGAATATGCCATGGTAGGATATGCCTTAGACAATACATTATCAGAACATGGTACTGTATCCAGAGGTGTATGTGAAACGGATGAAAATGATGCCTTGGTAAATATTGTTGAACGAACAAAAATTGGTTACTTAGATGGAAAAGTAGTTTATTGGGAAGACGATAAAACTACCGAACTAACAGGAAAAGAACCAGTATCAATGAATTTCTGGGCTTTCAAAAATTCTTTTTTTGATGCTCTGGAAAATGGTTTTCTACGTTTTTTAAAAGAAAAAGGAACCGAGATGAAATCTGAGTTTTACTTTAATGCATTGGTTGACCAGTTGATTAAACAAGGTAAAGCCAGTACTAAAGTTTTATCCAGTGATGCTAAATGGTTTGGTGTAACCTATCAGGAAGACAAGCCTATTGTTAAGCAAAGTTTGCAAACTCTAATTGACAAAGGAGTATACCCAGCTAATTTATGGGGATAATACTCCGGTTTTAAATATTCAATTGATTATACAATTAACAACCACATGACAAAACCAGAAAAGGTATTTAAATTTTGCCCCAAATGCGGCTCCGGTAAGTTTAAATTTGAAGGTAAAAGATCTTTTTTATGTTCTGATTGTGGTTTTAATTTATATATCAATTCTTCTGCTGCCGTAGCAGGAATTATCGAGAATGAAAAAGGAGAGTTACTTTTAACCGTACGTGCGTTTAATCCTGCAAAAGGGATGCTTGATCTTCCCGGTGGGTTTGTTGATCCAATGGAATCTGTGGAAATGGCTTTGAAAAGAGAAATTAAAGAAGAACTAAATTTAGATGTTCTGGAATTAAAGTACCTTACATCATTTCCTAACGAATATGTTTTTTCAGGATTTTCTGTTTTCACCTCTGATATGGCTTTTATCTGTAAAGTATCCGGATGGAATAATTTACACATAAAAGATGATATTTCAGACATCAGATTTGTAACCAGAGAATCAATTAACTGGGATAACGTGAGTGCAGATTCAATAAAGAAGATTATAAAAACCTACTGGAATATTCAATAATTATTCTTGTACATTTATTTATCAATACACTTCATCGATATATTGGTCTCTGCAATAAAAGTTCAATTATTAGTGTATTAAAAAGAATTATCAAATATTTTAATTTCAGAATTTGAAAATAACGACACTAAACTCACCAAACATGCATAAAACATCCTGTAATAAATATTGTTATTAAAATAAAGATATTACAATCAATTTATAAAATAAGTGCTCAATTTTTAGCAAATTTGCAACAACGCATTACATTCACATAAATCATAAAATACAGATGAATCCGCAAGCACAAGAATTAAACGAGGTAATTTTATCCCAAAATCCTGTTGTATTTGATTTGTTATCCGAAAAAGGGAAAAACATATTCTTTCCTAAAAAAGGTATATTAGGACAAACAGCAGAAGCTAAAGGAACAAAGATTAATGCTACTATTGGTGCCGCAATTGAAGATGACGGTACACCAATGCGACTTGAATCTATAGCCTCTAAAATTGATCTGGACCCATCACTATCATTTCCATATGCTCCGAGCTTTGGCCGACCAGATTTAAGAGCCCGATGGAAAGAGATGATTTATGAAAAAAACAGTGGCCTTAAAGATAAGCCGATTAGTCTGCCTATTGTTACTAGTGCGTTGACACATGGTATCAGCATGGCCGGATATTTATTCATGGACGAAGGACAAGAAGTTATAGTTCCCGATTTATTCTGGGGTAACTATAATTTAGCACTAATCAATGCCTATGGAGCTCAATTTAACAAGTTCAATCTTTTTAAAGATAATGCTTTTGATACTGAGGCATTAAAAACTGCATTGCTTTCAGAAGGAGAAAAAAAGGTTGTGATCTTAAACTTCCCGAATAATCCTACAGGTTATACTCCTACCACTAAAGAAATGCAAGACATTATTTCTGTTGTTAAGGAGGCTGCCGAAGCAGGCAAAAAAATAGTAGCTATTACAGATGATGCATACTTCGGGTTAGTTTTTGAAGAAGGTATTGAGCAACAATCTATTTTCACATTTCTGGCTGATTTACATGAAAATGTATTAGCAGTTAAAATAGATGGAGCAACAAAAGAAGATTATGTCTGGGGCTTTAGAGTAGGTTTTATTTCATATGGAATTAAAGGAGGTAATGATGAAATTTATCATGCCCTTGAAATGAAAACTGCAGGTGCTGTCCGTGGAAATATTTCAAATTCTTCAAACCTGAGTCAGTCATTGCTTCTGCACGCATTTGAGTCGCCGGATTACAACAGTCAAAAGCACAGCAAGTTTATAATCATGAAAACTCGCTACGAAGCTATTAAAGAGGCTCTGGTTGAAGAAAAATACAAATCCTACTTCACTGCGTTACCCTACAACTCTGGTTACTTTATGTGCATTAAACTTAAAGAGGGTTTGGATGGAGAAGCTATCAGAGATATTTTAATTAAGAAATACAGCATCGGAATTATCAACTTAAATAATATTCTGAGAGTGGCATTTTCGGCAATGGCAGCTTCTGATGCAAAAGAATTATTCGAAGGTATTTATAGTGCTTGTAAAGATTATGAGAACAATTAATCTTGGACTAAATGCAGTTATTATAAGTTGCAATAACAAATAACCATATTAAATATAGATATGATAAAAACCGCATTGTTGAATGCGGTTTTTTTATGCATTTTTTCAGTATTTGCTTTTATTAAAAAATAATAACCACTAGCTTTAATACTTCAGCATTTTACATTATGGATATGGAAAATCTTTTTTTAGATGAACGAAAAGAAGTTGCCCGCTTCATGCGTAGGCTTTATAGAAAGGGATTAACAACTAGTCTTGGTGGCAACATTAGCAAAAGAGTTGGAACGCATTTCCTGATTACTCCTTCAGGGATTGACAAAGGAACCCTGAAAGCTAAAAATGTGGTTATTCTGGATGCTTCAGGACAAAACCTGACACATTGGTTAAAGCCCAGTTTAGAAACCAGCATGCACCTCCAGATTTACAAAGATCATCCCACAGTCAATGCCATTGTTCATTGTCATGCTGTATTTGCAACCGCTTTTTCAGCCATGGACATTCCTATAAACGCCCATCTAATTGCGGAATCAAGAATGATTATTAAAGAACCTGTTGTGGCTCCCTATGGTCTGATGGGAAGCAAAGAACTTGCTCAAAACGTGAGCAATACTTTTGCCGAAAACAAAGTTCTGATTATGGAAAATCATGGCATTACTGCAGTAGGATCGGTAATGATAAATGCATTTGACAGGATAGAAGTACTTGAAAATGCGGCTAAGATGACTTACATAACGCATTTAATGAATGAGGAACGCAGCTTATCTGATGATCAACTGGAACAGCTGGATAACCTTTAAGTGCGAATGAAAAAAGATAAACCCGGGTAAATTTCTCCACTTTTATTCCCCATACTACACCTGAAACACATAATTGACATTCACACTTTTTCTGATTTAAAGTAACAGAAATTCAACCTCCTCTTTCGCTGTAAATTTTATAGCATTATTAATTAGATTACTCATAGGTTAAGATCATATTCTATATACTTGCCCATATTCGTGCCAGAGAGGAACCCGGAGCATCAATTTTTAAATCTAAAAAATAACCAAAAGGTGTTTGAAACACTTCATATCCACCATTCTCTAATCTCATTTGAGCCGCATCAAATATCTTTTTTGTAAATGAAAAAGATGCTTTTGAATTTGAAAGATGTGCAAACGAATGAAGTACAACCCGCGTGGTATCATTTTTTCTTGCTGTCCATTTTAAATGATTTACTAACTTCTTTTCCCTGCTTAATACATCCTTTTGCTCATCATCTTCCTCAACCTGAATAAAGGCTAATATTGCATTTAAAACACATCTCCCTTTATCTGGTTCAGGAGCATCTTCAACATTTTTCACTTTAGGTTCATACTCAAACTTATTGACGTAAAATACTAAAACCTTCATACTACTTTTAATTTAAAAAAACAGACTTTAATTAGTACCTGTCCATAAAGGCGTGTGTCTGGACTATAAAGTTTAAATACTAGGCGTGTGAAAAATTCAGACCGCAGTATACCAGCGCATTTGAGGATCTGGATTTTGAGTAACAACGCTGTAGCTGGACTTTATAGACGAACTCTAATTACAGGTGCAACATTTTAATTACATTATCCCAAGGCGAAAAACAGACATATATTACGGATAACTATATTTATTATTTTCAATAATTATGATACTTTGAGAAATGATATCAGAATAAAAAAGCATGAACAATAACTATTCATGCTTAAATGTCCTTATTTTTTCCAGTTTATCCTAACTCCTGATACATTTTATTAAGTAATTCATTTTCCAACTGTTCTGTTTTCCGAACTATTTCTTCTCCCTCAATCAATATTTTCTTTACAAATTCATTATCAGACAGTTCCTTTGCATTAATTTTTACATTAAGCCATGCACCCAACACTCCACCTCTTGCACTGATAGCACCAACTCCTGCATCAGATAAGGAATTAGGATTCCCGATACGTGCCATTTCTTTCATCACTTCCATGGATTCAAAACATAGCTTCATGGTATTAAAAGGAACCATAATGGCATGCATTGTTGCTTCCTCAATTGCACGGTTTCGTACTTCCACCTCCTGCCGGGTACTTTTCGGTAATTGGAAAGCTGTCATAATCCGATTAAAGGCAATGGTATCTTCATCCACCATCTTTAATAAAGTATCATGATAAGATTTTCCCTTTTCGGCCCACCTGGAAAACTCTTCTGTCCGATCATCCCATCCTCTTTTATGTGCAGATAAATTAGCCACCATTGTACCTAGGGCAACACCTATCGCTCCCAAATATGCAGATACAGACCCACCTCCAGGGGCAGGTGATTCACTAGCTGTTTCATAAACAAAGTTCGTAAGAGATAAATCAACTAACTTCTTATTTTCTTTTCCTGACTCCTTAGCTAAAATGTATTCAATTATTTTCTTGTCAGGATCAAAAGGATACAGCTCATCCAAACCTAAAGACTTAACAGCTATTCTGATTATTTCTTTATCAGGAATACCCAGAGATCGATTTTGTTTTTTAAGAAAATACTTTCCTGCATCTAACATCGCATTTAATGGCACAACCCCCACCAATTCAGAACCTGTTACCCTTAATCCGTGGTGCATCGCTCGTTGGCAAGCAACATCAAACGCTTTATGCATACTGGTCACTTTAATATCCGTTAGATTCAGCGACAACTGTGCAATTCCGTACTCTTCAATAAACCATCCAATACCTTTCACACTCTTAAGTAGTCCGGGTTCATTAATTGGATTGCCATTATCATCTTTAATAATTTTCCCTGTTAATGTACCGCCTTCCCTTTTCACTCTCCCTCTTTCTCTTATATCAAAAGCTACAGCATTAGCTCTTCGGGTACTTGTTGTGTTTAAATTGACATTATAGGCTATTAAAAAATTACGCGCTCCAACAGCAGTTGCTCCACTTTTCTGAACTCCTTCACTCCATTCCCTGGGACCAAAGTCAGGCTTCCATTCCTCAGTCTCAATTCGTTTGGAAAGCGCCTCATACTCTCCTTTGCGGCATTCCGCCAGATTCTTTCGTACCGTATCTAGCGCAGCAGACTCATAACAATAAACGGGTACATTTAATTCTTCACCTATACGCCTGGCCAACTTATGAGCATATTCAACAACCTCTTCCATTTCAATATTCGAAACAGGAACTAAAGGACAAACATCAGTTGCTCCAAATCGAGGGTGCGCACCTTTATGTTTACGCATATCAATTAATTCCTGAGCCTTTTTAACGGCCTGAAAGGCTGCCTCCAAAACCTCATCAGGTGTTCCCACAAAAGTAACTACCGTTCGATTGGTGGCTTTACCAGGATCCACATCAATTAAACTTACTCCATCTATCTTACTAATTTCAGCAGTAATCTGATTAATGATATTCATATCGCGTCCTTCGCTAAAATTAGGAACACATTCTATTAATTTTTGCATACTTCCAGAATTTTAATTTATGAATAAAGATATAGACAGACCCTTCTTAAATGCAATGATAAGCATCATCACAAACAGATTATAAAGGTGTATTCAATTGTTAAAAAGTGATAAATTGACATTTTATTTATAAAAACATATTGACAATATCTGAATTGCGTCGTAATTTGCACGTAACAAAAATGCTCTCCTGGTCCCCAATAATAGGAACATTCAAAATGTGTGTGTGAGGTTTAGGTTAGTTTTTTTAGAATGTTTCCGCATGCCTGTCGATTCTCTGACAGGCATTCTTTTTTTCTACGATCACATTTTATAACTACTTTTGACTAAATTTTAAAACGAATAATGTGAATCAGTTTGATAAATTAGGTGTAAATAAAGTATTCTGTAAAGCTATTGAGGAGCTGAATATTATTGAACCAACAGAAATTCAGCAAGAAGTTATCCCAACCTTATTGCAAACAAATACAGATCTTATAGCACAGGCACAAACCGGTACCGGAAAGACAGCTGCTTATGGATTGCCGTTATTACATAAGGTAATTCCCTCAAAAAAAGAGATTCAGGCATTAATACTTTGTCCAACCAGGGAACTTGGTCAACAAATTGCAAACCAATTATTTAAATTCACTAAATATTCTGATAAAATATTTACCGAAGCAGTTTTTGGAGGTGCACAAATAGAAAAACAAATTAGTGCTTTACGAAGACCCACACATATTGTGGTAGCAACCCCCGGAAGACTAATTGATTTAATTTCCCGCAAAGCTGTTGACATAAGAGCAGTTAAAACTGTAATTCTGGATGAAGCTGATGAGATGCTTAGCATGGGATTTAAAAAGGAGTTAGATCAGATACTAAGTCACTTAAGTAACATTGATAATAAATGGCTTTTTTCTGCCACCATGCCTGATGGAATCAAAAGAATTGTCAACAATCATTTATCGAAAAATGCAATTCGAATTGAGGTAAGTAAAAAGAGCATCGTAAATAAGAATATAGACCATCAATTTCTTATTTGTGAAGAACGTGAAAAACTCCCCATCCTTTTACAGATTTTAAATTCAGAAAGAGGGAATAGAGGTATTGTTTTTTGCAAAACAAAAGTTGCTGCACAAATGCTCACTAAGCAACTCATTGCCAAAAATATAAAAACAGATGCTATACAAGGCGATTTAAAGCAAAAAGAACGGGATAAGGTTATGCGTGCCTTTAAGAAAGGGAATATGCAAATTTTAATTGCCACGGATTTAGCTGCAAGAGGAATTGATGTTGAAGGTCTATCATTTGTGATTCAATATCAACTACCTGATAAAGATGAATATTACACACACCGAAGTGGTAGAACAGCACGTGCCGGTAAAAAAGGATATTCACTATGCCTCATTACTTCAAAAGAAATTAAACAAATCAGGCATTTTGAAAAAACACTTAAAATCAGCTTCAAACAAATTAGAAGAACAAAATAAAGCTCTCTCTTTTAAGAGTGATTATTTAAATCCTGAAATTAAAAGCAAAATAAAAGGGTTGACCTGATTGGTCAACCCTTTATTTATTTTGCTAATTATATTCTAGCAGTTGAATAACATCTCACGATATTTTGGCAATGGCCAAATCTCATCGTCAACGATCAACTCTAATTTATCAATATGGTAACGAATATCATCAAGATAAGGACGAACTTTTTGGTCATAAGCATGCGCTTTTTCCAATCCTTCTTCCATTACATTACATACTTTACGAGCCTCAATCATTTCTTTTCTCAACTTCTTAATAGCAGTAGTATGTTTAGAAATATCTTTGATTAAATCTAATCTTGCACCAGCTAACTCTATAAATTCAGCTTCAGAAAATAAATCTTTCAAACCTTGTACATTTTGAATTAACTTAGTTTGATATGTTACTGCAGTAGGAACAATGTGGTTGATAGCTAAATCTGCAAGAACACGAGATTCAATTTGAATCTTATATACAAATTTCTCTAATTCTACTTCCACACGAGCTTCAAGCTCTTTTTCACTCATGATGCCACCGTCAACTAACGTTTTCTTAGCTGGAGCCTCCAAATATTTACTTAAAGACTCTGGTACACTTGTGATGTTTGTTAAGCCTCTTTTTGCAGCTTCATCTTTCCACTCATCAGAGTAACCATCACCGTTAAAACGGATTGGCTCACATTCGATGATTAATTTTTTAAGAACCTGAAAGATAGCTTCGTCTTTCTTAGTTCCTTTCTCGATGATAGCATCAACTTCAACTTTAAATTCTCTTAACTGATCAGCAACAGCTGCACTTAATACAGTTGTTGAAGCAGCAGCGTTAGCAGAAGAACCTACCGCACGGAACTCAAAACGGTTTCCTGTAAATGCAAATGGAGAAGTACGGTTACGGTCAGTATTATCCAGGATAATTTCAGGAATACGACCAATACCTAATTTAAGAGCAGTCTTCTCATCAGGAGTCATTTTGTGATCTGGCACCTCAGCAACAATCTTATCCAACATGGCAGAAACTTCAGTTCCTAAAAATGCAGAGATAATTGCAGGAGGAGCTTCATTAGCACCTAAACGGTGACTGTTAGAAGCTGTAAGGATAGATGCACGTAATAAATCCTGATTTTTATATACAGCCATTAATGTGTTAACCACAAAGGTTAAGAACTGTAGATTTGATTTAGGATTTTTTCCTGGAGCATATAAAACTACACCAGTATCAGTTCCTAATGACCAGTTATTGTGCTTACCTGAACCATTAATACCAGCAAATGGCTTTTCATGAAACAACACACGGAAATTATGATGACGAGCAACTCGCTTCATCACATCCATAATCAACTGGTTGTGATCATTACCAAGATTTGCCTCTTCGTATATAGGAGCTAACTCAAACTGAGAAGGAGCCACCTCGTTATGACGGGTTTTAATTGGCATACCTAATTTATGAGCTTCAATTTCAAGATCGATCATAAATTTAGCTACACGTTCTGGAATAGATCCAAAATAGTGGTCATCTAATTGTTGATCTTTAGAAGAAGAGTGCCCCATTAAAGTACGTCCGGTTAATGCTAAATCAGGACGTGCTTGATAAAGAGCTTCATCTACTAGAAAATATTCTTGTTCCCAACCCATGTTGGTATGTACTTTAGTTACATTTTTGTCAAAATACTGACATACAGCAACTGCAGCTTCATCAACAGCAGCTAATGCTTTTAACAAAGGAGTTTTATAATCTAAAGCTTCACCTGTATAAGAAATAAATACGGTAGGAATACATAGAGTAGTACCTACAATAAAAGCAGGAGATGAAGTATCCCAAGCTGTATAACCACGAGCTTCAAAAGTTTGACGGATACCGCCGGATGGGAAAGATGATGCATCAGGCTCTTGCTGAGCCAATAGTTTTCCTGAGAAGTTTTCAATAATACTTCCATCATCACCATAGTCAATAAAACCATCGTGCTTTTCTGCTGTTCCATCAGTTAATGGCTGAAACCAGTGAGTGTAATGAGTGGCTCCTTTTTCGATAGCCCAAGCCTTCATTCCTGAAGCAATACCATCAGCCATTTTGCGGTCTATAGTACCACCTTTTGCATTTGCAGCTTTTACTGCAGCAAATGAATCAGTAGAAAGGTACTTTCTCATTGACTCGGTATTAAATACCATGTCGCCATAGTAATCTGTTACCTTATTAGATGGTAACGTAACATCTTTAGGTGCTCTTGAAAGCAACTCATTTAATGCTTGAAATCTTAATGTTGCCATAATTTAAATAATTGTTTAATTTTTCTTCGAGTTAGCGAAGCAAAAATATATAATTCTAAATTAAAACCTCAAAAAAATATGATTTTTTTCATTCATAACAACTTTTTTAACACAAATACCCTGTTTTTTCACTCCAAACACTCATTTTTTGCACTTTTAGCTTAAAAAACATTTTAAACAAAACGATTTTTGGCGTATCTGCAATAAAATTCAAAAATAATTAAAACAAATTGACAACAATTGGTTTTAATTCATAAGTACATTGAGGCATTTTGTTACATTTTTTCACCACTTCTTATTTTTTACACAAAAAAGTGCTGATTTTGTTGAATTCAGCACTTTTTTTTGTGTGTCTTTATTGCCTTTGGTTAATTTACATCTAACAGTAATAATTTGAAATTTCTATTAACCTGAGTTCGATATAAAATTAATGGCTCAAATCGCTTATAAATATTGAGTTTCAAGGAATGTTTGCGAAAGCATAGCGGGCTATGGTAAGCAAATATGACGCAGAAAATCGGTATTTATAAGTGAAATTCATA
>JBNKRV010000068.1:0-2059 GCA_050296935.1 Marinilabiliaceae bacterium | reverse complement strand
TCGATTATTTACTGAAAAGCTATGAATGTCACTTATAAATATCGATTTTCTGCGTCATATTTGCTTACCATAGCCCGCTATGCTTTCGCAAACATTCCTTAAAACTCAATATTTATAAGCGATTTGAGCCATTAATTTTATATCGAACTCAGGTTAATACCTTTTTACTTAACCTTACATAGTTACCTGCTTTATTACTGCCATATCTTAAGCTCACAAACTACCGACCTTGTAGAAGTAATTTTATCAATTGACATATACCAATTGCTTTAAAAACAAAATAATAGGTCAGAATATAAAAACACGTTCCCAATTTTTGTAAATTGGGATAAATGTGTAAAAATATGCCCCTAAAATAAATCTCTCAGATAATATACATTGTAGGTTATTAATTAAACATTTAGAAAGATGAAGTACTATATCGAAAAAAAATTAAAAATGAATTTTGAAGCAGCCATTATACATGTGAAAGAGGCCTTACAAAAAGAAGGTTTTGGTGTATTGTCTGAAATTGATATCCATGAAAAATTAAAAGAAAAACTGGGTGTTGATTTTAGAAAATATAAAATATTAGGTGCATGTAACCCGCCTTATGCTTTAAAAGCATTGCAGGCTGAAAGTATGATAGGTACTATGTTACCGTGTAATGTCATTGTGCAGGAATTGAATAATACTGAAGTGGAAGTCGCTTCTGTGGATCCTTTGGCTTCAATGATGGCAATAGAAAACGAAAAACTGAAACCCATTGCTATTGAGATTAAAGAGAAACTGGAAAAGGTTATTTTATCTCTCTAAAACACCTCCTCCATTTCCTTTGTTACCAGGCCGACAAATCATGAATAAACAGAATATTAAAATAGTACGTGTAACCCCGGATTTGTGCATAGTATCAAAGTGTTCCTATATCGGTAAGAAAATTACAATCTTCAAGACCGCGATTTCAGGTTCCACACTTCAGCCATTTTAAAAAAATAAAAAAAACAATTTACGATTTCACAAACTTAAACCTGACAACAAAAAAATACATTAAAGTTATTGAGTATGTATAAGTTAAATGAGTTTAATACAATTTGTAATCATTTATATCAAAACACGAACTAAAATTTAATCACCTATTTTTAAACTATTAAATTTCATCATTATGAAAAAGAAAAGTTTTGTAATCCATTTATTAATGGCAACAGGCATTATGCTTTCTGCCATAGCATGTAATTGTAATAATAACGTAAAAAAAAATGAGAACGAAGTAAAAAGCATGGTGCAGGAAAATGAGGTTATAAAAAAAGCTGTTTGCGTATTGCATCCTACTGAAGGTAACGATGTACAAGGCATCATCATATTTACAGATACTGGTTCCGGAGTAAAAGTTGAAGCTGATTTAACCGGATTAACACCAGGTAAACATGGCTTTCATGTTCATCAGCTGGGCGATTGTTCTGCACCTGACGGAACTTCTACGGGAGGGCACTTTAATCCGGAAAACACTCCACATGCGGGACCGGATGCTGCAGTAAGACATGTTGGTGATTTAGGTAACATCGAAGCTGATGCGGATGGAAATGCTCATTACGAAAGAGTGGATAAAGTGATTCGTTTAAATGGAGCACATTCTATTATTGGGCGTGGAATAATTGTACATGCTGGTGAAGATGATTTAACATCGCAACCCACAGGTGCTGCAGGAGCCAGAGTTTCTTGTGGCGTAATTGGTATTGCAAAGTAATTCAGATTCCGGATTTGATACAGCATCTTATACGCTGATGTATATAATGACCTTGATAAGAATTTATCAAGGTCTGAGTTTTCGCTATAATAATTTGAAAGTCGGCCGGTTTCACCCCGGGAGTTTACTTTTTATTAACGGCTGTTTTAAAAAATTGCAGTAGTATTTATTATAAAACAAATCATTAGTGTCCGGTATAAACTATTTAACCTTAGCATAATCTTTATTTCTAACGGGTTATAAGGTATCTTTCAAATATCAGGGTAGCATTTCCGCCTTCATGAAAAAGCGTTAAAAAAATCAGTAAACGAAACGTTAAGAAAGAAAAGCTGTTTG
>JBNKRV010000067.1:0-67589 GCA_050296935.1 Marinilabiliaceae bacterium | reverse complement strand
ACTACAGTTACACAACTTATTTTTGGTGTTCTGGAAATAAATTTGCATTTTTCAAATTTATTCAGAACTTCCAGTTGTGTGCACTGCCACCCATGCAGGGCACACACATTAGATTTTATTAGTTCAACAATATTTTAACTAGCAAACCCCTTCCTGAAATGCTCTTTATTAATTAGAGGCAACCCCTAAACAGATTTACCAATTATTTGTTGCACCAAGCAAATCCAGGAGCAAATCAACTCAGCAGATATCTCTGAATTTGCTATAACTGAAGAAACAGTTTTTGGGGTGCCTCAATTTTTAATAGTGTCATGTCAATGCTAATTTGGGACTGTATCAAAAGTCTAATTCAATGCAATTTTACTTTCATTTCAACAACAAAAGAGCGTATTTCAACAAGATTGAAAGCAGATTGATGCAAGATTGAAAGAAAAATTTATGGCAAAACTAGTTTTGATACAGCCCCAAGTGCACCAATTTGACTTAACTAGGTAATAGCAATTTCTTTTTGGGGCTTAGGTTTTGCTTCCTCTTTTTTAGGAATTGTTACAGTAAGAATTCCATCTTCGTACTTTGCCGAAATTTTATCACCATCTCCAGATAATGGCATGGTAAACGATCGACTAAACGATTGGTAGCTAAATTCTCTTCTTGTGAATTGCGGTCCCTCTTCTTTTTCCTTTTCAACTTTTTTATCAGATGAAATGGTCAGCAAATCATTCTTTAGCTCAATCTTAAAATCTGATTTTGTTAACCCGGGGGCAGCTACTTCAAGAAGAAAATCATTATCAGTTTCACTGATATTAACTGCCGGTAATGTAGTATTAGTCACCGAAAAATTCCTGTTCGACCAATCAAATAAATCATTTTCAAAAAACCGGTCGAACAACGATGGATTCCATTTTGATAATCTTGCAATTGTCATGGTTCAGTCCTCCTTATTTTAGTTAAACAATCTTATTTGACAGTGAAGTAAATTTCAAAATAAATACCACACATCATTTGTCTGCCTGTTAAAAATTGTTAACCATTTAAAATACTGAAACTTAGCTTTTAAAACACAAAAGCACAAAGGACAATATGACATATAAAATATGAAAAAATGACAACCTGGCGTAATTTTGTCATTTCCTTTTCTATTCTTATCTATTTAATAGTGTTAAGTCAAATTTGATATTCCTGGTAATTGGGGCTGTATCAAAAGTCTAATTCAATGCAATTTTACTTTCATTTCACCAACAAAAGAGTGTATTTCAACAAGATTGAAAGCAGATTGATTGGATTGATGCAAGATTGAAAGAAAAATTTATGGCAAAACAAGTTTTGATACAGACCCGGTGCACTTGTCAGGTGTTGTCACCTGGCTAATTACCAGAATTATCATACTTGACTTTACACTAGTTACGCCCTTGCCTTGCGGACTCTCAATTTTTCAAGATAATCCTGAACATCATCTCTTACATTATCATCTAAGTGCGTCCAGTCAAAAGCTGCGTGGTAGGTACTTACTGTCTTTAATTCCATTGGAAGGTGATTGGTCATTATTTTTAGCATTTCGGAATGGATAACTTGTCGGGAACTCTGAGTTAATATAGCTGTTCTTCTGTCTCCTACTACGTTTATGTGATATTTAAAAAAAGCAACATATTCTTTCATCCCATCTAAATCTTCCGAATCTATTTCAACATCTCTTACATCAGTAATTATGTTATAACAAGCATCATAGTTGGGTTTCATTGCCTCCTGTTTTTTCATTTCTATTACATCAGCCCAACTAATAAAGCCTTGCAGGTATTCAACAATAATTTTACCCTCAGGAAAAATCTTGCTTATGTATTTACTCATGATTAGATTAGTTAAATTCCTCCAAAATTATAATCCAGCTGCAATCCTAACAAATAATTAATAATCTTTAACTTACATTCAAATCTGTTAACAATTGCAATCATAAAAAAGCTTTGTTTACTGCAAAAAAAACCACCCGAAGGTGGCTAAACTAAACCAAATGTTATTAAAACCCTTACTTTTTTTTTAAACGCAACCTGAAGGAATTTATTTTGCAAACGAACAAAATGTATAGTTCTTGTTTAATTTGCTTCTTTTTTGTGATAATACTCTTTTTCTTCAAAATCTTTAAAACCGTTTTCAATTCCAATAATTACATCTTTCAGAACAAGATATGGCTTACTGAAAAGCTCCGTATCGCGCAAATACTCCATAAAATAGTAATAATCCTTTAAATCTTTGCATTCAATAATCATGTAATCTGACGTCTGTGCATGAAAAGCCTCACTATCGAACAGTCTGACTAACAACTTATTATTGAATTTTTGGATAAGTGGCAACATTGTGCCTTCATAAAAGTGTGTACGTTCTTCCCTGCTTAATGCTAACCAGTGATTATTTACCTGGTATAAAACCAAAATTGAATAGTTCATGTCATTTTCTTTATTAATTATTGAAATAAATTTACTTTGGGCAGATAAACTGCCATATAGCCCCATAAGAGCAAATATTAAATGAAGTTTCTTCACAACTCATAAGTTTTAGCACAAAGGTTTCACTTTTTTAAGTCCTGTGCATTTACATATGTAAAGAAATCACCTTTTCGACAATGTTTTTCGGATTCGACTGAGTTGTGTAGGTGTAATTCCTAGATAAGAAGCAATGTGGTATTGAGGAATCAGCTGCTCTAATTCAGGAAATTCATTTCTTAAGATTTTATATCTTTCATCAGCATTTAACAATACCAACTCTATTTCACGTTGCTCTTTCTGTACAAAAAATCGCTCCGCTAATATTCGTGCAAAACGCTCTAAATCAGAATGCTTATTGTAAAGATTTGTCAAACCTGAATAATTGGCTTCCAAAACACTGCATGGGGTCAGTGCCTGTTGGTTAATCTGATTGGTTTGCCCGGTGATTAAAGATGCGTATCCTCCAATAAAGCAAGGAGCTATAAAAAAATGCTTGTTGTATTCCTGTCCATCATCACTTCGATAAAATGCCCGAATGATCCCTTCTGCTAAAAAGCCAATCTTTTTTGCGACTTTATCAGTTTTAATAAACATTTCATTCTTTTCCAGCTTTCGGTACCTGAAAATTGAATTAAGCTCTTCGAAAGTTTTGTTCCTTATTGGATAGATTGAGTTAATATAATCTTTTAGTTCTTGCAATTGTACTTTTCTCTAATCAAACGCTTAAACTTTGCAGAATTTGCCTAAAGACATTAATCATACTACAATGACTACTTTCGCAAAATAAAAAGAGCATACAATTGAAACTACTAATCGCTTCTAATTTCACTTGAATATATTTTTAGTTAAGCGATTAATATTTATTCACTTTTCTTATTGTGGATCGATTATTCGCTTCGCACATGAGATCTCTTTGTTAAGTTAAATTTCTTTAAACTCCAAAGGGCTCAGCGTAAGCGAATCCCTCTGCGCCTCCGCTAAAGCTTCAGCGGCACGCGGAATGAGGATTTCACTTGTATACTCTTAACCTTCAAATATACTTTTAAGTTACTTGCCTGCCTTTTTCAAAATTGAAAGAATATCTGTCTGAGATTCATCCTTATCACTCTGATTATCAACAATTTCATTAAACAATTTTTGAATATGACTATTATCCATTGACATTGCTAAAGTTTCGTCATAATCATTACCAAATCTCATTAACATCTCAACCAGTTCTTCTCTAAAAAGGGCATCCTCATCTTTATTCACAGATTTAGTGTGTCCCATAGTTTAAGTTTTTGTTCCTGGGTACTAATTTACGACAAAAAATGATAACTTGATTGATTTATTTAGAATCAATCTAATTAACCTTGACAGGTTAGTACTATTTTTCCAGATTTCATCATCATAAGACCCGGTACAGATCTAAAGAATAAAGATTTGTATTGTGAACAGATAGTTTTTAAATTTCCAATTCAAATCACAAATAAACCAATAAACTAACACACACTCCCTTATAACATAATAACCTTTGGCTAAAATATCTCCTTTCAAACTAGCGATGCTTGGTATGAGAGGGTGGAGATACGAATAAATTTCGTATCTTGCTCTACTCGATTGGCGGGCATTAAATAAAAACTATGAGAATATTTAACATTAAGCATGACTTAAACAAAACAGCCTCGGATAGAAAGGAACATTTATCTGAACTAAAAAAGATTTTAGACAATGATTATCATTATAATATCTTTAACTTCTTATATGATAATTTAAATATTATTGATAGCAAGGCTTCATCATTGTTAACATATAATTCACTAATAATTGCTGGAATTACAATTATTTTATCAATGAAAGATGAAATAGACCTTATTACTTTTTTATATATTTCAACAATATTTATTTTTATCATTTCTTCGATATTTTGTTTAAAGGTTGTTTATTTACATTGGTCATCAACTACTGACTTAAAAAATCCTGACAAACACCTTGATGAATTACTTTGCGTAAGAGAGATAAGGTCAAAGAACTACCGGTTTTCATGGTACCTATCATTTTGGAGTACTATCTTTATCGGAATTTTAATAATCTATAATGTTATTATTATATTATGAAAAAAATAAAAGTTTGTATTAGTCAACCAGACAAAGAAAATTTGAAAGATTTTAATAAAACCATTTCTTCTATTGATACAAGTCAATTTGAATTATTTTTAGGACTTATAGGCCCAATGGATGGACTAATAAATAGTCTTGATTTACAAAATGACGGGTTAAATAAGATTACGTTAATAGATGAAAACGCTGAAAGCAATGATGATTTTAAAGTATATATTTTTAGTCCAAATGGTTTAAATTATTTACGTTCTTTTTTCAGAACAATGGAAATGATTGAAAAGAACGATTCCACGGTAGATTTAGTTATTTTATATCCAAAAGAGTTTTGGCTGAAATTTATAGAGTGGATGATAGAAAAAAACAAAAACAACAACAATCTTTTTAATAGTGTAAATAGTGTTGAATTAACCAACAACATAAAAGAAGCATTTAAAATTATAAAAAGTAGGTATCATGGATAAGTATATGAAATTTGCAATTGCTGAAGCAAAAAAGAGTGCAAAAGAAGGTGGAATTCCCATTGGTGCAGTTTTAGTTAAAGACAATAAATTAATATCTTCTGGACATAATAAAAGAGTTCAATTAGATAACCAAATATTGCATGGTGAAATCGACTGTTTATCTAATGCAGGAAGAATTAAGGACTTTAAAAATACTGTAATGTATTCTACATTAATGCCTTGTTATATGTGTGCGGGTGCAATTGTACAATTTAAAATTCCGAAAATTTATGTTGGAGAGAATGAAAATTATGATGGTGCATACGATTTCTTAAAAAAACATAATGTTGAAGTCGTTGTTTTAGACCAAAAAGAATGTAAACAAATGCTTTCAGATTTTATTAGCAAACATAGGGATATATGGTTCGAAGACATTGGAGAAAATGAATAACGCCCCACCAATCGAGTAGACGGCTGACGGCCAGTTGACTGCCAGTGCGCCTCTCACACCACCGTACGTACGGGTCTCGTATACGGCGGTTCATTGTGTATCAATACAACAGCTCTTTTCACCTGTTATACCTTTGCCTTAATTTGCGGTAGGCTAGAAAACTCGAACATTTAAACCTCCATACAGCATTTGGGGCGACACAATGTTAAGTCCTTCAATGATTTCCTCTGATGTCGGGTAGCTTGGTCAGTCAGTTCGCTCGACTTCCACAGACATACCTATCACTTCATACCGAGAATCACCTACTATGACCTCTGCTGACTCCTTAGTTTATAGAAATACCAAATCTAGTCCAAGGCCTCCCCTGGTAAGAGTGTTTTCCTTCCTCCGATTCCTGCGGCATCTACTATCAATGGCACAAAATGCACTTAGGACTTTACAATGATGTGCTTGTTTATCCCACCATAAATAGCCTCATATGCCGTTCCTGTCCGTCAGTACCGGATTTTGCCGTTTGGCTTCCTTCACTGCTACCGTCACCGGTAACCAGCTTGCCACTTGCTAATACTTCTCGGCTTTAATCCAAGCGTATAAGGGACTTGCACCCTCCGGAAAAACTACAGTTACACAACTTATTTTTGGTGTTCTGGAAATAAATTTGCATTTTTCAAATTTATTCAGAACTTCCAGTTGTGTGCACTGCCACCCATGCAGGGCACACACATTTTGTATAAGTAATGGCGGGTAAAGTGCTAATTATAACGGTTTGTAGTCCGCTCAAACTGCGTAGCAGTTTGACAAGTAACTACCACGCAATCTGCCACTACTCATACAATTTACCATTGTGTACAAGTTTAAGAACGCCCTTGGATACAATAGGAAATATTGTTAATATAAACCTAAGAAGATAAATTAACTTAAAGTTATCAAAATGATTATTAAACAGATTTTAACAAGGATTTATGTCAATGACATGAACACCGCAATTGATTTTTATGAAAGACTGACAAATGAAAAATGTGCCAATCGGTTTGAATATAAACAAGTAGGACTAGAAATAGCGAGGATTAATAATCTACTTATAATATCTGGATCTGATCAGGCATTAGAACCATTTAAAGTGATATCGGCAACATTTTTAGTAGATTCAATTTCGGAGTACAAGGATTTTTTAAATCATAATGGAGCTGTAATAATAAGAGATATTCAACAAGTACCAACAGGACTGAATATGACAGTAAAACATAAAGATGGAATAATTATTGAATATGTAGAACATAGAAAATTATAGATTTAATCGAGAGATTACGGACAAAATAAAACCTGCACATTGACTAAAGCATCATACAGACTATCAGAAAGATTGAAAGCTCAAGGCATTGCGAAACACCGGAAATTCTAAACATTTGTTCCCATACCTAGTATAAGCTAGCCTTGGTGGTAATTGTTCTAAGAAAATAAGTTATTAACTGATGTTTCCCAAGTCAAATTTAAGAATAAAAGATTAGCGTTATTGAAGGTAGAGCGATTGGCCTCATGGAAAACCTTTTTCAGCTTGCAATCAAGCCTTAGTAAGACCGGGAAGCTTCGAACTTGTTCGAAGATCACCCGGCCGCACTCAGGCTTGATAAGAGATGGAGAAGGTTTTCCATGAGGCCTTGACCTTTTTACTCGCTCTTTCAGAGCTACGTGAGAACAGCTTCGCCTAAGTTGCTTCGTTTTGGGGTCAACCGGAACAAAGTGGAGCTCATGAACGAAGTGAATAACCCAAAAATGAAGACCTAATTCAACTCTGAAGTTGAAAAACAAAGTTAAACGTTGCATGATAGTAATTATAAACTACTGATTATCAGACTTTATTTTTGATGGTGATGATATAAGTAACTGTTGTTCTGAAATCTACAAAATATGGGAAATGTCAGTTAAGTTATCTATTACACTGCATATATAAATGGCGTATATATTCTGCAATGGCGAAAATATTAAAAACGGCTACAAACCATACATTCGAGACTACATCACTGCTTTTTCATGATTAAAAAATCGTGCGGAAAGAAGAATTCTTTTTGCTGACTCACCTCTTAATCAACCTTATTTTTAAACCATGTACTTTTTAAGGAAAATCCTTTGGTACTAATGGTTAGAAGGCTTAATTTTAGAGAATAAATCCATATGAAGGATAGCAAAACAAGAAAAGTGAAGGATCTATAAAAAGAATAAAGTACGCATAACTTCAGTTGATTAAGTATAACCCTGTAACATGAAAAAACCTTGAAGAATGGAATTTGATAAACGAATATTGTCTTTTTTGGAACCTAATTTAGTTGATAAGATACTACAAGAATCAACTATTCAGGAATTTCCTAAAGGAACTGAGATTTTAAGAGAACAACAGTATGTTAAAGTATTGCCTCTTATTATAAGCGGACTTGTAAAAGTGTTTTCGAGGTTTGATGAAAAGGAATTACTACTTTACTATATTGAGCCTGCACAAAGCTGTGTGATGACATTTTATGCTGCGCTAAAAAATGTACCAAGCAAGGTTTTTGCAATAACCGAAGAGGATTCAAAGATTATCTTAATTCCTGTTCGTCTATTACCTGGCTGGCTAAAAGAGTATCCCGACTTCAATGAACTGTTTTATAATCAATACAACCTAAGATATTCAGAGCTTTTAGACACAATCAGTCACTTGCTACTGGACAAAATGGACAAGCGACTTTATGATCATTTGAAAAAGAAATCGGAATTGATGAATAGCAATTCAATAATAATGAGCCATAACCAAATAGCGAATGAGTTAGGAACAGCCCGTGAAGTGATAACAAGGGTATTAAAAAAGCTGGAAAATGAAGGGAAAGTCGCACAAAATGCTGGTGAAATAAAAATTACGGGCGAGTGGTGACTATAGTCACTGCACAGCAATTAACAACAACTTACTTTTGTAGAGCAATTTTGCATAAACCATAAATAATTGAAAGATGAAAAAAAATATGGGTTCAGCAGACAAAATTATTAGAATAATAATTGCTGCAATTGTAGGAGTTCTTTTTTTTACAAAAATAATTACAGGAACGCTTGGAATAGTGCTTTTAGCACTGGCTGGTATATTCGTATTGACCAGTTTAATAAGTTTTTGCCCACTTTATGCACCTTTTGGAATAAAAACGTGCTCTTCGAATGAAAACAGATAGGGGCAGTGCCCTTGATGGCACAAGTATAATGTCATCAAGTTAGCACCCTTTTCGTCATTACAGGGAGAAACAACGAAGTAATCTCTTCAAGAAAAGATTGCTTCGTTTATGCTACCAATGACGTTCATTAATGAGACTGCCTTGACTTAATGGCATTGGGCTCAAATTTGAGCTATCGCTCAGGCTTGGACATAAAATGACAGCAGTGTGCTACTGCAAACATTGCAAGGCATGGGTGAATGAAAGGAATAAAAAATGAAATAGAGCATGCAAGTCAAAGACTTAAAGAGTTTGGCTTCCAAATTGCAACTGAGGCGCAGCCAATCTTATAACCGAAAAGGATAAACTTAAACGAAATTAAAATAAAACCAGACAATATAATTGTACCGCAGCAAATGAAGAACAAGCAAGACATAGAATTAAACAGAATTACATCTAATCACTTCTTTCACCTCTTATTTTCTAACTTATCATAAAAAATTCATCAACCGATTTCGTAGGTTTGTACAGATGAATAATTCTTTGTGAATACATAGAATAATAAAAACAAAAGACATGAGCCAAAAATTCCGCCTTGCAATTGACAAACCCTGCTTTGAAAAATTTGAGCAGTTTAAAGCACTGGAGATGGTGGTTTCTGTAATTCTTGCCAAAAAGAAATCATTGATTTTGCAAAAATGAGTGATTCGGAAGTTTTTCAATACTTCAAAAACCAGGATAAAATTACTTGTGGTCGTTTTCATCATTCACAAATTATACTAAGCCAGTTTGAAATATTGTAAATTGAGATTTTAAAATGGCTTTGTATATGCCGATCGAATGGCAGTTTTGGTTTGCAAGCTTGTGAAGCAAACCAGTTACTAACAGCGGTTCGGTATAAAAGGCTTGGGTTTTATGATGTTCATATAAAACTCGGCGAAGATTATATTGCTACCTATGCTGTAAGAGTTAAAAAGAATAAGAAATAGAGTTCTTGCCGTGGCACGAATCCCTACTAGTACCAGTTTTAACTGGCCCTTTGATATAAAGGTAAGCAAAAAACGACTAGTTTAATTCCTTTGGCAAAGTAACTATAAAAACAGTTCCTTTTCCTATTTCACTTTCCACGTCAATGATTCCATTGTGTTGAGCAACTATTTCTTCACATAAAACTAAACCCAAACCAGTACCCGCTTCATTATTTGTTCCCAGTTGGCTGAATTTTTCCTCCAGTTTAAAAATCTTATCTAATTCATCCGGGCCCATACCTATCCCATTGTCTTTAACCTCAATTATTACATCATTACTTTTTAGGCAGGCATTTAAATTAACTTCTCCGTTCAAATTGGTAAATTTAATTGCGTTACTGATTAAATTCCTAAGTAAGGTCTGTAACATATTTTCGTCGGCAGAAATACGAATATTGTTTTCGCAATTTATTTTCAAATCAATATTTTTCTGAATAGCATTACCAATGAACAAATCTTTAATTTTACTAAACATTTCATTTAACATTACCGCTCTTGGCTTAAATTCAATCCTCCCTGTTTGCTGACGTGACCAATACAATAAATTCTGTAGCAAATCATACGTTTGCTTAGAACTATCTCTTATTAAAGATATATAGTGCAACATTTTCTCTTTAGGATACTTATCGAAATCATTTATCAACATATTTGAAAATTCAACAATTGCACTAAATGGGTTTTTTAAGTCGTGCGAAATAATTGAAAAGAATTTGTCTTTAGTGGCAATTTCTTCCTTCAATTTTATATTCATTAGCCGAATGCTTTCCTGTGCTTTTAGCTCTTCCTGGATTCTTAAATGCTCTTCTTTTTCTAATTTTGCCTGCGTCTCCTTTTGCAATATTATTATCTTGTCTTTTTCTACCTGTTCTTCAAGAAATTGTTTATCTTTTAAAATTAATTTCCTTTTTAGCTTGTATCTGTTAATAACCAGGAATAAAGAAAACACTGATAAAACTGCGGTAATTATTGCAATATTTCGTATCACTCGGTCTTTCTTTGCCTTTTCTTTTAGGTGGAGGTTCTCATTTTCAACTTTTTCAACCTCAAACTTAGTTTGCATTTCATGTATGAGCTTACTATTTTCAATTCTATAAATCGTATCGCGCTTTTCTTTCATTCTTTTCAAATAAAAGAATGCCATTTTATAATCATTTTTAGTCTTGTACCCTTCAACCAGGTTCGCTAATATATCCTGCTCTATAACAGGCAGATTTAATGGTACAACTTCTTCCAGGCACTTTTTTGCCAAAATTATTGACCTGTCGGGATTATTAACAGAGTTGTAAAAACGTGATAAATTATTTGCGGCCTCAATTTCTTCTTTTTTATTGTTCAATATTTTTTTTATTGCCAATGCTTTCAGTAAATGCTTTTTTGCATTCCTATAATCTTTTTTACGCTCATAAAACACCGCTATATTACTGTGCCCGTGCGACAATACATTATAGTCACCAGCCTTTTCAAAATAAACTAATGCCTTTTCTAAATAAAATACGGCAGAATCAAGATCGGCGCACATAATCCCTATGTTGTTATAACATCTTGACATACCTGAATAATGCTCAATATCCTTATAGTACTTCAGGGCACTTAAATAATTTAGTTTCGCTTTTATAGTATCTCCAAGATAAAATTGAAAAATACCAATCCGAACTTTACAGTTAGCCTTTCCTAATTTGTCTTTTTTCGAAACATATTTATCATTAATTAATTGAATACAGTCAATACTTTTTTCATAGTTTTCATTTGCAGAGTATGCATCGGCCATTGCAACTAATGACTTTTTGATATATTCAACATTATCTAATTCTTCAAAAATGTTTCTTGCCTTATCTAAATGCTCAAAGGCGGCAGGTAAATTCATCTGATTGATATAGATTTTCCCTTTCAAAAAGTACACACGCCCCTGAACTGATTTATATTGATCATCTATGGCAATGTTATAAACCGAATCAAGGACGCTGGTCGAATTTACAGGTTCATCATTTAAATTAATTTCGGTAATATCAAGAATTAAATTAAGCCTTTTTCCCAGATCTTCTTCTTGTTTTAAAAGGTTGTTCAAACTATCAATTTCACTAGTTTGCGAAAAACCATTTTGTAGGAAAAACAATACAATCAGAAGTGCTAAAATGCTTTTTGCAATGAAAAATCTATTCATACTATGTCATTTTTCTAGTAGTAAGATACAAAAATAGAAAAGAATCCCTGCTTTTCACTTGTATCAATTTATCAAGTCGTCCTATATTGTCGCTTGCCAATGAAGTTATCTAGAAGTTAAAAATAGGTTTTGTAATAATCATTCAAATAAATCCGTGTAACTTACAAGCTATACTCAAGTCAGACATGCCGGTAAAATCTATTATTTTACGCTTAGACCGAAAATGAATAGCAAAATCATAAATTTACTGTTCGCTTAATAAGGAAATTTGTACATTTGGACTTTCCTGAGCGTAGCCTGGCATTATAGTCAATAAAACAAACAGCATGTATGAAACCAATAAGGCAAAAAAAGTTATCTATCTAATTCTTTTATTCAATATTTTCATTTCATCTCACATCTATTCTCAGAAAAGTTACAAAAGAAAAATATCCATTAGTGAATGGATTGAGGAAATGGAAAACTGTAAAGGCAAGCAATATTACTTAGTAAACACAGAAATTTATTATGACAAACATAAAGATTCTCTATATTCCTGGAGTCAACCCATAATCAACAAACCATCAGATAAGGATAAAAAAAGCGTAAAAAATATTTATCCAATTGTTATATTTGAAAACTGCAAATTTCTTGGCAACTCAACCTGTCATCTCAGGAATGTTGTTTTTCATAAAAACATCAGTTTTGAAAATTGTGAGGGAGCCACTCAACTTTATATTTATAATTGCACCTTTAAACAGGGACTGGATTTTTTTACTTCAGATATGCATATAATACAATTTGAGTATTGTTCTATCTTGCAAAGAACAGTTGTCTTCGAATCACAAATGAGTTCCTTGTCATTTTCAAATTGTTCATTCTATACTGACTATAAGACCGTGGAAAGTTATTATAAAAGAGGATATGAAAATGAGAATCATATTTTCCAGTATCTGTTTCTTTTTGGTCAGAATGAAAAGAAGATTAACAGAATTTATTTTAGTGATTGCAATGTTTTGCCTACTGAAGTGATTCCTGTTATAGTGTTTGATGGCGGGAAATACGATGAGATAAGCTTTGATGGAAATGATTTTTCCAATAGCATTTTGGACTTTGTTAATTGTTCAATAAAAGAAAATTTTACGGTTCGCGACTGTAAGTTTAACCAGCCATTTGGAATGTACCAGTTTAATTTCCCAAAAGACAATACTTCTTTTAATTGGAGCCAATTAGATTCGGTAGGTGTCGGATTATATTCGTCTTTTGATCAGCCATCCTACACACATAAAACAGATACCCTAATTTCCAATGTTGACATTTACAACGAAATAAACAGTTCCTATCAAAAGTTTCATTCAATGTACCGAACCCAGGGGGATAACGAATCGGCCAACGCTTGTCTTATTCAAATGAAAGATATGGAAACCAGGAAGTATCACAATTTATATCAACAAAATCCTGATATTCGTTCTTGGTTTAATTGGAGGTTTAACCAATTTCTAAAATATTTTTCGGAATATGGAACTAATCCGGTACAATCACTAATTATATCCATGTGGACCATTCTTATTTTTGCAGCTTCGTACTTCTTTTTTTACAGCGATTGGGATGGTATTAACCGGACATTTCTGATTAAACAACACCGGAAAATAATGCTCTATTTTAGATCGGAGCAAAAGTTAGAAGATTTTTATACAGAGACTCACATTGAAGATTTAAAAATGTTTGCTGATTATAAAAAAGAAATGGCAGAGAGCAAGGTTGCAATCCCGGCTTTTATTATGCTGTTGGGCAAGCCTTTATACCTGCTTTCAATTATCAGACATAAAATAGTAACTTTTATTTACCGAAGAACGGAAGTGCTGCAAGGACGTTGGACAGATCTTGAGCCTGCACGCAAAGTATTTGTAAGTGTAACTGTTGTCTGTTCAATTGCAATTTATCTAATTTATCTGGGATTTATTCGTGCGCTCAATTCAACAATACTAAGCATTAATGCTTTTTCAACACTTGGTTTTGGGGCAATACCTGTAAAGGGAGTTTCAAAATATATAACTATACTCGAAGGATTTTTAGGCTGGTTTCTCTTAAGTATTTTCAGTGTTTCACTAATAAGTCAAATGTTACAGAATTAAAAAAGAGAAGTGGTTACATGCCCGACATTTCTAATAGGGGTTTTAAGTAGTTTTCGAGCAACAAACTGCAGTCACATGCAAACTAAAAATTACAACAAAGGAATTTCAAAATCAAAGGAAAATAGATATGTCAACAATTAAAATAGGAATTATAACTGTAAGCGATAGAGCAAGTGCGGGAATTTATGAAGATATAAGCGGAAAAGCAATCATTGATACACTAAATGAATATTTAACTTCAAAATGGAAAGAGGTTTATGAAATAATTCCGGATGAACAGGAAGTTATTGAAAAGGCCATTATTGATATGGTCGACAAACAAAATTGTTGTTTAGTTGTTACAACCGGAGGTACAGGCCCGGCTAAAAGAGATGTTACACCAGAAGCAACTGAAGCGGTTTGTGATCGCATGATGCCGGGCTTTGGAGAGTTGATGAGGGCTGAATCGCTAAGGTATGTGCCTACTGCCATTCTTTCAAGACAAACTGCAGGTCTCAGGGGCAGTAGTTTAATCATTAATCTGCCCGGAAAACCAAAGTCAATACGAGAATGCTTAGATGCTGTTTTTCCTGCTGTTCCATATTGTATAGATCTTATGGAGGGGCCTTATTTAGAATGTAACGAAGAGGTAATAAAACCGTTCAGGCCCAAGAAAAAATAGACCTCGATGCATGAAAGCAGATAGGTTTTCTTTGAATGAAACTCTTATTGAGGGATTAGCTTACGCTGGGCCCTTCGGGGTTTTTAAAGAAATTTAACTTAACATAGTCAATAAAGTAGTTGGTTATTGATAAAATTCAAGAATTATTCAGAATTAATAATAAAAGATTAGGATTAACAAAAGCACATTAAAAGCAGAACCTAATGAGAAAAATAATTTCATTGATGCGGCTTACATTTTTTTATTTTCTGATTTTGCCTTTTTTCTCATGCCAAAAAGAGCCCTCCCCTTCCGTTTCTTTTTATTACTGGAAAACCACTTTTGTACTAAATGATTATGAGCTAAAGTGCCTGAAAGAAAATCATGTAAAAAGGCTGTATGTAAGGTATTTTGATATTGATTTGGATAAAGGTTCCAATGAAGCGTTTCCGGTGGGTACCATAAATTTCTTGCAACAACCACATGGTGTTGAGGTTGTACCTGTTGTGTATATAAAAAACAAGGTCATGCTAAATAAAGGTGTTGATTTAGATACCCTTGCGCAGCATGTAACCAATTATATTGCTAAAATTAACAAAAAGCAGGGCATAAACAGTAATGAAATCCAGCTCGACTGCGATTGGTCTGAAAACAGCAGGGATCGTTTTATGAAATTTATTGAAATTCTTAAATTAAAATCAAATAAGAAATTATCTGCAACGATTCGTTTGCACCAGGTTAAATATTTCTTAAAAACAAAAGTTCCACCTGTAGATTATGGTGTTTTAATGTATTACAACATGGGTACTATTGCTGCTGACAAACTTAATTCGGTATATGATAGAAAGATTGCAGCAAAGTACCTGAAAAGTTTAAAGGTGTACCCGATGAAGCTTGAAGTGGCCTTGCCTATTTTTTCAAGGGGAGTGCAAATAAGAGACAATAAGGTAGTGAATCTGATTAGTAAAATTAACATTCACAGTTTTGAGAAAGATACAAATTTCATACAAACAGGAGAAAACTTTGTAAAAACAAAAAATCCGAATTTTAAGTTTGGGTATTATTTCAAAAAGAACGACAAAATCAAATTAGAAACCATTAACTTTAAAGATATAATTGAAATGGCTGACGATTTGGGTAAAAACTTAAAAGAAGTACCCTCTCAAATTATATTTTTCGATTTGGATTCAATCAACTTAAGCAACAATAAAAATGAAAAGCAAGACTTTAAGAAAATTGTTAATTACTTTTAGTGCTGTTGGAATTGTTTCCATAGGCATTGGAATTGCGTGTAGTGATGATGGTGATTATTATGGTTATTCCAACTTTACACCTGAAACCTTTGTGGATCCTTCCTTTTCTGAATTCTTTTATGATCCTTATAACATGTTTTATGGTGGAGGACATGATGATGATCACATATCAAGGTTTAATGATCAAATGATTGCCAATTGGAAGGGCTTTCTTAATCGCAAATTATCAACAGATAACCTGAAGTTTTTTCTGCTCAATAAGGAAAGCCCCCCTGTAGTTAATGAATTATATAAGTTTATAGCGAATAATACAAAAACCGGCACATATAATGAGTGGTCTGCAAAAATTGATCTGACAAATAGGGAAGTGAAAGCTTTTATAGAGTTTTTATACTGGGCAAAAATAGTGGAAATAAGTTCGTTATCAAGATATGATTATTGGGATTACGAAACAAAGGAAGAAACGCCCAAAGTAGAATCATCCGTTATCGATCAACTTAAGTTAAAATATCAGCAAACGACCAATAATTTTTTAAAAAACCGTTATTGGTTCCAGGTGATGAAGGCTTACTTTTACAGCAATAAAACTAAAGATGCCCAGGCATTTTTTGAAAAAACAAACAAAACACAACCCCGAAACACGCTGTACTATAGAGTCTTGTCGTATTTAGCCGGAATAAGTTATAAATCCGGGGATTATGCCAAATCAAATTATTTGTATAGCATTGTTTTCAATAATTGCACTCAGTTAAGAAAAACAGCAATGTATAGTTTCCATCCGCAAAACGAATCTGATTGGATTGGTGCATTAAAACTGGCTGGAACCGATTCTGAGAAGGCCAATTTATGGGCCCTTTTGGGCTATTATAATGATGAGGAACGTGCGATTAAAGAAATTTTTAAACTGGATCCTCAAAATATTAACCTCAATTTTCTAGTTGCCCGACTGATTAATAAAATAGAATTAAAATTTGACTCCTATGGCTATAATTCATTAGCTGAACACAAAGAGAAAATCAAGGAAAACATAGATGAAAATACAGTTGAGTTGATAACACACATAGCCTTGTCAAAGAAGACAGTAAAGCCCTATTTGTGGTATACTGCAGCAGGCTATTTGCAAACCTTGTCAGCAAATTATACACAAGCCTCTGAATTATACAGCAAGGCAGAAGAAATTATGCCTCAAAAGGAAGTAACAAAGTCTCAGTTGCGATTATTGAAGTTTGTGAATACCCTTTCAGCAATTACTGAAATAGATAAGGAGGCTGAAAATAAACTACTTACTGATTTAAAATGGTTGTATTTTGAATTACCTAAAAAAGCACCTGACGAATTTAGATATGAAAAAGCGACTAACTGGAGTAAAGCTTATCTTTCGCAACTTTATGCCTCAAAACATGATGTAATTATGTCAGAACTATTCAGCCCTGTGCTTGCTTTTTACAAAGACAACCAGAAAATTGAACAGATGAAAATGTTTTTGGAAAAACCTGAAAAAACACCTTTTGAAAATCTTGCACAAGATGTTTATAGATACTCCATCGAGGATATTTACGAGTTCCAGGCTGTGATGGCCACATTCAACAATGAAATTGATCTAGCAATGAAGTATATGAGTAAAGCAGGAAGTGCAAAAGATGAATTGTTATTGGGCAACCCTTTTAATGGTTTTATAAAGGATTGTCATGATTGTGACCATGCTGCCAGGCAAAGCACAAAATTCAGCAAGTTGAGATTTATTGAAATTATTCAGATTATGCAGGGTAAAGTTAAAAATGGAGAAGATTTATATAATAATTATCTTTTGTTGGGCAATTCTTTTTATAACATGACTTATTATGGAAATGCGCGTGTATTTTATGAAGGAAACATCGTTGGAGAAGGCACCTATATTTTTGATGATTTATTAGGCAATAAGATATACGATATGACCAATGCAAAATACTATTACCAAAAAGCATCAGAAACAGCAACAAATAATGAACAAAGAGCTAAATGTAATTACCTGCTGGCAAAATGCGAACGTAATGAATATTATAACGACACTGGCAATGATAACTTTTTGGCCTGGAAGGGCTTTCAAAAACTTAAGGAAAAATACTCAAATACAAAATATTATAAAGAGGTAATTAAGGAGTGTGGATATTTTAAAAAATATGCAGGAAATTAATAATAAAATGCCCCATGATTTTTCTTAATCACACACATAAATGATTATTCGAAAAAACTGTCTGCTTGCTATGAGTTAAGTCTGGTGTATGTTACATCTGGCAAGTAAAAAACAACAAAAATAAATAGATGAATGTTTAAAAAAGTATATCTGGAAATATCAAATATCTGCAATTTACAATGCTCTTTCTGTCATGAAACTGGAATAAAAAAGGAGATAATGAACCTTGTAGAATTTGAAAACATCCTTCAACAAGTAGTTCCATTTACAGAAAAAATCTATTTGCATTTGTTAGGAGAACCACTTGCTCATCCTCAGTTTTTAAAGATTTTAGATATCTGCAAAAAGCATAAGGCAAAAATCGATTTAACAACCAACGGAGTATTAATCGACAGATATAAAAATGACCTAATCAACTCAGAAAGTATCAGGCAAATAAATTTCTCATTGCATGTTTTCAAAGACAATTTTTCGGATAAGGATATTGAACCCTATCTGTTGCCAATATTTGAATTTGTAAAATCAGCTCATGAAAACAGACCAGAGCTTTACACAAACTTCAGATTGTGGAATCAGGATAGCAATGATTCTGATAATGAAGATATATTTACCAGAATTGAATCTTATTTTAAAATAACAATTAATAGAAATATAGAAGTTGGAGCAATTAAGTCGAAAAAACTTTGGAACAGACTTTATCTAAATATTGATTCCCGATTTGAATGGCCCTCTTTTTCATTACCAAATAAAGGAACACAAGGCCGTTGCTATGGCACTGTCGATCATATAGGCATCCATGCTAGTGGCAGTGTTGTCCCTTGTTGTTTAGACAAAAATGCAACGATTGTTTTAGGAAATGTAAAGGAAGAATTATTGGAGGATATTCTCAACGGTGATAGATTTACTAGTATGAGAGATGGTTTTATAAATGGCGTAGTGGTTGAGAAACTTTGTCAGCATTGTTCATTTAAAAACAGATTTGGTAAAATGAAAAAAGCTACTACCAAAAGCTGAATTTTACAAAGGTAAAAATGAAAATTTAAAAACGACACAACTATTTGTCTATCAATTGATTTCAAACTCACATACAGAAATATAGATTAATCCGTTAACATTTAAATAAAGCAAATCGAATTGAATGTTCCAGGTATTACGACACACCGCTAAGTTAAAAATTCATCAAACTATTTAAAGAAGGAAATATTCAATTTTCGGCCTGCTTAAATAAATTGCCATATAAATCAAAAACACAAAGGGGCTGTATCAAAACTAGTTTTGCGATAAATTTTTCTTTCAATCTTGCATCAATCCAATCAATCTGCTTTCAATCTTATTGAAATACGCTCTTTTGTTGTTGAAATGAAAGTAAAATTGCATTGAATTAGACTTTTGATACAGCCCCTATATAAACCCAAATATGTTAGTCAACTATTAGTAGCTAATAGTGTTTGATTTATAGTCCGTATCACAAGTACGATCGTGCATAATTATATAAACAGGAGGGTTTCCTGCAGGGGGCATAAACCAAATTCCCTGTAAGTTGCTATTTTGCCCCAAAGCACAGAAGCCATAAATCCGAGCATCGGTATCAGCATTATAAATATCTACCCATGTTCTCGATGCACTGGTGTTTAATCCACATGCAGGCAATTCAGGTGCTTCTCTGAACATACGATTAGGATAATCAGCCCAATTGGTTACAGGAATATAAACCCTTCCGTCTCCATCTGTATGATCATATTCAATTACTGGATTAGGATGTGTATTAACACATTCGCCATAAGCAATTGTATTTGACTTGTAAGTTTTTTCGCACCTGCGATCATTGATAATAATATACACATTTCCTTCTGTATTGCCAGGTGAGAACCATATTCCCTGAAGATCTTCGTTATCACCCAATGCACAGAATCCATAAATGCGGGTATCGGTATCGGCATCATATATATCCACCCAGGTTCGTGACGAATTTGTATTTTGACCACAAGCTGGCAAATCCGGGGCTGCTTCAAATATTTCATCAGGATAATCTTCCCAATTGGTCACCGGGATATAAACTCTTCCGTCAACATCAATATTGTCAAATGTTATTTCTGGAGTTGCAAGATCCGAACAACTATAAAAAGGAACAGTATTAGACTGATAAGTTTTGCCGCATCTACGATCGTTTATAATAATGTAAACACTATCTACATCTTCACCTGGCAAGACCCATATATCCTGAAGCTCTTCGTTATCACCCAATGCACAGAAGCCATAAATTTTGGTATCCGTGTATGCATCATAAATGTCAACCCATGTTCTTGATGAATTTGCATTTTGGCCACAAGCTGGTAAATCCGGAGCTGCTGCAAATATTTCATCAGGATAGTCTTCCCAATTGGTTACTGGGATATAAACTCTTCCTTCAGCATCCTTATGGTCAAACTCTATTACCGGAGTTGCCAGATCTGAACAACCATTAAAAGAAATTGTATTTGACTGATAGGTTTTGCCGCATTTACGATCGTTTATGATAATATAAATACTATCCACATCTTCACCAGGCAAGACCCATATATCCTGAAGATCTTCATTCTGGCTCAACGCACAAAAGCCGTAAATTCGAGTATCTGTAAGTGCATCATAAATATCTACCCAGGTTCGTGATGAATTTGCATTTTGACCACAAGCAGGTAAATCCGGGGCCGCTGCAAATATCTCATCAGGATAATCTTCCCAATTTGTTACAGGAATATAAACTCTTCCTTCAGCATCCTTATGGTCAAACTCTATTACCGGAGTTGCCAGATCTGAACAACCATCAAAAGAGATTGTATTTGACTGATAGGTTTTGCCGCATTTACGATCGTTTATGATAATATAAACACTATCCACATCTTCACCAGGCAAGACCCATATATCCTGAAGATCTTCATTCTGGCTCAATGCACAAAAGCCGTAAATTCGAGTATCTGTAAGTGCATCATAAATGTCAACCCAGGTTCGTGATGAATTTGTGTTTTGCCCACAGGCTGGCAAATCCGGGGCCGCTTCAAATAATTGATCCGGATAATCAGACCAATTAGATACTGGTATATACACTCTGCCTTCGTCATCAACATGATCGAAATTTATTACCGGATTAGAATACGTTGCATCGCAACCTGTTACATCTGTTTTTTCTTCACAAGAGGAAAGTAGAAAGCTTAATACTACACCAAAGACTAATGCAATTGTGATTTTAAAATTACCTTTAAATTTTTTTTGATAAAAATTCTCTAAAGTTTTCATAGTTTTTTTATTTTTTTTGGTTTGTCTCTTAAAACGAAATTTAGCATTCGTTATTTGGAGTATGTATATAAATAGCCCTGAAATTTTATGAATAGCAACAAATTGATGTTGAATAACATATATACTTCTTTATAATACCCAAATATGACTTTAAAAGAAAAACCGGTCAACATAGACGAATTACAAGGTTTACAATTTAACCTATGCCATAAGTTTAGAATCGCATAACTTTTGTTATGATAACAACCTATTGAATTTAGCAAGTCTTCTTGCCATTCCGGTAACATTAGCAAGAATTTGGCTCCTCTTTAAAGAAAACTTGTAATTGATTGATTTTCAAAACAACAGAAAAACGCATACTGTTCTAACCCAGGGACCTACAAAGCTCTAAGTAAACTTTCTATTTAATTTTGGCGAGCTTGTTTCTGCATTCTCTTAGTAAGATTCCCAGATTATAACTAACTTTAAAAATAGTAAATGGGAATATTTATCGCCATATTATTTGTAGGAGCATTTGTTGCCGGTTTTTTAGGTTCATTAACAGGGCTTGGGGGTGGAGTAATCATTGTTCCATTACTAACTATTGGCATGAACGCAGATATCAAGTACGCTATAGGAACATCACTAATAGCAGTAATTGCCACCTCTTCGGGCGCCGCTGCGACCTACGTAAAAGAGGGAATCACAAACATTAAAATTGGAATGTTCCTTGAAACAGCTACAACTATTGGTGCAATTGGTGGTGCAGCCCTGGCAGTAATACTTCCCACCTATTCGTTAATGATTCTTTTTGGAATGGTTTTGTTGTATTCAGGCGTTATTTCATTCCGAAATAGGAAAGAAGAAATATTGCCTACGAAGAGACCTGACAAAAAAACAAGCAAACTTGCACACAGACTTCAACTTAAAGGTGATTATCAATCAGATAAGGGGAAAGTTGCTTACGAAGCTCATAACATTGTATGGGGTTATCTTATGATGGCACTGGCAGGTATCTTGTCTGGTCTCTTGGGAATAGGCTCAGGGGCGTTTAAGGTAATTGCAATGGACTCGATTATGAAATTGCCTTTTAAAGTATCTACTGCCACCAGCAATTTTATGATTGGCGTTACTGCCGCTGCAAGTGCAGGAGTGTATCTTACCAGAGGGTACATCGATCCGGTACTTTCTATGCCGGTTGTACTGGGCGTACTTGCAGGTTCGCTTATTGGGGCTAAAACACTGATGAAATCAAAAACAAAAACATTGCGCATTATTTTTGCCATTGTTATCTCCCTGCTGGCACTTGAAATGATTCATAGCGGACTTTATCCCGCAAAATAGAAGTTAAAATATGGATGAAAAGAATAATAATATTGATCATGATTTAAGGCTACTTGTCAGCAAACTGTTGCGCAGTGGTGTTTTAACTGCTGCTGCAGTCACAATTATTGGAGGCGTCCTTTTCTTTATACAACATCCCGATATTGTTTTCTCCTACGATACATTCAATAGTGAACCACCAGGGCTGCGAAACGCACTTGCAATTATTCAGAAAGCATTTGTGCTCAAAAGCAGGGCCATTATTCAGTTTGGTCTTCTTATTCTAATTGCCACACCTGTGATGAGAGTCCTCTTATCGTTAGTCGACTTTTTTATTAAAAAAGATTGGATATATGTAGTTGTAACATCAATTGTACTTGTCATTCTTTTTTATAGCTTGTTTGGCTGAAAACATAGTGGAAAATTGTAAAGCGAATAGCTATAGAATCTATTGGATGATTTACTCCATTGAGTTACAGATTAAACAGCAACAAATTATTAGCTAATCACAAAATAAAAGTTTATTACTTTTGCTCCTCAAAATTTACCAAAGGCAGTTCTAGCAAAATAACAAATGCATAAAAACAATATCGTTGAAAACAGAACATCCAAATCGTGGGAATTAGATAAAATTTTCATTTCTCATAATATACTTGATTATAAATCCTTTGGAAAAACTACTTTCGAAAACGATTCTGAATTTGTAAGGCTGCATTTTGGGCTTCGGGGAAGTTATCGCTTTAACTATAGTCAGTTGGGGCAATCGTTCGAGCTTTCGGGGCATCACAATAACATTATGTATACTGATGGACTTGATATTGAAGTTGAAAACAAAAGCAAAAGAATTGAAACCTTTGGTGTTAATTTTACAACGAATTATTTTATTGAAATTGTCCAAAACGGAAATGAGCCACTGAAAAGGTTTGTCGATAAGGTATTGAGCAAAAAAAACACCATCTTATCCAATCAATGGAAAACCAATAATATTAAAATTCAACAAGTTATTCAGGAAATTCTGGATTGCCCATATAAGCAGAAATTAAGGAATTTGTTTTTACTTTCGAAAAGTATTGAATTGCTTGTTTTGCAAGCAGACCTTTATGACCAGCAAGAAAAGCACCTCTTTATTAAAAGCAAGAAAGACAAAAGCAAGCTGATTGATGCCAAAGAATTACTCACTTCCAGAATAGAAGATCCGCCAACCATTGCTGAATTATCCAATTTAATTGGTATTAACGAATACAAATTAAAAAAAGGATTTAAGGAGCTTTTTGGAACAACTGTTTTTGGGTACATTCATACAAACAGAATGAACCTGGCTAAGAAACTGCTATTAGGAACAGACAAATCGGCAAAAGAGATAGCTTATGAATCAGGTTACAGCTCGCCCCAGCATTTCTCTAATGCTTTTAAAAAAGAATTTGGAATCACTCCCAATACTGTAAGAGAAAATCCCGATTATACAATCAAATAAAATCACGAAGCTGCATCTTTGTCCTTGTAATTTAAATTCAACAAAAGATGAGTAAATCAATGATTATTACAAGAAAAGTAGAGTTTAAAGCTAAAACAGCTAAAGTGTGGAACTTATTAGTTAACCCCGAAATGACCAGACAATACATGTTCGGCTGCGAAGTGGTTTCTGACTGGAAAATTGGCAGTTCTGTTAACTGGAAAGGAAAAACAGAAGACGGAAAGGACGTTGTTTATGTAAAAGGCAAAGTTCTGGAATATGAAGAAGGTGAAAAAGTAACCTTTTCAATGTTTGATCCCAACATGGGAATTGAAGATATACCAAGAAATTATGTGAATCTAACTTACGAAATCATTCCTGAAGAGAAAGGATGCCTGCTTATCATCACGCAAGGAGATTTTAAAGATGCAGATAATGCAGAGAAAAGATTTGAGGAATCGGAGCAAGGATGGGAAATGGTGATTCCGACAATGAAGAAAATTTTAGGTAAATAATTTAAAAAGTAAGGAAGATTTATCAGGTTTTAGGACTCAAAGTGCATCGCGCAATATATCAATTGCTTTAACATTGTACCAAGTGTAAACCTGATAGTTACAAGATGTCTTTTTGAATCAGGTTAAAGGATTGGCCTGGTTAGGCTCAAGGCTTATACAAAAGCAGGAGGCAGTATAAAACAAACTATGTTTGCCAATTATTTCTCCACTTATTAAACCTCGAATTCGATGTTTGCCTTTTCTTTCCATTACTTAAAATTGCAGTTGATCGTAAAGCAGCCCAAAATAGTATTAGTAGAATAAGACTTACTCTTGCAGCTCCAAAAAATACATTCAGCAAGAAAAATAATGAGATAAACAGAATTATCGTCTTGAAAAATAATCGGGGTTTTACTTTTTCAGATTTTTCGTTTTTCTTGGCGATTAACTGCTCTATATAAATTGCATCAGAAACGACCAGTAGATAATGTAAATCGGGCCCTGTTAATTTTTGTTCAGCTAATATCAATTTAATTTGCTCTGATGTTAGTCCGGTATTTCTAAGTAAAAGGCAATATTCAAGATTGTCGTCCATTAATTATATTTACTGTTAAATCAAAAGGGCTCAATAAACCACTGTTTACCAAGCCCTTCTCTTTGTCGGGGTGAGAAGACTCGAACTTCCGACCCCTTGCACCCCATGCAAGTACGCTAGCCAACTGCGCCACACCCCGAACTGGCTGCAAAAGTACAACTTTGCTTTTAATTAGCCAAGTAGCACTCTTAATATTTTTATATTTCTAGCCTCTTACAAACAAGGCTTTTATAATATGCGAAGCCATTTTAGGGTTCTCCTTCAGCCTTCTGGTTGAGTATCCAAACCATTGTTTGCCGTATGGAACGTAAACACGCAGTCTATGGCCTTTATCAAGAATACTCTGTCTTAATTCGGGAGTTACCCCATATAACATCTGAAATTCATACATTTCTTTAGGCACTTTGTATTTCTCAAGTAATTCGTAAGCACCATTCACCAATGGCTTATCATGTGTTGCAATTCCCGGATAAACCCCATTCTTAAACATAAATTCTAAATCTTCCAGAAAATGCTCATTGATTTCATCATATTTTTTGTAAGCAATTTCCTCTGGCTCCGCATAAATACCTTTACACAACCGATAGTTTAATGGATTTTCATCAGAATGCATATCCATCATATCATTTAAATCCTGTAAGGTTCTTTTCAAATAAGCCTGCACAACCAAACCAACATTTTTAGGAAATTCTGCTTTAATTTTCCTGTACAACTCAATAGTAATTGTGGTACAAGGTGAATCTTCCATGTCTATTCTTATAAAGTTATTATAAGAAGCAGCTTTTTCAACAATCGCTCTAATGTACTGATAACAAACCTCTTTGTCTAACAACAAACCAAACATTGTTGGCTTTACAGAATAGTTTCCATCAATGTTCTCTTTCTCAATTCGATCGATTAGCTCAAGATACTCATCTCTGTTTTTCTCAGCTTCATCTAATGTTTTGATAAATTCTCCTAAGATGTCTATTGTGACCATCATGCCTTTAGCATTATGTTCTTTAGATGCGGCAATCGCATCCTCAATAGTTTCTCCAGCAATGTATCTTTTAGAAAAAACCCAGATGAGTTTCTTTGGCATGTATGGTAATAACGATGCAATTAGTTTATTAATCATATCTCAAATTATTAAATTAAGGCCGCTAAATTAAAATATCTAAATAACTTAATTTATGACTTTTTACATAGTAAGATTGTTATGTGGGATATAACAAAACAGCTGACCTCTGGCAACTATTTAACGCTATTAAAACCCTTCCGAACAATAGTATTTGCATCATATGCAAAAAAATAAAGCGCATGTAATATGTTAACATATTTATAGAGCAAAAAAGATTAAAACTGCGTAAAATCATTTTTTCAGGTGATAAAGGTCATTAAAAAAAACATTGTTCCTCCTTACTTTTACATTGCGATAAAAAAGGGGGGTGTTTTCGTTTTAAAACAGCAAATAAACTCCTGTTTTTCAATCGATTTGGCAAGGCACCGCAAAATAAATAAGTGTAGTATTTTTTATTTTTTTGAGAATATGTATAAGATAACAGAACATCCGATACTAGATATCAAACAAAAAGAAAAGGTTGAGTTTTTGTATGAAGGCAATAAAGTAGAAGGAGAAAAAGGCTTTACCATTGCTGCTGCTCTTCACCAGGCGGGTTATCCGGTGCATAGCCATAGTTTAAGGGATAGAAACAGGAGTCTTGAATGCGGAATTGGCAAATGTGGTGCATGCGAAATGCTGGTCGACGGACAATTAAAACGTATTTGTATCACCAAGGTTGATGATATAAAAGAGGTCAATGAAGTTCCAAAAGATTACACCCCAAGTGTTTCAACCTACCAAGGCAAGCCTTCGGTAAATGTTTACAAAACACAAGTGGCTATTATTGGTGCTGGTCCTGCAGGTTTGGCTACACGCGAAGAATTAAACAAAAACGGCATTGATAACATTGTTATTGATAATAATGATAAAATTGGCGGACAGTTTCTAATGCAAACACACCAGTTCTTCTTCTTTGAAAAAGAAAAGAAATTTGGTGGTATGCGGGGATTTGACATCGCTAATACCTTGGCTGGTGAAAGCCTTGATGGAATTTTCCTTAACTCAACAGTTTGGGATATCCTTGAAGGCAAAAGATTGGCAGTTAAGAACATTCTAACTGATGAGATTTATTACGTTGATACTGAGCATCTTGTAATTGCAACCGGCGCAGTTCCATTTTTACCACCATTTGAAAACGATGATCTACCAGGAGTTTACACAGCTGCTGTAGTTCAGAAAATGATGAACAACGAGTTCACTTTACTAGGCAAAAATGTATTAACAGTAGGTGCAGGAAACATTGGTTACCTTACATCTTACCAGTTAATGCAGGCAGGTGCAAATGTAAAAGCAGTTATTGAAGCATTGCCACATGAAGGCGGCTTCCCTGTTCAGGCAAACCGAGTTCGCAGATTAGGAATTCCAATTATCTTATCTCACATTTTACTAAAAGCCATTCCGAACGAAGATCATACAGGAATTATCGGAGCAGTTGTAGCTGAATGCGAGGACTTTAAACCAATCCCAGGTAAAGAAAAAATCATTACAGGGATTGATGCTATTAATATTTGTACAGGTTTAGTTCCTGATGATCAATTATTAATTAAAGGAAAAGAAATTTTCGGCCGTCATGTTTACGGTGCCGGTGATGCAATCAGAATTGGAGAAGGCACTAGCGCTGTTGTTCGCGGCAAGCAGGTTGCCTTTGAAATTCTTGAGGAAATGCAAAAGCCATACAATTACGATGAATATTTAGTTACTTCCAAAGAATACATTGATTCTCAACAACATCCAACAAGGGTGATTGAAGAGGCAGCAAAACCAACAACCGAAAGGCAACAAGATAAACCATTCGTTTTAATCGACTGTTTATATGGTTTTGCCTGCAACCCATGTGAGTTCTCCTGCCCTCACGGAGCTATTACAAAAACATCAACCAGCACAGTTCCAAGAATTAATTTTGAAAAGTGCGTTGGTTGTATGGATTGCGTTTACCAATGTCCAGGCTTGGCCATCTTTGGTTACAGCATGAAAAAGGACTGGTTATTCTTACCAATCGAGTATCATGTTGATGAAAAAGCAGAAGTATTCCTTGTTGATAACAATGGTAAAAAACTTGGCGAAGGAATCGTGGAAAGAGTAATGAAAAAACCTAACAAAACAAATGTTGCAAGGGTTAAATCATTGACTATTTCAGGTGTAGAACTAATGAATGTTCGTGGGTTTATTGCAAAAGACAGATACCCGGAACCAGTTGAATTAAAAGATTTTAACGAAACTGTAGAATCTGAAAGCTACGTTTGCCATTGCGATGACGTAAAGATGGACGAAATTCTTGAGGTGGTTGGCGATAGAAAATTTATTTCGGTAGATGAAGTAAAACACACTACTCGTTTAGGAATGGGAGCATGCCGAGGTAAACGATGTATCAAGAGATTGAACCAGGCACTTCGTCCACACCAAATTTCATTGGTTGGAGATGCAACACCACGTGGACCATTATCGAATCAGGTTGCAATGGGTGAAACTTATCCAACAGGCACCAACGAAAAAGTGATTGTTGCCACTAAAAACGGTGGACCCAAAGTGGTTAAAGTTCAATCATTAGTAGCTGGTGGAGGTATTGGTGGTAGTGCATTGTTCAGGTACCTGGCAGAAGAAGGACAAAAACCAGTATTGATTAATTATGGACGAGGTGCGTCCTGGAGAAATATTGCAGGTGGTCGTCCGAACTTCAGTTTACCTGAACTTTCTGATATCGCAGGTGAAAACCTCCAGATATTCAAAGAGTTACAAGAGGTCCAAAACATTGATTTCCATTCAATTAACTATGTAACTTTTGCACACGATGAAACCATGTACAAAGCACTTGAAGCTTCTATGGCATGGTCGAATGCATACATGATTGAGCCAAAGGAATTTACTAAACACATTTCACCATACATTAATCAAAATCTGACCAAATACAAATCAGCTTTGGTAACAAAAGACTGCTGGCAGGCAACACCTGGCAAAGTGGTTGATTTGATTCGAATGATTGGTATTAAAAATGGTGGCGAAGTACTTGAAGATTGTAAGCTGGTTGATGCTCAAAAAGATGGAAACCTTTACAAAGTACTAGTACAAAATCATGATAAAGAATACATTGAATATCATACTGAAATATTTATCAACGCACTGGGCCCGGAAGGAGCTAAGTTTGCAAAGCAAATGGGATTAGAAACCGGAATTTTCCCTGTAAAACACCAGGCGTTTATTACTCGCAGGTTGCCAATGATGGGAGTTGACGGAATTCCTTTGCCGATGATCATCGACCGCAGAAACTACAAAGGATTTACAGCTGTTTATGGTCAGCAATTGGCTGAAACAGGCCAGATAATTGGTTGTGCTTCGCCTGCAATTGAGCCAATGGAAACTGATAAAAACCTAAAAATCAACTCAAAAGACTTTCTTGAAATCGTATCAGAAGTATTTGTTGATTGGTTACCAGAACTTTCATCGGTTGGTTTCCAGGCAATTTGGGCAGGTTATTATGTAGAGCCACGAATGATTTTAGATCCAGATCATGGATTATTTATCGGGTTACGTGGACAAGGATTTATGCTTGGTCAGTACCTTGCAAAATTGTACGTTGATAAATTAATGAACAAGCCGGTTCCTGATTATTTCGACAGATTAAAAATGAGCGGGGACGGCTTATTAGAGAAGGCATTTAAATAGTGAGAAGCTAGAAGCACGAAGCTTGAAGAATAGAATTCTGTTACTATTTCTTCCAACTTCAATCTTTTAGATTTATATTTATTTGAGGTTTAGATTTTTTTATAATTACTCGAATTTGCAAATAGCTAAAAGGTTATGTGTTTAGATGTGGGGCCTTTTACGTTTTGCGTTTGGTGGCAAAAATTATTACACCGGATTGCACAAAGAACCTGAGAGATACACCAGAGTAAAGAATGAGCATTACATGTTCTATTATTTATACTGAGTATGTCCTTTAGTTTTACAAAACAAAAATATGGTTAGTTTTAAGTAAAATTAGACAAACCTAAAAGAGGATGGGATAACTAGTATTAAGTCAAGTATGATATTCCTGGTAATTGGGGCTGTATCAAAAGTCTAATTCAATGCAATTTTACTTTCATTTCAACAACAAAAGAGCGTATTTCAACAAGATTGAAAGCAGGTTGATTGGATTGATGCAAGATTGAAAGAAAAATTTATGGCAAAACTAGTTTTGATACAGCCCCGGTGCACTTGCCAGGTTTATATTTATTAAAGTATTAATAGTCAATTAAATATCTTTTAAATTTGCAAAAAAAACTTAACAAATACTGGTTAACACAACACCAGTGAACCAGCAAACTGTTGATAAGAAAAGTTAAATGTGAATGAATAGAAGCCTAAATTGCATGGAATAAAATACAAACATCACTTTGCTAATATCCAATTATTTTACTAATCTTACATACTTATTGAAAATAAGTCAACGTTAAGATTAAAATAAACTTTCTAGAAATGATAAAATTCCGTCTACTCATAGCTGCAATGGCAATGGTTACATTTTCCAGCAATGTTACTGCTCAAATATCACCAAAACATTATTTGGTAAACTTAACAGATAAAAAGCATTCAAATTATACAATCGATAAACCTGAAGAGTTTCTTTCTCAAAGGGCACTATCACGAAGAGCCAAAGCAGGAATCTCCATCACAGAAATTGATTTACCGGCAAGCAAATTCTATATTGATAGTTTGAAATCGCTTGGACTAAAAATAGTGAACGTTTCAAAATGGATGAACTCAGTGAGTGTTTTCTCAACCGACACAGCACTTATTGACACCCTGGATCGATTGTCATTTGTTCGCTCTGTAGGATTGGACAAGGTTAAATCTAATGTATTGAAAATGAGCTTATCGAAAAAAAAACAGGTTAAGCAATTAGGTACTGAAGAGTTTGATTCAAGTTATTTTGAAATTTATGGAACATCATTTAAACAAATACAGATACACAACGGCCACTTGATGCACAAGGAAGGTTACCAGGGACAGGGTATGCAAATTGCCATTTTAGATGCTGGTTTTTACAAAGTGGATCAACTCCCGGCATTTGACAGTTTACGGGCTAATAACCAAATACTTGGAGTACGTGATTTTGTAGATGGAGACAGGCAGGTTTACGATGCCGATAGTCATGGAATGAAAGTGCTTTCAACCATGGCAGGAAATATCCCAGGGCAATTATTAGGGACCGCTCCAAAAGCATCTTATTGGCTATTACGTTCAGAACAGGCTGCAACGGAATACATTATCGAAGAACATAATTGGGTAGTGGCTGCTGAGTTTGCTGACAGTGTGGGTGCCGACATCATCAACAGCTCACTGGGTTACAGCGATTTTGATGATGCATCGACAAGTCATACTTATGCTGACCTAGACGGAAACACAACTATTATTACCCGCGCAGCGGATATTGCAGCCAGTAAAGGGATTTTAGTGGTTACAAGTGCAGGAAACGAAGGTATTGGTCAATGGAAATACATCTCAGCTCCTGCTGATGCAGATAGTATTTTAACTGTTGGAGCAATTATGCAGGATGGAAGAAGAGCTTATTTCAGTTCTTATGGCCCAACCTCAGATCAAAGAATAAAACCTGATGTATGTGCAATTGGCTTACCATCAATTGTTTCAGGAACAGATGGAAGTGTCTCAACATCAAGCGGCACATCCTTTTCTTCACCAACAATGGCCGGCCTGGTCGCTTGTTTATGGCAGGCACATCCTGAGCTGACAAACATGCAGGTTATCGACATTATTAAAAGAAGTTCGAGCCAGTTTAGTGCACCAGATACCAGTTTAGGATTTGGTATTCCCGATATTTATGCAGCACATATTTATTTAAATTCTTCTGGTGCCATTGATACACAAAAAAGTGGTTCCATGAGAGTATTTCCAAACCCTTTTAAAGATGAATTACATGTTGAGTTTTTAAGTCAGCAAATTGGGATTCCTTACAATATACGAATTGAAATGTTTGATTTGAAGGGACACAAGATGATTGATGACTTTCAACAAGAAGTAAAAAACAACTATAAAATAACCACCTACGAGCAGTTTAATGATTTAAGTAGTGGCCTTTATCTGTTAAGGCTCACTACAAATAATATTGTTTTGCAACAAAAAGTTGTAAAGTTTTAAAATGGTTATTAAACAGAGATACCTGGAGAACCACAGGGACTCTCAGAGGAAAAACTCAAAAAAAAATGGTAGCACGCGAGTATTCGCACTTTATTTGGGAACAAACCATTAGTTACTGCTTGCTTGTGGCAAGCAGTAACTAATTTCAAGGCTCTAATTTCCAATATACAAATGCACCAATTTCTAAATTACTGTCCCACCAAAATAAACGGCGACCAGAAAAATGGGTGGCTAAACTTCTTACCATTGATCATGTTTAACTTAGAAGCATGTAATGAATTGGCGTATACTGACTTAGCTAACACTTCATTACTTAATAAATGAGCGTAAAAATCAATCATTAACTCCGATGTTGATTCATCAGCAACTTTCCAAAGCGAAACAATAATATTGTTAGTTCCAGCATACAACAATGCCCTCGAAAGACCGATTATCCCCTCCCCTTTTGAAACCTTTCCAAGACCAGTTTCACAAGCAGACAACACAACTAAATCAGAATTAAGTTCCATATTATAAATTTCACCTGTATACAGGACACCATCATTACCATCTGATTTCTTCTGAGACAAAATTATTCCCGAAAGTTCAGGTTTTTCTGAATTCACAAAACCATGTGTTGCAATATGCAAATACTTAAACTTTTTCACCTCCTTTGACTTTAAATAAGTTTCACTTGCATCATCAAAAAACTTAGCTTCCACCACATGGTTTTTAGCTTCAAACTCCTTTTTTATAGTATTGACCTCATCCTCAGTTGCAGGTAACGGAGAAATGTAATTTTCATTAATCATCAAATTACTAACATTATTAAATACAGGAGCATATCCCAACCAACTTCCAGTATTTTCAACAGGGACACTGGCTTTTGATTCTTTATAAAACAATCTGGCCGAATAATTATAGCTGATTTCATACTTTTTTATTAAGTAAGGATATTTGTGAAACTGCTCATATTTCCCACTATAAGCTTCCGTCAATAAAGCTTCAAAAGGAATTAAACCAAGATTCCCATCAGGAATAACGACCAGCCGTACTATATTCTCAGGTAAAGCAGTCGGAAACAAGAGGTTATAATACTTATAAGCATCCTTCACATATTGTTTTACATCACTTAAACTGTTCGAAGTAATGGCTTTTCTAAAACTAAATATCTGTAAATCAAAAGCATCATCAGGAACTGATTTTTCCATCATTATTTTATCCTTAGTAATGGTAAAAATGCTTATCAAACTATCTCCGACAAAATACTCCCTGACGGCTGTTTCATTATCAAGCACTGACTGTAATTGTTCCACAGAAAGTGACTCATTATTATATTTCATTTCATGGTACTCTGGATAATTCTTTTCAAAATCAGCAATCAGCTTATCATATTTGCGATTCAGCTTAAATAATTCATCTCTGATTGTCCCTTCTGACTTTTCGTCGTAGGTTTCTGCTAATTTAGTTTCAAGCGCAGCTATCTGGTTTTTCAGATTTCTTTCTTCTTCCAGCAAGTCATCGGGAATTCCTGCAAACTTTTTAGCTTCAGAACTGGCTAAAGCCTCCAGCAATACTCCAGCTTTATTTTTTTCGGAAAAATAGAACGCCTGCTTTAAATACTTACTTCCCAGGATATTTTTTTGTAGTTGATCGAGCTTAAAGCATACATCAATTGCTTCATCGTATATTTTAGATGAGACTTTCCCAAACTCAATCTTATCCGTTTTAGATGTACTTGTTTTTCGGATTATACCAATAATAGTATCGCACTTAACATAACATGCATAAGCAGTCATTAAATCCTGTTCAACTCCGCCCTGCTTGTATTTTCCTACCAAAGCTTTTGCTTTCCCCCTAAGCGAACTCAATAAATTCTGTGCATTGTAATAATCTGCAATAATAGGATTGGCAAACGTATTAGTTGCCTCAGGATTAAAGTTTTTGACATTCGAAGAAAGGCTTCTCTGATAATAATTTAAAGCCTCAGAATATTCTTGTTCTTTATAATAAATCTGCGCAATATTCAGGTAAGGCAAAACTACAGCAGGATGCTTCTGCCCATAAAATTGTATTTTTATATCCAGTGCTTTTCTATGATAATCCAGAGCTTGTTCATTATCACCCTTTGCTGCATAAATATTTCCGATATTTGTATAATAATCAGCGATTTCTGGATGCATTTCACCAACAACAGCCTTTTTAATGTCTAATGCATTTAAATAAAATGCTAATGCCAAGTCATGTTGTCCATCTTTTTCATAGATGTTTCCCAGATTATTGTAAGTGATGGCCATGTCAGGGTGTCCTTCTCCTAAAGTCTGTTTTTGAATCCTAAGAGCATTCTGAAAATAACTCATTGCATTATCAAAATCACCTTTTTCTGAATAAATAGTTGCAATATTGATAATATCTTTAGCAACTAATGGATGATTTTCAGAATAAGCCTTTTTCCTTATAGAATAAGCCTTCTGATAATATTCCATAGCCTGATCAAGCTCCATTTTGTCTTTATAAGCATTACCAATCCCCTGGTAATAATTGGCGAGTTCTGGATAATCATCACCAAATATTTTTTTCTGAATTTCAATGGCTTTTTGATGATATTCAATTGCTTTATCATACTGTGCCTTTTCTTTCCATATTATTCCAATGTTGTTATATGATAAAGCTGTTTCAGGATGCATTTCACCTAAAATCTTCTTTCTAATCTCCAATGCTTTTTGATAGTAATCAAGCGCCAAATCAAATTCACCTTGTTCAGTGTAAGCATTTCCCATATCATTGAACAAGTTAGATGCAAAAACACTTTCCTGATCTCCCAGCGATATCCTAATAGCCAAGGCTTTATCATAAAGATCAAGTGCAGCCGAAACATCCCCTTTATAAAAATAAGCACGCCCCATATTATTATACAGGTTTGCTAAATACTCATTCGATTCACCAAACTTTTCAACCGCCAGATTAATCTGTACATTGTAAAAATCGATAGCTTCCTGCACTTTCCCTCTTGCCAGGAAAATGGTTCCCGCCTCGTTGCTCACGATCAGGTAGTTTTCCCAAACCTCGTGTTTTTTGAAAAGTACGGCAGCACTATTTAAATAAAATTCAGCACTGTCTAAATCAAATTTATTTTTTAGTTCAATTCCCTTGGCGTAATATTTTGAAGCCAAATCAGTATCTTCCTCATAAGTTTGTGACCAGGAAACAGTTACCACAAATAAACAAGACACAACCAATAAAAGCTTATGTAACTTCATGACGTATAATTAAATTATGGAATACTTCGTATTTTTTTAAATTTGCGTAATTAAAGATAATAAAAATGAACAAGGAAGAAAAGCTTCGATTAATAAACGAAATATTTACACCATCATCACCTGTTGAAAACATTGAACTCTTTTCGGGAAGGAAAAATGAGCTGGAAGAAATCAGACAGGCAATCTTAGAAAAAGGACAACATGCAGTGATGTATGGACCAAGGGGCGCTGGTAAAACTTCCCTGGCAAACATGAGCAGGTATTTTTACGAAGATTTGATGGTCATAAAAGTAACCTGTAATCGAAATGATGATTTTAAAAGCATTTGGGACCGTGCGCTTCGAAAAATTGTTTTGGTTAACCCTGTTTCTGAAATTGGCTATAAACCATCTGAAAAACCTGAAATCGTTCCGGCCTATTATCCTGAAGATATTGAATTGACTCCAACAGCAATTGAAAATATCCTGACAGCTCTTGACGAAAGTATTCTTTTTATTTTTGATGAATTTGACAGCATCAAAAGCAGCGAAACCAAAACTCAAATGGCCGACATGATTAAACTCCTGTCAGATAATCTGCCATATATTTCGCTTTTAATTGTTGGAATTGCTCAAAGTGTTGATAAATTAATAGGCGAACATCATTCCATTGAAAGGTGTATCAGGCAAATTGAATTACCCTTAATGCCTGATAACGAAGCCAATGAGTTAATTAAATACAACCTGAACCTTGTTGGATTAAAAACAAATGAAGAAATTATTGACAAGATTATTGAATTGTCTAGCGGCTTCCCCAATTATTTACATTTACTTTGTAAACATTCTGCATATGAGGCTATTGAGGAAGAAAAGGTTAAAATTGACATAAGCCATTTTAATTCAGCAGTAATCAAAAGTATCAACACTTCGGATTACAGTATCCGTAACGCCTACCAAAAAGCAACAAGCAGCGCTTCTGGGAAAAACCAGTTTGCTGATGTTTTATTAGCTTGTGCTATGGCAAATACAGATTTTGAAAATTCTTTTGGATCCAACGAAGTACTTAAAGAATACAACTCAATTACTGGAGGTGAGCACAAAGCAGAATCAATCAACTACAATCTGGGAATGCTTTGCAAAAGAGAACGTGCAGAAATTCTCACAAAACTAGGCAGACAAAAAAATGCACGTTATAGATTTCGTAAACCACTGTTAAAAGCATTTGTTAAGCTAAAACAATTTGAAATGGAAATTAAATAGCAAACATTTACGTTTATAGTAATCAGTCAAAATAAATGTTAAAGTTAATCTGGCAAAAACAATGAAAAAATTTCAAATCTATATACTCGCTATCACTACAATAACCTACTTGGCTATTTCGTGTAATCCAAAATATACACCACCAGCGGATCAACCAATAGTGTATTTAAATTTCGAAGTAAAATCTGACAATAATTTCAGGATTCCAGCTAAAATTACATTTATTAACTTATGTACAATTGCTGCGGAATTGGGAGAACCAGAATACACTTGGAGATTTGGAGACGGAGAAGTTTCAACATCTTCTGACGACACAATCTACCACATATATTATAATCCTGGTGACTATGATGTTTATCTGATTGCCAACATACCCAACATGGAGCCTGACACTTTTAAGTATCCCTTAACCATTAAACCACTCTACGAGTACATTTTCACTGAGGCTTTTGACAGCTATGCCCCAAAAGAAACTACCGGAGATAGTTTATCAAGTTCCTGGTTAGTAGTTCATAATGATGATGGAATTCCTGATAACCCCATTCTGTTTGACAAAGCCTGGAAAGTAGTTTACAACAATGACTTTCAAAGTAATGTAGCAGCGTCCACCTCTCATTATACAAATGTACCAGTTCCTGATGCAGACAACTGGATGATTAGTCCTAAAATCCCGCTTTCTGAAACCGACTCATTCACAGTACAATGGGATGCTATGTCGTTAACTAAAAGTGGTGAATGGCCAGAAAGTTACCAGGTTTATATTTCAAACACCACACAGGATGTCGATAGTTGTGTTTACCTGATAAAAGAAGTCAAAGAGGAATGGTGGTCAAAATACGCAACCAAACCAGGAAATGGTATCCATCGACATAAATTGGACATATCTGAATTTACCGGAGACACTATTTATCTTGGTTTCAGGTTAGTGACTCCTGCACCTGGTGGAAGTCAGTTAGCAATTGACAGCATTCGTGTAACAAGTTATTATGACTATATAGAACCAAATTAACCCAATTGAGATAATTGACATATTAAAAACCTAGCATCCAATAACTAGTCTACCTATGTTTAAAAAGAAAAAGATTCCGCATACTTATGTGATCGTTTTTTTTATTATTGTTGCTTCAGCAGCATTAACATGGTTTATCCCGGGTGGAAGTTTTGAACGAGAAAAAGTAATCGTTAGCGGAACTGCAAGAGAGGTCATTGTAAACAATTCCTTTCATTATATCGAAAATAGCCCCCAGACCTGGCAGATTTTTTCTGCCCTGTTTGATGGCTTTGTGAACACTTCACATATTATTGTTTTTATTCTAATGATTGGTGGGGCATTCTGGATAATGAACGAGAGCAAATCAATTGATGTGGGTATTTATTCATTCTTAAAATTTTCCCGGGGGTTAGAGAAAAACAAAGCGGTTAAATTTTTAGGTGTCGATAATATTATCATGACCCTGATAATGCTAATGTTCAGCCTTTTCGGTGCCATTTTTGGAATGAGTGAAGAGACCATTGCATTCATCATCATCTTTGTTCCTTTGTCAATTACGATGGGTTACGATTCAATTGTTGGTGTATCCTTAAGCTTTGTAGCTGCGGGGCTGGGATTTGCAGGAGCATTACTAAATCCGTTTACCATCGGAATTGCACAAGGATTGTCGGACATTCCGTTATTCTCCGGCATTGAGTACCGGTTATTTTGTTTTGTAGTTATTAACCTTGTTGGAATTATCTACATTTTGCGTTATGCAAAGAAGATAAAGAAAAACCCAAAAGCATCGGTTGTTTATGAAGACGATGCTTATTGGAGAGAAAAAGGCAATACAGATGTTGAATCCCTTGAATTTCACACCCCTAAAATGGCCTGGATAACAGGAGGAATATTATCTGTTATTTTTGTTGTATATGCCTTCTTACTGCCTACAACAGAACTCAAAGTTGGGACAGGATCAGTTAATTGGCCAATTTTTCCTGTTTTAGCGGGATTGTTTGTTGTGCTTAGCGCAGTAAGTCTTCGTAAATCGGTTCATTTTTTTATCTTAAACTTACTACTCTTCACTATTCTGTTATTACTTGTGGGTGTAATGGGATACGATTGGTATGTGAAAGAAATTGCAACTTTATTTCTTGCTATGGGAATTTTCTCAGGCTTAGCAAGGAGCAGCTCTGCTAACAAGATTGTCAATGACTTCCTGGCCGGGGCAAAAGATATTATGTCGGCAGCAATGGTAGTAGGCCTTGCTGGTGGAATTATCGTAGTGTTGGAAGATGGGAACATTATTGATACTTTATTATATTACACCTCACAAGCCATGAGTGACTTAGGGAAAATGGCTTCAGTAAGTATGATGTATGTTTTCCAAACCATTTTGAACATTGCAATTCCATCAGGAAGTGGAAAAGCAGCCTTAACCATGCCTATGATGTCACAGTTTTCTGATTTGATTGGAGTTTCACGCCAGGCAACGGTAATGGCTTTCCAGTTTGGGGATGGATTTACCAATATGATTACTCCAACATCGGGCGTTTTAATTGGAGTATTGGGAGTTGCGCGCATTCCATATGAAAAATGGGTGAAATGGATTGCTCCATTTATGCTCATTCTGATAGTTTTAGGATTGTTATTATTGATTCCTACAGTAACAATGGAACTAAAGGGCTTTTAAAACCAAGAACAAAATATTTAATACCAACCTACCCCATGACAAAAAAACGTCATGGGGTAATTTTATGTCATATTAACTTGGCTTTGGTTTAATTTTGTAATGATTTATTAGGATAAAATCCTTGAAATGAGATATAAGTCATTAGTCAATGGTCATTTGTTTTCGACAATTAATGACTAATGTCTAATGACAAATGACCTCATTATTAAGCTGATAGAATCTATATAAATAAATCATTACTATTTTGAACTATAGCTATTAACTTTAATTTAAAACAAACTTTTACTTAAAAAGTGTATTTTTGGTGCCTATTTTTAAAAATCAATTAAAGCTTGAATAAAAAGGTAATAAAATGAAACATCCATGATTAATTTTAATCACACACGAGCATGATTAATAACAGGAACTTTCTGATAGCATGTGAGTTGAGTTTAGTGAATGTTCCATATGACCATATAAAATAATTAAAAAATAAACAGATGAAACAAACTATTTTCCTAATTTCACTTATTTTCGCTGTAGCATCTTGCAATACAGAAAATGATAGCGAAAAAACCCTGAAGCAAAATAAACCGGTAAATGTTATACTGATGATTGGTGATGGAATGGGTCTTTCTCAGGCATCATCAGCCTTCTACTTCAAAAAAGACAAAGTAAACATTTCTCGCTTTAAATATATTGGTCTGTTTAAAACTTCCTCGGCTTCACATAAAATAACAGATTCTGCAGCAGGAGCAACTGCTTTTTCCTGTGGAAAGAAAACTTATAATGGAGCAATTGGAGTTTCCACAGACACCACCAACCTTGAAAACATCACAGAATTATTAAGCAAGGAAGGATATAAATGTGGATTGGTAGCCACCTCATCAATCACTCATGCAACACCTGCTGCATTTTACGCACATGCAAAATATAGAAGTCAATACGAATTAATTGCTTCGCAATTACCAACCTCAAACATTAGTTTTTTTGCTGCAGGAGGGCTACAGTTTTTCAACAAACGTACCGATTCGAATAATTATTTAGACTCTCTTGTAAACAAGGGCTTTGAAGTGGATACAACTGCACTAAAGAGTAAAATAGGAGATTATAACAAAAAATACGGATTCTTACTTGCCAATGATGGCATGCCTACAATGTTGGAAGGCAGAGCTGAATTCTTACCAAATGCAACTGAATTAGCAATAGAATATCTTTCAAAATCAAATAAAGGATTTTTTCTTATGGTCGAAGGTTCTCAAATTGACTGGGGCGGCCATAATAACAATGCTGACTACTTAATTTCTGAAATGATTGATTTTGATAATGCTGTTGGAAAAGCTTTGGATTTTGCTGAAAAAGATGGTAATACACTAGTTATTGTATTAGCTGATCATGAAACCGGAGGATTTGCTCTTGCGGCAGCAGAAGCAAAAGGAATGAGTGCTGATTACGATTCTATTGCTCCGTCATTTTCAACGCACGGACATAGCACTTGTCTAATTCCAGCATACACTTATGGCCCTTCTGCAGATGACTTTATCGGCTTTTATCAGAACAATGATATTTTTGGAAAAATATTAGACGCTGTAAAAAAATAAAAAACAACTATCCGTTCGGCTGGTTGAATTCTCAAATAACCAGCTGGAGGGGTTATTATATTCGCTCAATCTGTATTTACAACCATTAGTAATCTTTCAACTGTCTCTCATCACGTTTTTTTGAACGCATCAGTAAGTTTTCTGATTCTGCAAAAGAACTACCCCGCTGCAAGCAGACGGTGTATCAGAAGAGTCGCAACTGAGTAGCTTTATGCTGCTTTTTATACTCTTTTTAACTCCCTTGTTCGCTTACATATTTTGTGATTATTTCCTCGTTTGCATGCCTCCCAATTGTTCTGACATAATAACCATCTGTCCAAAACTCGCCACCCCATAATTCCTTCTTTACTTCTGGATGTTTTCTAAAAATTTCTCTTGCTGTTACTTTTCAGCATCTTTATTAGCTGTACTGGACTTTTGTTGGTACTGACCGGATCAGAAAATGAACATGCTCTTCATCTTTACCAATCTCCAGAAAAAATAATTCATAACGCTTTTCTATTTCCAAACAAACTTCTTTTAATGTCTTATCAACCTGTTCTGTAAAAACGATCCTTCGATATTTGGCTGGACAAACAAAATGATATAGCAATACAGAAACCTTATGTAATTTATGAATATATTTGCTTTCTTGTATTCACAAATTTACTTTTTTACGCTGCAAGCAGCGGGGAATTATACCCAAAGAGATTAATGATATTTTAGATTTTTATCTTTGATTAGCAACTAATTTTATATGAGATTTATCTTTATCCTGTTATTTGCAACAAAACTCTGTTTACCATTGAGTGGCCAAACAAACAAGTTAGACAGTTTGCTTGCACTTTCAGCTAAAATAAAGTCAAAAGATACAGTAAGAGTTGAACTTTTTAGTAATATCTCAATATTATACTTTGGGAATAACTTTAGTCTAATGAAATCATATGCTGATTCAGCCAGGTTATTATCACAAGAAATTGGTTACACAAAAGGCATTGTTGATGCCAATCAGAAACTTGCATTATATTTTCGGTTAAACGGCAACCTGGATACTGCTTTGCATATAAATGGAGAAGCACTAAAATTATCAAATGAATCAAATTACGATCTGGGTAAGGCCAAATGCAACCTAACCTTTGCAAATATTTACTGGCAAAACAGTGAATTTGAAAAGGCCATTCCTTACTTTGACGAAGCACTTAAGTGGTTCATCAAAATTGATCATAAAACGGGTGCTGCTGCTGTTGCAATGAATAGAGGAATAGTTTATAAGAAAAAATCTGAATATGCTGACGCACTGAAAAGCTATCAGGTAGCCCTTCAATTATACAAGGAGGCTGGAGATGAAGCTAATCAGGCATTAACACTAAGAAATATTGCCATTTTATACAAACATCTGGGGGATCTTCCAACTTCCATTGAGAACCACCTAAAAGCACTGGAGATAATAAGAAGAACTGAAAATAAAACGAATGAAATTAATACATTAATAAGTCTGGGAATAATTTACCTTGAGCAAAACAACCTGGATGAAGCACAAGATTATTTCAATAAAGCAATGAAACTGGCTATAGAATCCGGAAATAAAAGTCAACTGGCAAATATTTATTCAAAAATGGCGGAGATTGATTTGAACCGGGGTAATTTACAACAAGCACTTGAGAATCTAACTAAAGCCGTTAAAATAGCAGAAGAAATCTCCAACCATTTATCACTTTCCAGGGCATTTAATAGCTTAGGTAAGGTTTACGAAAAAAAGGGAGAGAACTCACAGGCTATTACTAACTACATGAAAGCACTGGAACTGAGAAAAAAAACACGCGAAAAAACCTATATAGCAGAAACACTTATTAATATCGCCCGATTTTATCAATCCAGAAAAAAGTACAGTAAAGCAGAGGCATATTTTCAGGAAGCAATTAATACAGCCAAAGAAGATAATAATATATTGAATATTCGTGATGCAGCTAAGGGTTTATCGGATATAAACGAGATAAAAAAGAACTATCAAGCCTCCTTGGAATTTTATAAACTCTATGAAGAAATGGCTGACAGCCTTGTTAATGAAAACAAAACAAAAAAAATAACAAGCCAGTTGTTAAATTTCAATCACGAAAGGGAATTAGCAAAAATTGCCAGAGAGCAGCAAGAAAAAGAGCACCTACAGGAAAAGGAAAAAACCAGGATACAAAACATTAGAAACTATTTTGCTCTTGCACTTGTTTTTACAGTAGTTATTTTGATTATTATTCTGCTTGCACTAAGAAGAAGGAGAATTGCAAACGAAAAATTGAAAAAGTATAACGAAGATATTATAAGGAAGAACAAAGAAATCAGGAAAATATCAGATGAGTTGATAAAACTGGATGAATTTAAACAGTCGATGACCTCAATGTTGGTTCATGATTTAAAAAGCCCGTTAAATACCATCCTGAATTTTCCAAAATCGAATTATTCAAATTACACTAAAGCTATTAATTTATCAGGCAAGGCCATGCTTAACCTTGTTGAAAACATCCTGGACGTTCAAAAATTTGAAGAAACAGCAATGGAACTCAAGAAGTGTTCTTTTAACCTTCGTTCTTTAATCTGCAGATGTTTAGAAGAAATAAGGATGTTACTGGTTGAAAAAAACATAAAATTTCATATAAATGTAAATTCTGGATTTATTTGTTATGGTGATGAAGAATTGATTTACCGGGTAATCATTAACTTATCCACTAATGCTATCAAATTTTCTCCTATGAATTCTAACATTTATGTTGATTGTGAGGAATTAAAGGACAAAGAGCAGTTTAGAATTTCAATTAAAGATGAAGGCCCCGGAGTTAGGGACGAAGTGAAATCAAAGATATTTGATAAATTTGCGCAATCTGAAATTCGAAAATCAGGAACAACCAGATCAACGGGGCTTGGACTAACTTTTTGCAAATTAGCGGTAAACGCACATGGTGGTGAAATTGGGGTAATGGATAATATTGAAGGAGGTGCTTTGTTTTGGTTTACGATGTCTGCCGGAGATAAGGCTTTAGGCACGAAGATATTTACAGATAATATAGTAAATGAAGAGAAAAAACCACTTATTCTTAGTGAAAAGGAAAAGGAGGTATTAAAAGAATTCGTGCTCGAACTTAATAAACTTCCATTTTATAAGAGTTCAGCTATTCGTAATCTGGTTGAGAAAGTTCCTGATAGCTCAGAAACCATAACAAAGTGGAAACAGTTGGTTTTTGAGAGTGTATTTAATGGGAATGAAAATGAATTTTGTAATTTAACACAATTGGTGTAAGTAAATGTTGGTGGGCTAAACATGAAAAAGAACCTTGAAGAGAAAACAGTTAAACTCCTTTTGGTTGATGATGAACCTGTATTCATCAGAACGATGACTGATATTATTGAAAATTCTAATCTTGATAGTGAAATACTTCAGGCTTTTAACGGGAAAGATGCTTTGGCAATTGCCCGTGAAGAATTACCCGACATTATACTTACTGATTGGGAAATGCCTGAAATGAATGGTATCGAATTAATAAAGGCTCTTAATAACGATGAAATTACTTCGGAAATCCCGGTAATTATGGTAACAGGGTCTATGCTAACCCCACAAAACCTAAAACTGGCTTTGGAAAGCGGTGCTGTTGATTATGCACGAAAACCAATTGACGGGGTAGAGCTAATGGCAAGAATCAACTCCATGCTTATACTCACTCAATATTACAAGGACAAGGTTGCTGCTGAACAAAAAGAACAAGAACTGCTTGAAGAGAACCTTGAAAGGGCAAAAAGGGAACTAGTATCCTCCTCTATGCAACTGGTAAATAAAAACAACCTGCTTTTAAATCTTAAAGAACAGATTGAGAAAACAAAGTGCAATGAAAATAGAATGCAAGTAAACAGCCTTTGCCAATACATTGATCAAAGCTTAAACATAGATAATGATTGGGAACAATTTAAACAACATTTTGAATTGGTTCACCAGGATTTTTTCACACGGCTTACCGAAATATGTCCTGAAATTACTGCCTACGAAAAAAAACTGTGTGCCTACTACCGCATCAACCTTTCCTCCAATGAAATAGCCAGCATATTAAATATAACTGCAGCATCGGCCAAAAAGAGCAGGCATCGCTTACGCCAAAAGTTAAACCTTACAACTGATCAGGATATTGTGTTGTTTCTTGAGGGAATTTAGGCTGCTACTCATCTATCCCGATTAATAGGCTAGAAGAATTATTTAAGATGGAGCTCATTCATCACTAAAAATTATCCATTCATAAAAAGAACCAGGCTATTCACCTGTCTGTCACCCCTTTGTCACCCCTGATTTTTTGTACTCTTTATCAGGGGTAAATAGTTTTGTATTGTAGAAGTTAATTCGATAAAGAAAAACATAAACGACAATAGGTTTAAATAAATAGTTGAAAAAAACTCAAATTACAATATGGTTACAAAAATTACACAGTTATTCATGCCGCCAATATTTGCAGCACGAAGGGGACAAACCCCAAAACACAACAGGCATAAACGGCCCTGGTTTCTCAATGTTTGTTTAACTACAGCAATCTTGCTGCTAAGCATGGCTTTTACAGCTACAATAATTGCCCAGCCCACCAGGCAGGGCGCCCTCGATTTAACAAATCAGGAGGGCGACGCCATGAGTATTTCAGGTTTTACCTTAACAAATCTTTCAGAAAATTTGGCCAATACCCCGTTTACCATCGAGATGTGGGTAAAGATGGCCCCTAACCCGGGTAACGAAATGGTTTTGTTCAAGCTTGACGGAGGCCCCTATAAATTGAGCCTGTCTTGGTTGACCGACCATTTTTTACTGGAAGCTGAAGGTGGTGACCTTAATAATTATTGGACAGAAATCAACATGACCACACCTGATTTTTTGAATACATGGAACTATGTTTCTTTTACTTACGATGGAGAAAATGGTGTCAGAATTTCGGTAAACAACAAATCCTATTGGAAGGCCCTGTATAATGCAAAGGGGGCTCCTGTTTCAAACCTTTTTCCCGGGCTATACCCCATGTTGTATATTGGGGGCCATCAACTAAGGAACGGTTCGTTAGGGAAAATGTATGTTGGTGAGGTAAGGGTATGGCGGACAGCCCTTTCAGGCGAGGTACTTAAAGAATATCGAAATGAGGAGGTAAATCCTGGCCATCCAAACTGGAATAAACTGTACAGGTATTACCATTGCACTAGTGATTATACGGTGGGAAGTAAGGTATACCTTCCAAGTGCTATTCCAAATTATCCTGATGCTGCCGTATCTGACAATGTTAACAACAGGGTAGTAAACAACCAGTCCCCCCCTGTATATCCACCACGTATTACCAGTAGTACTTTCGATGTTTCAGCCACAGCAAGCACTTGCGGATCAGATACTATTTGGGTAAACTGGAGTGATTTTGGAGACAAAACAAAATACAACTATTTATTGGAACACGAAGTAAATTACCAATTGGTAAGAGATGACAATACGGCAAATGTTTTGTACGATGGACAGGATACCACTTATACGGATATTAATGTTTCAGGAGGGGACAAATTCCGTTATAAAATAAGGACATACTGGAACATTAATGGCTCTAAATATTATTCAAAAGACGAATTGTGGAGCAACGATGGTATGGTAAAAAATCATTACATTGCCCCCGACCTGACTGCCACAACCGATAATTGCGATGGCACCATCACTTTAGACTGGACAGCCGGCTATACTGCTCCTGCCTGGAATATACAACAATCTACCTTCAGCAATTTTTCGGATGGCGTGCTTACCCTGAGCTCCAATTTGGATGGAAGTAAAAGTACCTACACCGATAAGCCACCAATGATAAACACAAATTACTATTACCGGATTATTGCCACCGGAACAGATGAGAATGGGTGTACCGTGGAAGCTTCTTATTCTTCCATTGCAACCGGTTACTCGGCTGGTTTACCTTCTCCGCCCGATAATGTTACGGTTACACCGGATACAGATGCCGGAAGTATTATCATATCATGGATACCGGCAGATTTAAGTGCCGATTCATGGATTGTGAAACGTACCGATGAGGATGGCACCAACCCGGTGGAGTTTAAGGATATTACCACAACTTCTTATACCGATAATACTGTATCGTCCTGTAAAATTTACAAATACTCTGTAGGTGGCGTAAATACCTGTTCTGCAGGAAAGTATTTCGAAACCAAGTCAGCATCCATTAGTTCTACCGATCTGGATAATAAAATTAGTTTTCTGAATGCTTCAAAAGGCTATTATGGCGATGGGGTGGAGCTAAAATGGGGCATCAATGGCACTTTTTCAACCATTGATGGTTTTATTTTGGAACGTTCCGAATCTGGCGAAGATAACTACCAGACCATTGCCTCTTTAAATAATTTACAAACGCTCTATAAGGACCAAACAGCGCTTGGGGGCATTTTGTACGACTATCGCATACAGGCAACGGCCGATTGCTCAGGCAATTTGGTTTATTCCAATGATGCTGCTGATTTAGGCTTTACTCTTCCGTTTGGTGTAGCCAACGGGCATGTGGAGTACAAGGGAGGTAATGCCGTTGAGAACGTTAAAGTAAAGATTGAACCTAAAGAGGGGATGGGAGGTAAGAGCCTCTATTTTGATGGTAAAGATGACTATGTAAAAATTGACAACTTTAATGGTGTGGAAGGGAGTGATCCCAGAACCATTGAAGCCTGGGTAAAGATGCCGACCAACAGCCGTTCTCAAACAATATTGTATTATGGATATTGGGATATCAGCACTTCATATCAAAATGTAAGGTTTGGAATTGACAACTTTGGAAACCTGGATTTTAGTACGCGCGGAAGTGGGTTAACCGTTGAGGCTAATTTGAACGATGGGCAATGGCATCATGTGGCTTGTGTTGTTCCCGAAGGTGCAAGTGTTATTAGCGATGTAAAGATGTATGTCGACGGAGAGCCAGACACCCTTTTTGTAAGTACGGGATCTGGTTATATCAATACAGTTTCTACAGGTGAGTTTTATATTGGAAGCGATATAGGTTTTTCTGAAAATTACTACCGTGGGTATATCGATGAGGTTCGTTTTTGGAATGAGGAGCGTTCTGATGCCGACATCAAACGTAATTATAACCGTATCCTTAATGGAAGTGAAAAGGGGCTGATTGGTTACTGGCGTTGCGACGAAGGCGTTGGCAACAAAATATACGATGCCTCAAAAACAGGTTCGGGCTTTAATAAACATGATGGTGTGTTTGTTAACGGTGTTAACTGGACAGATGATAAGCCATCGGGCGACCAGTTGAGCCTGTCCGCAACCACAGATGAATACGGCGATTATAGCGCTGATTATATTCCTTACAGACAGGGCGGTGAACTTTACAAGGTAACCCCAAGCCTGGGGGTACACGGGTTCTCTCCTAATTCAAAGACTATTTACCTTGGCGATGGGGATGCCACACAGAACAACCTCGATTTTACTGATATTTCATCATTCAATGTAAGTGGTAAAGTAACCTACTACAACAGCACCTTTCCTGTGCAGGGAGTACAGGTACTCATTGATGGTGACTATGCAACAGGGGCAGATAAAAATATTGTAACTACTGATGCAACAGGTCATTTTACTATAGATGTCCCCATTGGTTATCATTATATTTCTGTAGTAAAAGACGGCCACGTGTTCTCATCGGGCTATTTCCCGCCAAAAAAAGCATCGGGAGACTTCAACTATTACGAATTCAACGATGACCTTAGCGGTATAGAATTTATCGACAGTACCCTTGTGAAAGTGTTGGGGCGTGTTGACGGTGGCACGGTAGAAGGAGATAAAGAGGTAGGTTTTGGTTTATCGACAAACAACGTGGGTGTTGCCGATGTTATTTTCAAAGCCCAAAACGAAGCTTACGACCTCGATACAGCTGATGCTTCCATATTCTCAGTTAAATCGGTACAGACAGATGCCAGCACTGGTGAGTTTGAAATTTACCTGATTCCCGAAAAATTTGAAATACAAAAAGCAGGGAACGACACCTATTCAATAGATGTAAACGATTTGTCAACGCTCAACCTGTCCAATTCGCTCACCCCTGTTACCGTTTACGACAGTACACTTGTTGAAAGCACTGATGGCGATTATTACCGGGTTGATACGGCCTGGTACCACCACAAACTAAACTTTGTGATAAGGGAAGCACCAAACGTTGAAATTACAGATTTGAACGGGAACGAATTTGTTGGTGATTCCGTGATTTATTTCACCAATCAGCTAACAGGTCTGGCCGACACCCTGGATTTAGCATCCACTAACCCCTATTTGCATCCTATACTACAAATGGGCAAAACTTATACAGCCAACATCTTTGTGTACGAAGAATACAGCAACCCCAATCATCCTGATGGAGCAGTTGTAGATAAAGTGCCTGTTGATAAAGCCAACCTGACCATTGACAACCAATTGGAAATTACCGGTTTAGGGGCAACGGCAAGTACCGATGAAACCGGCTATTACCAGTATTCATTCAAAGCGGGCACCCCAAGTATAACCAAAGACCTATTGACGCCCGAAAACAGCTTTACCAAGCTGATGCAGGTATATGCCACTACCGACAAAATAACAGTGGAATGGCGTGAGGCCAATCCATTCAGAGGTTATATATTAGGGGCATTCCCGATTGCAGGTACCGATTTTGTTACTTATGGATATGAAGTACCGGAAATTGTACTCCGCGACCCACCGGGTTCACACAGTTATGCTTATATTGAACAGGGGTCGGAATTTTCACGAACAACAAGTTGGGAATTGAATTTTGAGGTAAATTCCGGTTTGGATAATACAATACATGCCGGAGCGAAACTTGCTTTCGGTGGCGGTTTGGCCGGGGCTATAATTGAAAGTGAAATTATTAACGATTCAGAGCTTGGTTTGCAAATAACCAGAAGTACTGATAACGAAGGCAGTTATAAAGAAACAACAACATTTAACCGCAGGATTGAAACCAGCTCAGATCCCGAAGATGTAGGCAGCGATGCCGACCTGTACATTGGACATGCCAAAAATGCCTATTTTACCCAGTCGAAAAACCTACGGCTATTGCCAGAACAGTTTTGTATTGATAATGGACTGGATTACATTGCCGTACCGGGTGCCGAATATGTTTTAGGAATTATAAACGGGCTGGTAATGGACGAGGGCAATACATCTACTTATTTTGTGTACTCTCAAAAGCACATTCTTTCAGAACTGGTCCCTAATTTAATTGTGGCACGCGACAATTTGCTGGCTTCTTCCAAATACAAGTCCAATTTACCCCGTACTTCTCCCTATTATGGGTTAAATAACGATGATAATAGTTTGGAAAGGCTTAAAGCAGATTCACTTTCCGTCAATCCCTCATTCGATGTTAAAACAGCTTCGTACGTATTTCTGGGTGATTCAACAGAAAATGATTCTGTACAATTTTTTAATGATCAGATAACCTACTGGATGAATGCCATTGCAATGAATGAGGCTGAAAAAATTAATGCCGAAACATTTAATAATATTTCTATTGATGGCTCATCAGGTGCATATAGTGAATCAATCTCTCAGTCATTTAATTCGGAATATAACTGGAAAAGCACACGTCAACTGAAATTCAAATGGAATGCTAAATTTGGGACTCTATACACAGGACTTGGTTATACTGGCAATTCCATTTTTAATATAGCGGGCGAGGTGGCCAATGGAAGCAATGAATCGGAAACTAACAAGGTGACTTTTGGCTATGTAATTGACGAACGCGATGAAGGCGACTATTACAGTATTGATGTTAAGAGGGAAAAAGGGATACCCATCTATTCATATAATAACTTTACTGAAAGTGTAACCTCGAAAGAAGAATTTTTGGAAAACCAGGTAATTGTTGCCGGTATTGGAGCAGGATCTTTAATTACTTCTACGGGCATTAGATACATAGCAATGAAACTGGCCAGCAAATCGAACTATTGGGCTTCAGCAGCAGCCTTTGGGTTTGATATGGCAGTTTTTACCGGAGAATTGGGAAATATGCTTTACAATACATTCGACACTTACGAAGATATGGACGGCAACCAAACCTGGGACGTTACCGGGTTTGATATTGGTAGTCCGATATTCTCTGTTCGTGGCGGACAATCGAAATGCCCTTACGAAGGTGAACAATATTCTATATTTGCACTTGACGCACAGAAAAACCTGGCCAAATTGCATACAGCGACCTTACAGCGCGAAGTACCTGTAATTGATGTGGAGAAAGCGTTGGTAACCGATGTGCCCGAAACCAACAAGGCTAGTTTTGTATTGAAACTGCAAAACCACAGTGCTTCAAATACGGATAACTGGTACGAACTAAGCATCGATGAATCAACCAACCCTTACGGTGCCATATTGAAAATCGATGGCAATTCTCCTGAAAAAGAATACCTGGTACCGGCATGGGAAACACTTACCAAAACCCTAACGGTGGAAAAAGGGCAACCCGAAGTTTATGAGTATGATAGCATTGGTATTATACTGCATTCGGTTTGCCAGTGGAACCCTGCCGATCTGGCAAATGATATTGCAGATACGGTTTACATTTCGGTACACTTTGCACCGAGTTGTACCCCAGTTGACATTAAAGGCATGCAGGACAACTGGGTGTTGAATTACGACGATAAAGGTGAAATGGGTATTACCTTAACCGGTTATGATATTAACTACAGTACATTGGAAAAACTACAGTTCCAGTACAAAACATTAACAGGAAGTGCTGTAAGCACTAAGGCCTATTTTGCCGATGCAGGAACAGCCTATAACGAATACTCCGGCGAAAAACAGCTGTTAAGCGGAAGTGCCCAGGAGTCGTTTGTTTGGGATGTATCCTCGTTAAACGACAGGGCTTACATGATCAGGGCACGCTCCACTTGTTCCGATGGTTCAACCTATGAATCGCCATGGTATTCCGGTCTCATCGATTCCAAGCCGCCAAAAGTATTTGGTACTCCTTCACCGGGAGATGGCATATTATCGCCGGGCGAGGATATTTCAATCCGTTTTGACGAAGCATTGGAACAAGGCATTATTACCGAAAACAACATCAGCCTTACGGGGGTTTTAAATGACAGCGAAATAACCCACAACACAAGCTTGTATTTCAACGGTCTGGGAAATTACTGCTCTGTGTCAAGCGGTATTGTATTGACAAATAGTCCGTTTACTATCGAATTTTGGTTAAAGAGGGCAGACAGCTCTCCCGGGGTTATTTTTTCACAGGGAGCAAATGCCTCTGATAACCTTGAAACAGGCATTGATGGCAACGGAATGTTTTACCTGCAAATTGCAGGACAGACCTTTTCAGGCGACCCGTCTGTAGCTTATAATACAGTTTATCCTGCTACTGCATGGCACCATTATGCCGCTGTTTATGACCAGGATGGCGCTATTGTTTCACTTTATGTCGACGACCAGAATATCCTTTCACAGGCTGTATCCGATATTGCATATACCGGTACAGGGAAAGCTTATATTGGAAGGAGCGCCACCCAAACAGCCAATTACCTCTATGGTAACCTGCACGAGTTTAGGATATGGAACGATGCCCGAATGTTTGCCGGGGAAATCTATGCAAATCTCTATACCTCCTTGTCGGGAAGAGAGCAGGGAGCCAGCAGGATTTGGGAAATGAACGAGGGCGAAGGCAACATTGTTGTTGACAAAGTGAAAAACCAGGTAATGGATATCAATGCCGAATGGTCGATAGAACCTTCAGGGCGTTCGGTTTATTTCAATGGTACCAACCAGTATCTCGAACTGGACGGGACACAAGCAGTTATCGACGACGAAACCGATTTCACCATCGAATTCTGGTTCAAAGGAAGTACACCTGTTGCAAGTGCTGCCCTGTTTTCAAACGGCATGGGCAATGGAAATGAAGTAATGCCGGGAATAGATGCAAGCAGGTTCCTGTCAATATATGCAACGACAAACGGAAGTATTGTAGTGAGCAGCAATGGCAACATTTTTAACGCGGTGACAAATAACTATTTCGACAATCAGTGGCACCACTTTGCGTTGGTTGTTGACCGCAGTTCAAATGCCAAAGCATACATCGATGCTACGCTTCAAAATTCCACTCCTGCTGATAGAATTGCAGCCTTCTTCAATTCTAAAATATGGGCAGGTGCCATGGGATGGCAGATTGATCCGCTAACCTACGGTTTCGGTTCGTATTTCAATGGGTATATGGATGAAATCCGTATCTGGAACACGACAAGAACAGAAAAGGAGTTAAAACTGTATTACAAAACCAAACTGAACGGGACCGAAACAGGGCTTTTGGGTTATTATCCATTTGAAAATTACGAAGAGGTAAGCGGTGTTCAAATGCTTACTGAAACTTGGACAGACCAGTGGGTTAATCCTTATGGCAACAACAATGGCGATGCATTGGCGGTAAACGGCACTTCTATTAGTACCGATGCAGCCGAAGTAAAAGATGCCCGCCCTGTACAGGATATTCCGTTCGATTTTGTGGTGAATACTGATGAAATAATCATTACGCCCAACATTGACCCCTCAAAAATTGAAAACACAGTGTTGGAAATAGGTGTAAAAGATGTGTTCGACCTCAATGGCAACCGCTTATTATCACCTGCTACATGGACAGCCTATATTGACCGGAACCAGGTGGTTTGGCTCGATGATAAAATATCCCTCGAAAAGCCAGTGGGCGAATCGTTGAGTTTTACCGCAACCATTAAGAATATCGGTGGCGTAGCCAGGGAGTTTGAAATAGGAAACATTCCTGACTGGTTAACCGCATCCGTTACCAGTGATGTTATTGAGCCCAATAGTGAAATCGAAGTTCATTTTACTATCAGCCAAGGGATAAACAACGGCTATTATGATGAGAACCTGTTGCTTTCTACAGATTTTGGGTACAACGAACCTTTTAATATCAATTTAAGGGTTTACACCCCGGCTCCCGAATGGACAGTAGATGAAAGCAAGTATCAGTACATTGCCAACGTTATAGGCAAACTTAAGATTGGCGGTAACTATTCAACAGATATATATGATAAAATTGGGGTCTTTGCGGGCAATGAATGCCGTGGGGTTGCCAATGTGAGCTATGTTGAAAACCGCGATGAGTATTATGTTTTCCTTACTATATATGGCAATAACTCACTCGAAGACCTTACATGCAAAGTATGGGATGCCAGCGCAGGCGAAGTATATGCCGATGTTGCGCCGGGTATTGTGTTTAGTCCTAATAACGTACAAGGCTCTGCAAGTAACCCGGTAGTTTTTGAGTGCGGTTACCTGCTCGACAACAGCATCTCGTTGGTTAATGGATGGAAATGGATTTCGTTCAACCTTGATATGAGCAATTACATTGGGGCGAACGCATTGTTCAGCAACGTTAAGGCACAGTCGGGCGACCTGATAAAAAGTGAAGCACATTTTGCCACTTATGACAGCGGGTTTAATAGATGGGTAGGCAGCGGGCTTACACTCAATGCAGGAAAAATGTACAAGGTAAAATTGTCATCGGCCAATACGCTTTACTATTCAGGTCAGGCCATCAGCCCTTCTGATTATCCGATTAGCATCAGCAACGGGTGGAACAGGATTGGCTATATCCCCCGGTTTAACCTGGAAACCAACCAGGCGTTGGCAGCATACAATGCCGTTGAAAATGATGTAATAAAGAGTCAGACCAAATTTGCAGTCTATGATGGTTATCAGTGGTTGGGCACATTAGATTACATGAAACCGGGAGAAGGTTATATGCTATGGTCACAAACCACCGACTCTGTTACTTTTAGCTATCCGGATAAAAGTTCGTTAAGTTCATTAAAATCAACTGTTGCTGAAAACCGCCTGGTTACTTCATTTGCCAAAAATGTTGTAAACCCGTATGCATACCAGGGTTCAGTTAGTGTTGTTGCCCATATTAATGCCACAGAGCTTCCTGATGATGTTTTAATCGGGGCCTTTATCAATGGTGAATTAAGGGGCGTTGGGACACTTAATGTTCAAAGTTCAAACCTGAAAGGATATACAATGCTCACAGCTTTTGGCAACACCGATGACGATGGCACCGAAATAAACTTTGCGATGCTGAATGGTGAAGAGGTTTACGAACTGGAAGGAACTACAACTTTCGAAAGCGATAACATACAGGGTAACCTTTCATCACCTGTTGAGTTGAACCTTGCCGGAGAACTGGCAGAAAAACAAGATGTTGGTTTGACAATGTACCCTAACCCATTCAACAATGAAGTAAACATCAATTTCAGCCTGGACAAAAACAGCGATGTTGTTTTAGAAGTTTATAACTTACTGGGAGAGAAAATGAGCATTCCCGTCCATCAAAATATGATAACCGGTTCTCATACAATTTCGCTGGGGGTAAAAGATATTTCAACCCAAAAATTAAGCCCGGGCATATATCTGTTCAAATTGAAAATTGATGGCAAAGATTATCAATATAAAATGGTTAAGACAAATTAATCCGGCTGTACAATTTCAAAAGAGGCTGTCCTTATAATCTGAGGACAGTCCCTTCTAAAAAAAATATTGAGATATGAATAAGAAAAACATTTATATATTTATTGCATTTGTAACAATCATAAATGCATTCAACTTAAAAAATACATGGGCTCAATGTACGGTCAATCCTCATGACTTTCAGTATTCCATGACCATTACAGGTGAATTAATCATCGATGGAACATCCTCTACCGATGTTAATGATTCAGTTTTCACCTATGTGAATGGAGAGTGCCGTGGTTCAGCACCGGTGATGTATAACTCTTCCGTGGATAGATACATTGTACTGCTAACTGTTTTCAGCAATAATGTTTCAGGAGAAAATGTAGAGATAAAAATTAGAGATGCCTCGTCAGATAAGGTCTTTGAGAGTACGAATACACTTATTTTTCAGTCCGATGAAAATTTAGGGACTGTTAGCAATCCATATAAAATAACATGCTCTCTTTTATCGGGTATTGAAGATAATAAAATAACAGGAAAGAGAAATATTGCTGTATATCCGAATCCTTCAAGTGGAAAAGTAAACTTCAATTATTCAGGTAAAAATGTGAACGGGATAACTATTTTAGATATGACCGGGAAGATTATATTTGAGAAATATGCCCCAAAACAAAATGAGCCATTAGATATATCAAGTTTGAAAGAGGGTGTATACATGGTTCTATTCCGGACTGATAAAGAGGTTTTGAGCACTAAAATAGTTAAGGAATAAGTTTGGCTTAGTAGCTAAAGTTATAAAAACAGAAACTTATTAATTTATTGTACAGTTATTTAGCTGAGTTTTTATCTAGCAACATATTTATTTTAAACAAGCAACCGACAATTAGAATAGAGCCATTTCTTTTAATGTAATGGCAACTATTTTCATTCTACTTTTGCAAGGAGTATGCAAATAAAGATGTAATACATATGCCATTAAATAATTAGTGTTTGAAACTGACCGGATTTTAACACTAACATGTTGTTATTCATCCCCCAAAATTATCCATTCATAAAAAGAACCAGGCTATTCACCTTGCTGTCACCCCTTTGTCACCCCTGCTTTTTTGCACTCATTAGTCACAGCAAATAACTTTGCATCATAATTAAGATTAATCGCTAATCTCAAAAAAAAACAGAATTGTTCAGCTCAATATAAAATAGAAAAACATGGTGAAGAAAATAACTCTTTTAATTATCGGAATAGTATTCTCTGGGATATCAATGGCTCAACCCGGCAATGCACTAAATTTTGATGGTGGTAATGATGTGGTGATTGTTCCAAACAATTCAGCACTAGAATTTACAACAGGAACCATCGAACTATGGTTAAAACCTGATTGGGTTTCCGGCACAGCTGGTAATAATCCGGGCTTTATTGGTTTGAGGGACGGAAGTGGCACAAGATTTAGTTTTCATATCAGAGATGATTATTCAGCACTTGATTTATATAACGGAACTGCCATAGGTACATTAAATTATACTTTTACACAAGGTGAATGGTATCACATAGCACTTGTTTTAAAAAGTATAGGCACTGATGTATACATCAACGGAATCTACCAGGGAACAATGAATAGATCTGTTAATCAGGGCAATACTGGTCAAAATCTAAATATTGGCAGCAGCAATGGTACTGGAGAGTTTTTTAAAGGTGAAATCGACGAAGTGCGCATTTGGTCGAGCCAAAGAACTGCATGTGAAATTTTATCATACAGAAATACAGAACTTGTGGGTAATGAAACCGGCTTGTTGGCCTATTACAATTTTAACCAGGGTTTTGGCGGAGAAAACAACATTTATGAAACAACACTTCCCGACTTAACCAGCAATCAATTGAATGGAACACTTAATAATTTTACCCTGGCAACTGCAACATCAAACTGGATTACTTCCGGAGCAGATGTTACAACCAGTAATACGCCGGTAGACAATATCCCTCCGGTATTAACAGTACCTGCTGATGTTTCAGTTGATTGCGGCATACCTTTAGATCCTGATAATCTCGGAGGAAATGCGATTGCAACAGATATTTGCGATGCAAATCCGGTTGTTACTCTTTCCGATGTGAAGAATGGTCCTGTTGTAACCAGAACATGGAAAGCCACCGATGCCAGTGGCAATGAAACCACCGGGGACCAAATAATTACCATCAATGATAATACACCTCCGGAAACACCTGTTCTTCCTACACTGGAAGGAGCAACTTCGGTAACTGCCGTAGCACCTACTACCACAGATGATTGTGCCGGAACCGTTACAGGAACGACTTCTGACCCCTTAGAATATACTGTACAAGGAATCTACACCATTACCTGGACATTTGACGATGGAAACGGCAATACAACAACTGCAGACCAAAAGGTAATTGTTGATAACGGGCAAAACATGGTGCTTGAATTCAACACCAGTTTAAGTGCAGGAACAACTGTAACATTGCCTCTCAATGGAACGGTTGATGCAACGATAAACTGGGGTGACGGTAACATTGAAAGTACAACCGCTTCTGCCAATTTAGATCACACCTACACTGCTGAAGGAACTTATACAGTATTTATTAGTAGTAATTTAACTCATTTTGGGCGAAGCAATTATCCGAATGCTGACAAATTAGCCAAAGTAACCAATTTCGGATACCTGGGAATCACAGATTTTTCTTATGCTTTCAACAATGCAATTAATTTAACAGAAGTTCCATCAACACTACCTGCTGGAGTGACCAACACATCAAGAATGTTTGCGGCGGCAGAAAATTTCAACCAGGATCTAAACAACTGGGATGTAAGCAATGTCACTGATATGAACGGTATGTTTGCCCGGGCAGTAGCCTTCAACGGAAATATCAGTAACTGGAATGTAAGTAAGGTTGCTAATACAGCAAGCATGTTTAATACAGCACAAAATTTCAACCAGGACATTAGTGGCTGGGTTGTAAGCAATGTCACCAATATGTCCTTTATGTTTATGAACGCATCTTTATTTAATCAGGATATCGGCAGTTGGGATGTAAGCAATGTCACCAATATGTCAATAATGTTTCAATATGCAACAACTTTCAACGGAAATATTTCAACATGGAATACGACAAATGTTACAAATATGAATAGAATGTTCTATGGAGCGGAATCATTCAATCGGGATTTGAACTCATGGAATGTGAGCAATGTAACCAATATGGAAGGCATATTTGGAGAGGCATCAGCTTTTAACGGTAATATTTCAGCTTGGAATACGGCAAAGGTCACTATCATGGCAAGTATGTTTTATCAGGCTACATCGTTTAACCAGGACTTAAGTTCTTGGGATGTAAGCAATGTTACAAACATGCTCAACATGTTTCAGAGCGCCGCTTCATTTGATCAGGATATCAGCAACTGGGATGTGAGCAATGTTACAAATATGACAGATATGTTTTTAAACATCACTTTATCAACTACTAATTATGATGCCCAGCTGAATGCATGGTCTGCATTAGCATTGCAATCGAATGTGTCGTTTCATGCAGGAAACTCAAAATACTCGTGTTTAAGTGAAGCTGCCCGAACTAAAATCATTAACGATTTTAACTGGAATATTACAGATGGCGGCAAGCTAAGCGATGCCATCACAATTAATACACAACCGGAAGCTTCTACCGATATATGTGAAAGTGCTCCGGAAACTGTACTCACGGTAGAAGCATCCTCCTTATTTCCTTTATCTTATCAATGGTATAAAGATGATATAATTATTGCAACCGAAGGAAATAATTCGTCATATATAATACCAACACTGTTGACAAATAGTGGAACATATTATTGCATAGTTTCAAATACCTGCGGTGTAAATCAGCAAACAAACGATGCAGTGGTCACTATTAATGAGGATGTTACACCACCTGAAACTCCAACCCTACCTACTTTAGCAGGTGAATACTCGGTAACTGTAGTGGCGCCTACTACAACGGATGCATGTGCCGTAACCATAACAGGCATCACATCAGATCCTACAGAATATACTGCACAGGGTATCTATACAATTACCTGGACATTTAACGATGGAAACGGGAACAGCACTACTGCAGATCAAACTGTTGTTATAAATAACGGGCAAAACATGGTACTTGAATTCAACACCAATTTAAGCACCGGAACAACTATAACCCTTCCACTTGATGGAACAGTAGACCTTACAGTTGATTGGGGAGATGGTAATTCAGAAAGCACCACCAATTCAGCAAATCTTTCTCATACTTATTCAGGTGAAGGAACTTATTTTGTTACAATTAGTGGATCTCTGACCCATTTCGGACGCAGCTCATACCCTAATGCTGATAAATTAGCTAAAGTAATTAGTTTTGGTTCAATAGGTATAACGGATTTGTCTTATGCTTTTAACTATGCAAAGAACTTAACAGAAGTTCCCTCAACACTTCCTGCAGGAGTCACCAACACTTCTTATATGTTTTATCATGCCGAGTCTTTAAATCAGGACCTAAACAACTGGGATGTAAGTGGTGTGACGGATATGAATAATATGTTTGCGCAGGCTTACGCTTTTAATGGTAATATATCAGGTTGGAATGTTGGGAATGTAACTAATATGGAAAAAGTGTTTAGTTATGCCAGTGTTTTTAATCAGGATTTAAACAACTGGGATGTTGGCAATGTAATTAACATGAAACAATTATTCGAAAATGCTGAGGTATTTAACGGAAATATTAGCAATTGGGATGTGAGTAAAGTTCAAAATATGTACTGCATGTTTTGCAGTGCCTATGAATTTAATCAGGATATTGGAAACTGGAATGTAAGCAGTGTAACCGATATGAGTTGGATGTTTTATGCAGCCCTAAAGTTTAACCAGGATCTTAATAACTGGAATGTTAGTGCAGCAACAAATATGGATGGGGTATTTGAAGATGCCGCTGCGTTTAATGGAAATATTAGCAATTGGGATGTTAGTAATGTAACTAGTATGATTGAAATGTTTTACGAAGCTTCCAAATTTAATGGAGATATATCCGGATGGGACGTAAGCAAAGTTACTAATATGTCTCAAATGTTTTATTACACTGATAGTTTTAACCAGGATATCAGTAAATGGAATGTAAGCAACGTTACTAATATGTCATATATGTTTATTGGGGCAATATCATTTAATCAGAATATTGGTAGCTGGGATGTCAGTAATGTGTCCAATATGTTTTATATGTTTGAAAACGCCGGCCTGTCTACAAATAATTATGATGCATTATTAAATGCATGGTCAACACTTGCTTTAAAAAACAATGTAACCTTTCATGGAGGAACAAGCACATACAGTTGTTTAAGCGAAGCTGCCCGAACTAAAATTATTAATGATTTCAATTGGATCATTTCGGATGGAGGATCGGCTGGTGATGACGTCGGCATTAGTACACAACCTGCCAGCTCAACAACTGTTTGGGAAAACACTTCTGATATTGTGCTTTCGGTAGGAGCTTCCGGAGTAGTAGCATTATCTTACCAATGGTATAAAGATGCAGTTGCTATATCTACTGATGGAACAAATGACACCTTGATCATAACAACAGATCCGGCAAATAGTGGCACATACACATGTGTTGTAACCAGTGCTTGTGGAGCAAGTGAAACAACAACCGATGCCATTGTAACAATTAATGATGATGTAACTCCACCAGTAACACCAACTTTAACCGATCTAACAGGTGAATGTTCAGTAACAGTTACAGTCCCCACAACAACCGATGATGCGGCAGGAACAATTACAGGAACTACTTCCGATCCACTCGAATATAATGCACAGGGAACCTATACCATTTCCTGGACTTTTGATGATGGAAACGGGAATAGCATCACTGTAGACCAAAATGTGATTGTAGAAGATGTAACCAATCCAACCTTAAGCTGCGTGGACAACAAGACAGTAAATGCTGATGCTTCGAATAACTACACAGTGCAAGGAACAGAGTTTGACCTAACAACTGCTGAAGATAATTGCGGAGTTTCAAGTGTTGAAAATGATTATAACAACTCAGCTTCACTTTCCGGTGCCCAGTTTCCTGTTGGAACAACTACAGTTACCTGGACAGTAACAGACAATGCCGGAAATACAAGCACTTGTAGTTTTGATATTGTTGTGAATTCAACTACCAGTTTTGAAACATTGGAACAAGCTGGTATTAAAATCTTTCCAAACCCAACATCTGATTTTATTAAACTGGATGCTGCAGGTAAGCAAATTCAAAAGCTGGTTATTTCGGATTTATCCGGGAAGCAACTTATTCAAAAGGCTTCCATCAATAAGAATGAAACTTTTGATTTATCCGGATTTGACAAGGGAGTCTATCTGATTAGTATTCAAACAGATAATAAAGTAATTACTTCAAAAATTATAAAGAATTAGAATTCAATAACATTTTATTAATTTAAAAAAGGGCTGTATCAAAACTCTGTGAACCTCTGTGTTATCTCTGCGAGGCTCTGTGTAACTAACTGTATCACAAAGCTTCACTAAGAACACACAGAGTTACACAGAGCAAAAAAAGACAATTTCACACTTTTGATACAGCCCTAAATCATGCTAAACTAAATTCCCATTCCTTACAATAAATAGTAGCTCAAGTAAACCTTAATTTCAACCTATCTTCACTTGTCATTCATCAGCAATATCCATCCATTCATAAAAAAATCAAGGCTATTCACCTAGCTGTCACCCCTTTGTCACCCCTGCTTTTTTGCACTCCTTAGTAATAGCAAATAACTTTGCATTGAAACAAAGAATTACCATAAACCCATAAAAACACAATGATGAAAACTGAAATTCAAATAAAAGCCATTACTCTTTTAGACATATTATTTAAGTTTTTAATGTTGCACAATGCTTGGCACAGTCAAAAAAAAGAAGGTATTACACAATGGTGTATAAAGATTCTGAAAACAGTGAGTCATTTTTCAAATATCAAGCAGAAAAGCACCATTGTCAATAATATTTATAACAGAGAAAAAAGAGTTTTGTACATAGATAAAAATAAAATACTTTTGCATCTTAAATTAAAAACGAACCTTCCAAACAAACCTTCAACTGGCAGCTGCATAAGTTTTATGTCTAATGGTATAAAACAAATTCAATGCTGTTATCTTGTCAGATAACAGCATTAGTGGCTTTGGTCTGCATAAAGATTTAAAAAGAAATGGTAGTTCAATATAAAACAGAAAAAGAAATGGTCAGGAAAATAACTTTTTTAATTATCGGAATATTCATATCGGGCTTATCAATGGCTCAACCCGGTAACGCCCTTAATTTTGATGGTGTTGACGACGTGGTGGTTGTCCCCAACAATTCCGCACTTGAATTTGCTACCGGAACCATCGAAGTATGGTTAAAACCCGACTGGGTTTCCGGAACCGCCGGTTATAACCCCAGCTTTATAGGTGTGAGAGATGCCAGTCATTCCAGATTTAGTTTTCACATAAGGAATGACTATTCATCAATCGATTTATATAATGGAGGAGCATACTCTTTTAATTATGCCTTTTCTCAGGGTGAATGGTATCACATTGCTCTTGTTATGAAAACCTCTTCAACCGATGTTTATATCAATGGATTGTACCAGGGAACAATAAGCGCCGGTATAGGCACATATTGGACAGGGCAAAATCTAAATATTGGCAGTGGCAATGGTGTTGGAGAGTTTTTTAAAGGTGAAATCGACGAAGTACGCATTTGGTCGAGCCAAAGAACTGCATGTGAAATTTTATCATACAGAAATACAGAACTTGTGGGTGATGAAACCGGCTTGTTGGCCTATTATAATTTTAACCAGGGTACTGCAGGTGGAGATAATCCTTCTGAAACATCGCTTGCCGATCTTACTTCCAACTCGTTTAACGGGACACTTACTAATTTTGCTTTGACCGGTACAACATCCAACTGGGTTGCTTCAGGTGCAGATGTTACAACTAGTAACACGCCTGTAGATAATATCCCTCCGGTATTAACAGTACCTGCTGATGTTTCAGTTGATTGCGGTATACCTTTAGATCCTGATAATCTCGGAGGAAATGCAACTGCAACAGATATTTGCGATGCAAATCCAATAATTACACTTTCAGACGTAACAACAGGTTCAATTGTAACAAGAACATGGACAGCCACCGATGCAAGTGGCAATGAAACCACAGGAGAACAAATTATTACAATAGTTGACAATACACCTCCCGTAACACCTGTACTTGATACACTGGAAGGAGCAACTTCGGTAACTGCCATAGCACCTACTACCACAGATGATTGTGCTGGAACCATTACAGGAACGACTTCTGACCCCTTAGAATATACTTTACAAGGAACCTACACCATTACCTGGACATTTGACGATGGAAACGGAAATACTACAACAGCAGACCAAACAGTAATTGTTGATAACGGGCAGAATATGAAACTTGAATTTAATACTAGTTTAAGTACCGGTACAACAGTTAACCTGCCTTTAGATGGAACTGTGAATGTTACAGTTAATTGGGGCGACGGCAATATTGAAACGATAAACTCTTCAATGAATCTTGAGCATACTTATTCACAAGAAGGAACTTATACAGTATTTATTAGTGGTACATTAAGCCATTTTGGGCGTAGTGGAGATGTTAATACCGATAAATTAGCAAAAGTTCTTAGTTTTGGCTCTTTGGGGATTACTGATTTGTCCTATGCCTTTCGAGCTGCATCCAATCTTACTGAGGTGCCTTCAACCATTCCGTCAGGGGTTACCAATATGGCATCAATGTTTAGAAGCGCAGGTAATTTTAATGGTAATATCAGTAGCTGGGATGTAAGCAATGTTACCAATATGAGTTATATGTTTAATAATGCAAGCAAGTTCAACGCAGACATAAGCGGTTGGGATGTGAGTAAAGTGGAAAATATGGACTACATGTTTGGAAGCGCCTCTCTTTTTAATGCAAATATAGGTAACTGGAACGTAGGTAATGTTACCACTATGAACTATATGTTTTACTATGCAAGTGCTTTTAACCAGGATATTGGTAATTGGAATGTGGCTAAGGTTACAAATATGAGTTCCATGTTTTCCGAAGCAGATGCATTTGATCAGAATTTAAACAATTGGAATGTAAGCAGTGTAACGCAAATGGTTGGAATGTTCTCCGGTAACGATAAATTTAACGGAAACATTGCAAACTGGAATGTAAGCAATGTTACCAGCATGACAGAAATGTTTTTTTCAGCCAAAGCATTTAATCAGAATATTGGTAACTGGGATGTAAGCAACGTTACAGATATGATCATGATGTTTATGAATGCACCGGCTTTCAATCAGGATATCAGTAACTGGAATGTTAGTAACGTTGCAGATATGAGCTACATGTTTTGGGGGGCAACTTCATTTAATCAGGATATTAGTAGTTGGAATGTTAGCAATGTTACAAACATGGACAACATGTTTTGCCAAGCCACTTCATTTAATCAGGATATTAGTAGTTGGAATGTTAGCAAGGTTACACGCATGGACTTCATGTTTTTGAGTGCCACTTCATTTAATCAGGATATTGGTAGCTGGAATGTTAGTAATGTTACAAACATGGACAAAATGTTTTGGGGCGCAACTTCATTTGATCAGGATATCAGCAACTGGGATGTGAGCAATGTTACAAATATGACAGAGATGTTTTTAAACGTCACTTTATCAACCACAAACTATGACGCGCTGCTGAATGCATGGTCTGCATTAACATTACATTCAGGAGTAACGTTTCATGCAGGAAACTCAAAATACTCATGTTTAAGTGAAGCTGCCCGAACTAAAATCATTAACGATTTTAACTGGAATATTACAGATGGCGGACAAACGAGTACAGCAATCACTATTAATGCACAGCCTGCAGCTTTCACCGACATATGCGAAAGTGCTCCGGAAACTGTACTCACCGTAGACGCATCCTCATTATTACCTTTATCTTATCAATGGTATAAAGACGATGTTATTATTGCAACTGACGGCAACAATTCATCATTTACAATACCAACATTGTTGACAAATAGCGGAACATATTATTGCGTAGTTTCAAATACCTGCGGTGTAAATCAGCAAACAAACGATGCAGTGGTCACTATTAATGAGGACGTTACACCACCTGAAACTCCAACCCTTCCAACATTGGCAGGTGAGGGTTCAGTAATCGTAACAACACCAACTACTATAGACGAATGTACTGGAATTATTACGGGAACAACCTCTGATCCAACAGAATATACTGTAGAAGGAACCTACACCATTACATGGACATTTAACGACGGAAATGGGAACACTACTACCGCTGATCAAACTGTCATTGTGCATAATGGCCAGAATATGCTACTTGAGTTTAATACCAATTTAAGCACCGGAACAACTATAACCCTGCCACTTGATGGAACAGTAGACGTTACCGTTGATTGGGGTGATGGTAGTTCTGAAAGTAAAACTGCTGCTGCTGATCTTAATCATACTTATTCCGGAGATGGAACTTACATTGTACAAATTAGCGGTACTTTAACCCATTTCGGAAGCGAAGCATATGCTAATGCTAATAAGCTAGCCAGGGTACTAAGTTTTGGCACCTTAGGGACAACTGATTTTTATTATGCATTTGGTGATGCAATCAATTTAACAGAAGTTCCTTCAACACTCCCGCCCGGGGTTACCAATACTTCCTATATGTTCTTTGGCGCAAGTAATTTTAACCAGGACCTAAACAATTGGGATGTAAGCAGTGTAACTGATATGGGTTGGATGTTTTGTTATGCTAAAAAATTTAACCAGGATTTAAATAATTGGAACGTTAGTGCAGTAACATCAATGTATGGAATGTTTAACCAGGCAGAAGCATTTAACGGGAATATTAGCAGTTGGGATGTGAGTAATGTAACGGATATGAGATACATGTTTGCCCAGGCTGTCTCCTTTGATCAGGATATTAGTAGCTGGGATGTAAGTAGTGTTACAAATATGATTAATATGTTTTCCGGTGTTACTTTATCAACTGCAAATTATGACGCTTTATTAAATGCATGGTCAACACTAACTGTACAAAATGGTGTTACATTTCACGGAGGAAATAGTACTTATAGTTGCTTGAGTGAAGCTGCAAGAAACATTCTTGATAATGATTATGGATGGACATTTACTGATGGTGGACCTTTCAGCGATGATGTAGGTATCAGTGGACAACCCGCAAGCTCAACTACTGTATGGGAAAACACAACAGATATTGTTCTTTCAGTAGAGGCCAACGGTATGATTGCCCTTACTTATCAATGGTACAAAGATGATGTAGCGATAACTACTGATGGTGACAGCCCTTCTTTAACAATAGCCTCTCTTCTTTCAAACAGTGGAACCTATTATTGTGTTGTAACAAGTGCCTGTGGTGCAAGTGCAACGAGCACTAATGCAGTGGTAAGTATTGATGATGATGTAACTGATCCGGTAACACCAACTTTAGCAGATTTAACAGGAGAATGTTCAGTAACCGCTACAGTTCCCACAACAACTGATGCTTTGGCAGGAACAATTACAGGAACTACTTCCGATCCTTTGGAATACACCGAGCAAGGAAACTATATCATTACCTGGACCTTTGATGATGGTAATGGAAATAGCATCACTGTAGATCAAACTGTTATTGTTGATGATGTAACTGCACCTGTAACTCCAACTTTAGCAGATTTAACAGGAGAATGCTCGGTAACAGCAACCGCTCCCTCAACTACCGATGCTTGTGCAGGAACAATTACAGGTACCACGTCCGATCCTTTGGAATATACACAGCAAGGAACTTATACCATTTCCTGGACTTTTGATGATGGCAATGGAAATAGCATCACTGTAGACCAAAATGTGATTGTAGAAGATGTAACCAATCCAACCTTAAGCTGCGTGGACAATAAGACAGTAAATGCTGATGCTTCGAATAACTACACGGTACAGGGAACAGAGTTTGACCC
>JBNKRV010000066.1:0-4761 GCA_050296935.1 Marinilabiliaceae bacterium | reverse complement strand
GTGAGAAATCATCATGGAAATGAGCTAAAAAAAGCAAAACCCGACGAAAAAGACAATACATAACCAGGCATCATTCAAAAACGATGCTTTCAGTAAGAATAAACAATTATTGTAATGAAGCTTTCAGAAGTGAAGGTAAATGATTTCCGGGTGACCTGATACGAGGCAGTTCCTTTGTTTTGACCATGGTACCGTTTTTACATACCGGGCAAACCGATATATCAATTCCGGTGAGCCTTTTAAGAGCTTCCCTGACTGTTTCTTTCTTTTTAGGTTTAACTGTTTCAATGGTTTCATTACCGAATTCAAGTTCCAGGTTGCGTTTTGTAGTTGCATTGTAAATGCCAAACCTGCGTACTTTCACAAAACCTTTAGGTAATATGTGTTGGCAGAAACGTCTTAAAAATTCTATACCATCAAGTGTAACAGGTTTAAGAATAGCTTTCTCCCGGTAATCTTTAGCTATAAAAGTTACCTTGGAATCACTCATTAAAAGTATACGCTCATTGGAAATAGCAACCCTATGCGTGTATTGTCCCAGGTATTGTATAACATGGCCAGATTTAGCCATGGATGGTTCACTGAACACCACCCAGTCCTTAGAGAATGCTTCCTGGATATAATTATCAAACGATGATGTATACTGGCTCTGTTTTTTTAAATACCGTTTAAGGCTATCCAGAAACTTTCCTTTAAATGTAGTGCTGAGTTCCTGCACGGGGTAAAGAAAACGGTTGGTCCTGCCAATTGGTTTCCATTTCCCTTGTAAAGAATAACCTACAGCAGGAACCAAACAATGAATATGGGGATGCAGCCAAAGGTTTTGCCCCCATGTGTGTAACATGGCAACAGCCCCACTTTCTACACCATAATGGGTGTAACCGAAACTATAGAGCGTAGCCCATACACAACGAAACAATAATTTATGGAACATGCGGCTATCCCATAAACATATGTTATTGAGACAGTGCGGAACAGTAAAAACCAGGTGGTAATGTTTAACCGGAAGAGTGGTTTGTATCAGCTGTTCTACCCAAAGGGCCTGTTTTGTTCCCTGGCATTTAGGACAATGGCGGTCCCCACAACTGTTATAGCTGTATCGTACTTCACCACAACAGGTGCATACTTCTTCATGCCCACCCAATGTTGCTGTTCGACAATGTAAAATATGATACAATGCTTTTACTTGCTCCGGTGATAATGTTTCCTGTTCAACGAGTTGTTTACCAAAACGATGAATTACCTCGGCCAGTTCAAGCTTGTGTTGCATGTCCCTTGTATAAAGTATCCAGTGGACTATGTGCTTTTATCGTTTCACACTGCGCGATATGCAGGTAAATCATAGTGGTCGTAATTTCGGCATGTCCCAAGAGCTCTTTTAGAGTAACTATATTCAACCCGTCTTCAAGAAGATGGGTAGCATAAGCATGGCGTAGCGAATGAAGATTTACTTTTTTGGTAATAGAGGTTTTCTTTAAGTTCTCACGAAATATCCACGAAAGACCACGAACGCTGTACCTGCCATCTGGTTCTTTTCCATTGAATAACCAGATATGTGGGTTTTCAGCTTTTAAATATTTTTTCAGCCCTTTGGCCATATAATCGGATAGAGGAACGATACGGTCTTTTTTATACTTGCTTTGCCTGATGTGGATGGTTTTTCGTTCGAAATCAATATCCGATATTTTCAGGTTTATTGCTTCCTGTCCTCGTAATCCGGCTGAGTAAATTAAGGTTAATACTATACGCTGTTTAAGTAAGCCAGGAGCATTAAAGAGTTCTTTCAACTCAGAATGATTCAGGATAACCGGTAATTTGGTGTCTTGTTTTAACGAAGGAAGAGCAATGGCACGTTTGTTATTGCCAAGTAATCGGTAATAATATCGTAAACCGTATACCATGTGTTTAAAACTGCTGCGGGATGGTGATTTTGGATCCCGGGCAAGTGCGGCCAGGTATTCGTTTATTTCATCTTCAGAAATATTTTCCGGTAAGGCTTGAAAATGAATTACAAACAATGCGATGCGACGAATATAATTGTTTAATGTACTTTTACTTTGTCCGCGCAGGATTACTTGTTGTTCGAGTTGGGAAACTACTTTTTTAAATTCAGGAACAGCATGGATAGCTTGTTCGACAATTGTAACGGATGTCTTTTTTCTCATATCTGTTATATTTTGGTGAATATTTACAGATATAAGCTATAGAATGATTCTATTATTATTGTTAATTTAGAATAAGCTGTCCGCCTGTGGCGGATTTAGTTCAACAATATGTATAAGCAATAGCGGTTTAAGTGCAAATTTGAACCGTTTTTGCGTTTTATTAAGTATCTTGCTTTCCGAAAAATTAGTGGAAATAAATCCGCTACTGCTCATACACAGACCGTTGTGCTTCATGCAAGGAGACCAAAACTGACAGATAATTGCGATACGAAAATTGATGGGTAATTGGAAAACAAAAAATGGATATAAAATAATACAAGTCCTATCTGGACGGAGTAATACTTATCTTTTACTGAAAGATAAACTGGTGATTTTGATAGATACGGGAAAAGAATCAGCATATAAAGAACTTTCAAAAAAAATCGATTTATTAGGATTGTCGTTAGATAAGATTACACATTTAATTTTAACACATACTCATTTTGACCATTGTCAGTCAGCAAGGATGATTAAAGAGAATAGTTCGTGTAAAATTATTGTGTCCAGTAAAGCAGGAGATTCGATTGATAATGGATATACGAAATTACCAAAAGGAACAAATTATATAACAAGACAAATATCCAGATTAGGTCAATTGATTGGAAAAAAAAGATTTGGATACCAACCATTTGAACCTGATATATTAATTTGTGGGGATTATGATTTAAATAGTACTGACAATCTGATTAATATTATTGAAACTTCAGGGCATTCTGAGGATTCGATTAGTATTCTTATTGATAATGAAATTGCAATTGTTGGTGATGTTATGTTTGGAGTATTTAAAAACTCCATTTTCCCACCATACGCTGATAATATTGGCAAAATGATTAAAAGCTGGAACCTATTGTTAAATACTGGTTGCAGTATCTTTCTTCCAGGTCACGGAAATGAAATAAAAAGAGTGTTATTAAAAAAACAATACGATAAATATGCACGAAAGCACAACACACAATATAGCCAATAAGGGTTTTAGTGGTATGCGAAGGTTTGCAGCCCGCTTTAACTTTTTGTTTACCTTGATAGGAAATCGCCCGCAATCCTTTACTGGCCATATTGTCAACCGTTATGCGCAAATTACCAGTACTAGGGATTCAACAAAATGAAAATGGAATAATCTTAAATTGGATTACCAAAGATAATTTGTCATTCAACATGCCTTTGGAATTAAAAACAAAAAGCGGAGTACAAAAAATATATTTTGAAAATAATAGGGCAGAAATCGATATACAAAGAAACGAAATACTTGAAATTGACCCTAATAACTGGTTATTATTTAGTATGACAGAATAACAAACGAACAAATGTTTCAAACCTTACAATAAAAATATGAGAAAAAGAAAAATCGCATCGATATTGGCAGTTTTATTCATATGTAATATCACAATTTTTGCACAATCTGACAATAATCCTTCTAATCGTTATGTAAATGTTTATAAGAATTATTTAAATGCGCCCTGTCCTTGTGAAGAGGATAATATAAAGCATTTTGTATGGTTTGCTCGTGACAGACAATTAATACACGACAATGCCTTTTTAACTGTGAAAAGATTTACTGGGGCTCAAATAATGTACCCATGGAATTTATTAGAACCTGAAAAAGGGAACTATGATTTTTCAATAGTTCGGGAGGATTATGAATTCCTTTTGGCGCATGGAAAAATGTTGTTTATCCAAATGCAAGATGCCACATTTAATGCAAATTACAAGGGTGTACCAGCTTATTTGTTAACCGAAGAATATGACGGTGGGGCGGTGCCACAATTAAACGATGAAGGAGAAATTGAAGGATGGGTGGCCAAACGATGGAATCCGAAAGTGCAAAAACGTTTTGCGCTTATGTTAGAAGCTTTGGGTAAAGAGTTTGACGGCAAAATAGAGGGGATAAACTTTCAGGAAAGTGCTATTGGGGTTAGTAAAGAAATTGATTCCACATTTACACCTGAAAGCAATTTAGAAGGGCTTAAAACAAACATGCTAGCGCTTAAAAAAGCGTTTCCAACTTCAACTACTATGCAATATGCCAATTTTATGGCAGGAGAATGGTTACCTTACGATGATAAAGGATACTTGCGGTCAATATATGAATATGGAGAGCAGATTGGAGTTGGGCTTGCCGGTCCTGATTTAATGTTTAAAAGAAAAGGGAATCTGAATCATACTGTTGCTTTAATGCATGAATACAATTATACCGTCCCACTTGGCATTGCTATTCAGGATGGAAATTATATTGGGACAACAGGAACTAAAGAGATTAAAAATGAGCGAGATAATTTAGTGCCTGTACTACATGCTTTTGCAAAAGAGTTTATGAAGGTAAGTTATATTTTTTGGTCTTATCAGGAGCCTTATTTTAGTGAAGACTTGATTCCATGCTTTAGTAGCCAATAGTTTATATTACATTCAATAAACTTGCTCTGCATTAATATTTATAATCTGTGTAATTTTTGAGAAATTAATTCCTTAATATCCCAAGATAAAAGCGTTTTTGGCTGATAAATCCTCAAGAAATAGGAAAACGGCAATAAGGAATACAAGAGAATCCTTAAGATACGCT
>JBNKRV010000065.1:0-6408 GCA_050296935.1 Marinilabiliaceae bacterium | reverse complement strand
GCCAAAGAAAATTAAGTGTTTCATTACGCAGTCAGCCTGATGAAAATGGAGAAGTTTATGAAATTGAGATTTCAAAAAAAGGAATAACCGGAAAATCGGTAAAATAGGATTTTGCCAATAGGAAAAAGTAATGTGTTTTTTAAGAACTACTTTATGCGTATACCAGTCAATTGTTTTTTAGTAGTAATTATGGCAATAAATTTATTTTCATGCTCCATAGCGCAAAAGAAGGAGCGGTTAGCAATAGAATGGCGACCGGGTTATAATGCCCCCAAGTACTATCCGGTAGAGGTTATCAGTGGAGCGTTTTGGGGAGAGGGAAATAAAGCTATTAAAAATGCGAGAGCAGCCTATATCGTCATTGGGTGAGCCTTATGTGGCAGCATCAATGTCAACCAGCGTAAATAAAGTATCGGTGGTGGAGCATAAAATGAATGTTGCTAATACCTTACCTACTACAGAAACCAATAAAGAACTAAATGCCAATGATTATCCAGACCACCCGTCTTTACAGCAAAAAATCAATGATCATTTAACACTAAGGTACTTACGTGCTCAATATTTTCACACTTCGCACGAATGTAGTAATTTAAAAGCCGCTACGGGCATTGCATATTTTGATCCCTTTGCAGCCAGTATACGTACAAAACCATCGCGCAATATAATAGCAGGATAAAGAAATAATTATGAAACAATTAACCATTAATATAATTTACTTACTCATGGCACTCAATTTATTTGCATGCAAGCCCACTCAAAAAGAAGAGCCAATTAAGCTAGACTGGGAACCTGGTATTAATGCCCCTAAACACTATCCTATTAGAACCATTTTTGGTTGGTTTTCAAACGGCGAAAATAGTTGTGGAATAACTAGGGGGGGTGTCGAAATGGCGGATGGGGCTTAGGAGGTATGGAAATGTCATCGGGCCATTTTGTACCCAATAAGTTAACCCTTGGCTGGTTTTCGCATGCCGAGGATAAATTTTACAAAGGCGAATTTGAGCTTCCTGCCGATACCATGCGGGCATTGTTTAAACAAGGTTATACGGGTAGAAAAGGAATTCACTTTCGCTATAACGGACTTATTGTAAATGTTTATCCCAAGGGAGGAGTTGCCCTATGGATGGATGTTGGTGGGAGCAGAACGGTAGAAATAGCCCATTTTCAAGGAGAGGAAATGGAGTATGATTGGAAATCGATGTATCCGAATATGACAGAAACTAGAGAAGATTATAATAAAATTATTATGGATAGAGCCAAAGGCTCCCTTGAATACATAGCCCAACATGGCATAACGCAAGAGCCTTATAAAACCATTTTTAGGCAGCGTTACAATTATACCATAGCCTTAGATGGTGTACCCCATGCTAAAACCTTGTTTATTATGCCCGAATTTTACAATGGCGAAATGGATACAATGCGAGGTGAAGAGCTGGATAATAACTTTTTTAAGACCAAAGCTGTACCTAACCATATTTATTTTGAGTGGGTGAAAGATCGTGTGGTATATTATGGAGAAGTATATTTTGATGCTAAAGAAATGTTTGAGCTCTTTGCAAACATGAGTACCGATTGCCCCAACGAGCCATATGTAATGCATTTAAAACCGGATTACAGCACTCGTAAACTCAGAGTTACCCTAAATAGTAGCACTCAGGAAATAGAGATACAAAGAACAGGGAAAATTGGTAAATCAATTAATCAGAAAGAAGCTAATATTTAATTTATAAATATATAAGTTCAACCATCTAATTATGACAATAAGGCACTTCGCATTTGTACTCATGGCACTCAATTTATTTTCATGCAAGCCCACTCAAAAAGAAGAGCAAATTAAGCTTGACTGGGAACCTGGAATTAATGCCCCAAAATATTATCCTATTCGAACAATTTTTGGTTCATTTTCAAGTGGTGATAAGTTTTGTTCTATAGCTACAGGAGCAACTCAATCTGATGGATGGGGCGAATCTGGGATGGAGATGTCTACAGGGCATTTTGTACCCAATAAACTTGAAATTGGCTGGTTTTCCCATGCCGAAGATAAGTTCTACAAGGGCGAATTTGCGCTTCCTGAAGATACCATTCGAGCTTTGTTTAAACAAGGATACATAGATAGAGATGGAGATTTTTTTAGATACAGCAATTTGGTGGTTAATGTTTATCCCATGGGGGGGGGTTGCTTTATGGATGGAATCAGGTGGCTGCAGAATGGTAGAAATTGCCCACTTTCAGGGTGAAGAAATGGAGTACGACTGGAAATCGATGTATCCATATATGACAAAATATAACAGAGAAGAGTATAATGAATTTGTTTTAATGCAAACTAAAGGATCCAAGGAATACATAGCCCAACACGGTATAACGCAAGAGCCATTTAAAACCATTTACAGGCAGCGTTATAATTATACCATTGTAATTGATGGGGTACCGCATGAAAAAACGGTAAGTGTTACACCCCAGTTTTATAATGGGGAATACGAGGTAATGGCAAAAGAAGGATTGGAAAATAACTTTTTTAAAACCAAAGCTGTGCCTAAAGAGATCTATTTTACATGGGTAAAAGACAGAGTTGTATATTATGGCGAAATATTTTTCGATGCCAAAGTACGACTTTGAAACTTTACCAGGAGGAATTCCTTACTTAGCTGTTATTTCACACAGTCTCAGTCATACATTTATGACTGACAAAATAAAAGCTAACTTGTCTTCATGTTTTGGATCTCCTCAAAAAAAACAGGGATAATGAAAAAAATATATATACTTCTCACTTTTATAGTTCTCGTTCAGGTTGTTTTTGGCCGAAATGTAACTGATACTCAACTTACTCCTTCACAGAAGGAGATGCTAGAGGCACTAACTATTGAAGATCCTGAAATTGATTATCATCATAAAGGAGTAAAAGGGTTTTATGATTATTATAAAGGTAGAACACGAATACAGGTTTGGGCAGACGAAAACCGAAAGATGAAAATCGTTGATATATCGTTATTTGCAACACTCCGAAGTATAGAAGACTTAGAGTTCCAGAATTGTGATATAACAGATTTTAGTTGCTTATCAAAGTTGCCCAATTTGAGAAGACTAACTATAAACAAAAACTTTGTAGAAATCAATTTTGCCAGTATTGCAGCTATTAAAAACTTGGAAATATTAAGATTTGATGATTACAAATATTTTACAGAATCACAAATACAAGCTATTGGCCAATTAAAGAAATTGAGAATTATAGATTTTAGTCATTGTAATTTGGGAGATATTAGTTCTTTAGCGAAAATAAAAACATTGAAAGAGATCGAGATTACTTCTTGTCAAATAAAACAAATAGGAGATTGGCAAAGTATTGATAGTTTAAGAATTGTTGACATCATGTTCTGTGATTTAGAGTCAACTTCGTTTATAAAGAATTGTAAAGGGATCACTTTTTTAACCTTAAGTGGAAATAAGATCAAAGAATTGGATATTTCGTGGCATTCACTTGAGTTTCTTTCTGTTGCAGATAACCTCATTTCTTCAATAGATGGGATTGAAAAAGGAATCAATCTTGAATATTTGAACCTTAATAATAATCAAATAGTTGACATTAGTCCACTCATTCATTTAAAAAAATTACAGGAGTTACAAATATGGCATAATGAAATTACAGATTTAACTCCTCTAAGTAAGATTACAAGTTTACAAAAACTCGATGTTTCAAATAATCCCTTTACTGATGCGTCTTGCATAAATGCTCTTCCTGATTTAATAAGTTTTCAAGGTCATTCACGATCTGCTTATCCTTGCTCTCCTGAGAATAAAAGTGAATTGAAGGAAGATTGCCATTGTAATGCGTTTGAAACATCATTGTATTCGGTACTGATGGGCCATCCATTAGTTATTTTTATACTAGTTATAGGTGGTGTTATTGCTAGGGTAGTATACCGCAGAAAGAAATTCCCGAAAGTTAAAACAATATTTGTACCTAAGGAGCCTCTTCGTAAATCCAAGATACATCGTTATGTGCAGTATATAATTTTCTTACCTATTTACCTTATATGGTCTATAATCTTCTTTGGGGTATTTATGCGCTTATTGCCTGGAGTTATATCTGGTTTGCTTTTTTTGTCAACCGTATTCAATCTCAATCAGTTTTTATGGAATGGTATTTTGTATGTATTTCTCGTAAAATCTGTATTTAGAGTCTCATGGCTAAAATCCTTTTCAAAAGCTTATTTTATATTAATAGTATCAAGTGTGGCCTCTATTTTATTATTAATGTTACTTAGTTTTATTGGTAAAGTATATTTATCCAAGGAGTTTTTAGATACAATGAAGGGGGATAGTGATATGGAAGATCTCTTTATTTTGGGCTTTGTTATTGCTCAAGGTATAACATTGGTAATGTCGCTAGTAGTTTTCGAGATTTATTATCGCCGTTATAGAAGAAGATTTCTGACAGTTCCAATTAAGGAGGGTGAAGGATAAAGTAATATTTGCAGGTAGTTATTACGATATGAAGGACGAAGTAGAATATTTACTAGAAGAAGGTTGGTATTGGAGCGAAAAACAATTGGAGTGTAAATTCGGTTATTTGGGTACTATAACTAAAGGTTTGATTAATGCACAGGGGTACATTAAAACAGTAGGTACTAAGTTTGTGAAAAACCAATATAGCTTTATTCCTCTACTTATTATGAAGGATAAGGCACAACTTAATACCCAGGGGGTGAAGTTTAAAGATAAAATTGTAAGGCTAAATAAAATACCAGAAGAGTTAAACTATACCAATCAGCGATTACGAGCCTATGTGTTTGATAAGGCAGAACCGATGACATACTGCGTAAACAAATTAACAGGGAAATAGAGCTATTAAAAATGCGAGAGCAGCCTATATCGGCATTGGTTGAGCCTTATGTGGCAGCATCAATGTCAACCAGCGTAAATAAAGTATCGGTGGTGGAGCATAAAATGAATGTTGCTAATACCTTATCTACTACAGAAACCAATAATGAACTAAATGCCAATGATTATCCAGGCCACCCGGCTTTACAGCAGAAAATCAATGATCATTTAACGCTAAGGTACTTACGTGCTCAATATTTTCACACTTCGCACGAATGTAGTAATTTGAAAGCCGCTACGGGCATTGCATATTTTGATCCCTATGCTGCCAGTATACGTACAAAACCATCGCGCAATATAATAGCAGGATAAAGAAATAATTATGAAACAATTAACCATTAATATAATTTACTTACTCATGGCACTCAATTTATTTTCATGCAAGCCCACTCAAAAAGAAGAGCCAATTAAGCTAGACTGGGAACCTGGAATTAATGCCCCTAAACACTATCCTATTACAAGCGTTTATGGTTCATTTTCAAACGGCGAAAATAGTTGTGGAATAACTACAGGTGTTTGTCAATATAGCGGATGGGGCTTGGGAGGTATGGAAATGTCATCGGGCCATTTTGTACCCAATAAGTTAACCCTTGGCTGGTTTTCGCATGCCGAGGATAAATTTTATAAAGGCGAATTTGAACTTCCTGCCGATACCATGCGGGCATTGTTTAAACAAGGTTATATAGACCGAAAAGGTAAACACTTTAGATATTATTACCTTATTGTAAATTTGTATCCCAAGGGTGGCGTTGCCCTGTGGATGAAAGTAGCTGGGAGCAGAACGGTAGAAATAGCCCATTTTCAAGGAGAGGAAATGGAGTATGATTGGAAATCGATGTTTCCGAATATGACAGAAACTAGAGAAGAGGATAATCGTTTAACGATGCAAGAGGCCAAAGGCTCCCTTGAATACATAGCCCAACATGGCATAACGCAAGAGCCTTATAAAACCATTTTTAGGCAGCGTTACAATTATACCATAGCCTTAGATGGTGTACCACATACTAAAACCTTGTTTATTATGCCCGAATTTTACAATGGCGAGATGGATACAATGTGTGGAGATGAATTGGATAATAACTTTTTTAAGACCAAAGCTGTACCTAACCATATTTATTTTGAGTGGGTGAAAGATCGTGTGGTATATTATGGAGAAGTATATTTTGATACTAAAGAAATGTTTGAGCTATTTGCAAACATGAGTACCGATTGCCCCAACGAGCCATATGTAATGCATTTAAAACCGAATTACGATGCCCGCAAGTTAACAGTTACTTTATGTAGTAGCACACAGGAAATTGAAATACAGCGCACTGGCAAAATAGGTAAATCAATTAATCAGGATGATGCCAGTTTATTTTAATAGGATAGTTAAAGGTTCAATATACCTGTTTATGGCAATAAATTTATTGTCTTGTGTAACAGGACAAAGAAAAGAGAAGTTGCAACTAAAATGGCAACCAGGCATAAATGCGCCAAAATATTATCCAGCCGAACTTGTTTGGGGCGATTTGGTTGCAGGAGATGAAA
>JBNKRV010000064.1:0-3209 GCA_050296935.1 Marinilabiliaceae bacterium | reverse complement strand
AAGCTATATCAGAATGCGGACTCAGGCGCCCGATGAAAACGTCATCAGGGAAAGGTATTACAACGAACTGGCTTTAGCCAGGCACACAGAAGGCCTGGATTATGGCATGGCTCCCAATTACACCTACAACTACGATAAGTACATCCGGCCCGGACAAAACATGCGGGCATCAACAGAATACAACCTGGCAGGCGGTATCTTAAATCTAGAGCTCAACTCCGGCGATAGCGATGAATACTTATACGAGTGGATGTTATCAGGAACAATGAAGCAGGGAAAACTGGTATTTTACGATGGCGACCTTGACCAGGCCTTTAAAATAGAATTCTGGGATTGCTACTGCATTGGTATAGGCGAGCATATGTCCTCGGAAGGGAATACCTCCATGAAACTAAACCTGCGTTTATCCCCTGCCATTACCCGTAACCGGAGTGTAGAACATGAAAAAATATGGAAAATAACGGACATTACCCCAAGCGGCCTGAACTTTGCTTCGCAAGGTTTGATTAATATGCCTACGGAAGAACCCATAAAGGAACAAAAGCTGTTAGTTAAAAAACTGGAAGGTCCCTTTTTCGAAGACGGCAAACTGGCCGAAGAAATGATAGAGGGAAACACATATATTTTTAAAGCCACAGAATATACTGATTCTCCCAAAGACAAAGTAGCTAATACAAAATGGGCTGAAGAATTAAATGCAGATGGTGAAATTAAAAAACTCAACGGTGAAAAGCCATATCTGGATAAAGATGTAGTGTGCTATAAGTACAAAGCCAGGAAAGCTGAGACGATACGGTTATATGCTTATGTAGAAAATGCAGATAAAAAGGTGAGCGTGGAAGTACCTGTGGTTTCTTTTCCGTTTTGTGTAGATAGATTCAGAATGCCAGGACTTAATAGTGATGGAGGAGACATCGCCGAAGATTTAGCTTATGGAAATGGAAAAAACGTTACCAGGAAAGTATATTCAGAATCCGATGTAGAAAGCTTTAAATCAAACTATATTGAAGGGAAAGAATTTGGACTAACCGCATTAAGCAACAGAAATAATAGTTTTAACAAAGCCATATATACAAAAGAAGAAATTTACAGCATAGATTACGATTATGAAGCAATGGATTGGAAAATAAAGGTTCCACTTTTTCCATTGGAAAAATTTGCATCAGGTATTCGTTGGGTAGACTCAAAATTACGTGACGTTCCAGATGGTGTTAGCGCAGGTTCCTTAGTGAAATATTTTCACGACCATTACACCGATGATGAATTGTTTGCAGGTTTTGAAGACTTGGTAACTTTTTACATGGCAAAAGATGAATTAAAAGATAACATTATTGCCATGATACGTAAATTCAAACGAAACGAAGGAGGCCTATATGAATCGGAGTTATTAACCAAAAATATTGAGAGTCATCAATCAACAAACACTTATTGTGAAGAGTTACAGGATTATATTGCTGAAAAACTAAAAAATGGTAAGGGTAAAATTTCTGATTTAATTGAAAAGGAAATTGATTGGGGTACCGCAGACGCTTATGACACAAGACGTAAAAAAGGTAAAATAACGACTAGAATTAACAATGGCAAAGCAGTGCTTTTTTTAAAACCTCAATTTAATTCTGGTGCTGACTTATTCGAAGGACAACGTATTGCATTAAATGATATATGGGCAACAGATGTGGAAATTACTGATTACAAAATTGAAGGTGAAGAGTACACAATAAAGTACAATGTAATATTATGGGATCACTTTGGATTGGACAAACCTGATTTGGAGAAGTGGTTTAATCTTATAGGCAGGGCTAGGGCGATTTTTGCTTCATGGTTTACTTTACAGCATTTAAGAGGTTATAAACCCTTTGTTACTAAAATCCAATTTTCAAGGGAATTTTCAGGGATGTTAAATTAAGATATGTCTGATAGAGTAAAAAAAGAAAATTTAATGACACAATGAATAGAATTGGAAATTCGGGAGCTTTTTAAAATAAAAAAATGAAATATTTATTATGGACTTTATTGTTTTTATTGATAGTCAGTTGCAATAAAGAATTTCAAGCAGAAAGGGTGTATATTGATATTAGTTGCGCTCGAAAAGGGGGATATGAATTGTACTTGACTTCTAATTTTCCTGAAAATGTTACCGAAAGAGATAAGTTCTTTTTTGAATTCACAAAAAGAAATATGATGAACTTATGTGATTTAGACTCTTGTATATCTAGATATTCGATAACTTTCTATAGGGATTGCAATTGTACAAGAGGGTATATAAAAAGAATACAAGAGTTGAAAGGGAGTGTATCATTATATGAAAGGTGTGAGGATAATTATACAGGAAGTTTCTTATACGAAAGATTAGAAGATAATCCTAATGTCTGGTATCTTTCATATCCGAAAGAATTTAATGATACAATTTACTGTAAATAAGGAAATAACGTTTTGTAACAAATAGGAATATGAGCGATCTATAAGACCCAGAGATTATTCCCGGTTGAACTACATCCATCCAGCCTCTATGCACTTAATGAAGGTTTTTAGTTGTTTTTTAGAGAAAGAGAATAAATGTATTGGTATTTATAGAGTATACCTCAAATCAATTTAATTCTGGTGCTGACTTATTCGAAGGGCAAAGAATAGCAATAAATGATATATGGGCAACAGATGTGGAAATTACTGATTACAAAATTGAAGGTGAAGAGTACACAATAAAGTACAATGTAATATTATGGGACCACTTTGGATTGAACAAACCTGATTTGGAGAAGTGGTTTAATCTTATAGGCAGGGCTAGGGCGATTTTTGCTTCATGGTTTACTTTACAACATTTAAGAGGTTATAAACCCTTTGTTACTAAAATCCAATTTTCAAGGGAATTTTCAGGAGTATTGAGTAATGGAAAGTATGAGAGGGTGAAACAAAGAAATTCTAATGAAAGAATAATAAAATAAGAAATTCAGAAGATTTTTAATGTAAAAAAATATGAGATATTTATTATGGACTTTATTGTTTCTATTTATAGTTAGTTGCAATAACAAATTTCAAGCAGAAAGGGTGGATATTGATTTGAGTTGTCATATAATACTACCTATATTTCAGACCACTGCTTAAGACAATAAATATAGTTAGATTTAAGCAGTAATTATGAAGATGAGACGACAACACACAGGAGCCTTTAAGGCACAAGTAGCATTAGAAGCAATAAAAGAACGCGAAAG
>JBNKRV010000063.1:0-25098 GCA_050296935.1 Marinilabiliaceae bacterium | reverse complement strand
AAAGCTATGAATTTCGCTTATAAATACCGATTTTTTGCGTCATATTTGCTTACCATAGCCCGCTATGCTTTCGCAAACATTCCTTGAAACTCAATATTTATAAGCGATTTGAGCCATTAATTTTATATCGAACTCAGGTTATTACTTTTCTTGACTTAGATCAAGCAAGCCTGGCTCTGCTTTTGTTTATAGCGATAGTTTACGTCTCGCATAAAACTTAATATCTCTGAAACTATTTAACGCCAACCGATATAACAATACAAAAACATTCAAAACTACATCAAGATAAATTACCACCAAATAACCATATTATGTTTACAAAAGTGCGTATATGAAAATAAATTAGATCCTCTACAATATATTTACTACTTCAAGAACAGATACAATAATCAGTATACACCAAAGATATCTAATTATTACTCATAATAATATATTCTCTTTACTCTACGACTTATACTCGTAAAAATCTCATAAGGGATAGTATCTAACACGCTTGCTAATTCTGAAACCGGATATTCTGACCCAAAAATCACAACCTCTTCACCTTCTTTGGCATTAAGTCCTGTAATATCAATCATGCACATATCCATGCAAATATTACCAATAATTGAGGCATACTGTCCATTAACGATCATCCTGCCCCTTCCATTACCCAGCTTTCTATTTAAACCATCAGCATAGCCTACAGGTACAACGGCAATTTCTGCATCGTAAGGCAATAATCCTTTTCGGTTATAACCTATGGTTTCATGAGCCTTAACTAACTTTATCTGAGAAATATATGATTTAAAGCGGGTTACACTTTTTAATTTATGCTGCTCCACGGCACCTATTCCATATAAACCAATTCCTAATCGAACCATATCGAACTGAGCATTGGGGAAACGCAATATTCCGGCAGAATTTAAAATGTGCTTGATAAATTTATATCCCAGAGCTTCTTCCAGTTGAATAGACATAGATTGAAATTGACTGATCTGCTCATTGGTAAACTCGTCTAATAGAGGAGCATCGGTTCCAACCAGATGAGAAAACACCGACTTTACACTTAATTCAGTATTATCCTTAAGCTCCTGGATTAATGCATTTAAATCATCTTTAACAAATCCCAGGCGATTCATTCCGGTATCTAATTTAACATGCACCGGATATTCAGTCAAGCCCTCTTTTCTGAGCTCCTTAACAAACTCTCTTGCAACTTTGAAACTATATAACTCCGGTTCAAGTTTATTTTCAAGCATCATAGGAAAGCTTTTGGCTTCAGGATTCATTACAATAATTGGCAATGAAATACCTGCCTTCCTTAGTTCAACACCTTCATCTGCAAAAGCTACTCCCAAATAATCAACCTTTTGATGCTGTAATACATTTGCTATTTCAAATGAGCCACTCCCATAACTAAAGGCTTTCACCATAGCCAGTAGTTTTGTTGAATTATTAAGCTTTGTACGATAAAAATTTAAGTTTTCAACCAGTGCATTTAAATTTATTTCCAGACAAGTCTGGTGATGCTTCTTTTCTAATATTTCACTCACCTTTTCAAATTCAAAATTACGGGATCCTTTAATCAGAATGGCCTCATTTTTAAATGTGTTACTGGAAATATGATCTATTAATTCCTTTGTTGTTGAATAAAAAGATGCATTAGGTATAAATAGATGAGCATATGATTTTAACACCTCTCCAACCCCAATAAATTTTGATATCCCTTTTTGATGGAGTAATGTGTTTATTTGTTTGCATAACTCTTCATTTTCAATGCCACTTTGATAAATATCAGATAAAATTAAGGTGCGTTCTTCATTTTCACTTCTACTTTGCTGCTTTAGAAAGTCAAGAGATAAAGCCAATGAAGAAACATCTGAATTATATGCGTCATTAATCAATATACAGTTATTCAGTCCTTCCTTTAGCTCCATTCGCATGGCAACGGGAACCAACCTGGACATATTCTTTTTAATGTGATCAATGCGATAACCTAACTTCAGCATTACGGCAATAGAATGCATTGCATTTTCAAACGAAACGCTATCTGTAAATGGAAGTTGTATCTCAAAATCCTCATGACACCTTAAATGTATGATAGAAGATGTATCTGTGATTTCTTTACGCAAAATTTTCACATCTGCTTTATCGTTATAGCCCCAAGTAAATGTAGATTTTTCAGGATATGATTTTCTGATCTCTTTATTAATAATAGAATGATCTATACAATATATTAATGATCTACAATTTTTAAACAAGTGAAGTTTCTCCTTCAGCTTTTCTTTTTTTGATATGAAATTTTCCTGATGAGCTGCGCCAATATTTGTAATTAATCCTATAGTGGGTGATATAACTGGCTCAATTTTTTCCATCTCACCTTTCTTAGATATCCCTGCTTCAAAAATTCCGATTTCAGTATTCCTGTTTAATTGCCAAACAGATAATGGAACTCCCACCTGGCTATTATAACTTTTAGGAGAACGTACCAACACCTTTGTTTTGCCAATCAATTGGGATATCCACTCTTTTACAATGGTTTTTCCGTTACTCCCTGTAATGCCAATTACAAGACAATTATATAAATTCCTTTTGTGCTTCACTAAATTCTGAAATCCGACTAAGGTATCATCAACTAAGATGTAGTTCGCTTCATCTAAACTATGATCTATATGATAAGATGTTTCCACCATAAAACATCTGACGCCTTGCTGGTACAATGATGAAATGTAATCATGCCCGTTATGATTCTCTCCTGATATGGCTATATAACATGACTTTACAGGATGGGTCACAGAACGACTATCTGTGATTAGGTATGAAAATTCGATATCTTTTTTGATGACTGATTCACATGGAATCCATTGGCACACTTCACTAAAAAAACAGGATTGCATAATTATTTTTTGGAACTGATTTTATTATAACACGATCTGCATAAAGGTTCATACGCTGCTTTTTCTCCCAACATAACAAGATTTTCATCTTCTAATAACCGGTGAGAAAAATGAGCTAAATCGCCACATTGCATACACACTGCATGTACTTTGGTAACATATTCAGCACAGGCCAATAAGGATGGTATGGGGCCAAATGGTTTGCCCATGAAGTCCATATCTAAACCTGCAACTATCACTCTAATGCCCTGATTGGCTAATTTCCGGCAAACATCAACTAAACCTGTATCAAAAAACTGAGCCTCATCAATGCCAATGACATCAACATTACTACTCAGCAAAAGAATACTTCCTGATGTTTCAACCGGTGTCGACAAAATTGAATTTGCATCATGAGAAACCACTTCTTCATCACTATACCGAACATCGATATGCGGCTTAAATATCTCTACTTTTTGCCGGGCTATCTTAGCACGCTTTAACCGCCGTAAAAGCTCCTCAGTTTTACCTGAAAACATTGACCCGGCAATCACTTCGATCCACCCATGCTTTTCCTTAATATTCAATTTATTCTCTAAAAACATATTTTATCATAAATAAGAGAATGATACACCCATCTATTTTTATTCTTTCACCTGATACTTTTATTTTTATATCTGATACCAATATAAATCGCTAACTTTGCAAAATAAGAAAAAAAGACTTTGTTTTAACACTATTATGAATAAAGAAGCACTATTACATATTATTTTAAGCGAGATTAACGAAGTTGAAACATTAGTTAAGTCGTTTCAGGGAAAGCAGGAGATTCCTTCTGCATTTATTGATCTTACTGAAAGAAAACTGGCTCAAATTATTGATGAATTCAGCTTACTTAAAACATTAGCTACTGAGAGTGAAACAAGTCAAAAAGAAGAGCAGCAGGAAACTTCAATTTCAAAGGAAGAGATTTTACATACAGAATCCATTCCTGAAGTTAAACCCGAAGAACCTGTAAAGCCAACTCAGGAAAAGATTGAATCAGAAGCTTCGTCTATTGATGAGATAAAGGAAACGCAAGAAACAAAAACTGAAAAAACTGAAGACATTCATGAAAATACAATAAAAGGAAACATTGGATCTGATATAGTATTAACAAATGAATCTCCTTTAACATCTATCTCTAATGAGAATAATAATACCCCTCCTGTTGAAACCAGTAAACAGTCTGATAAATCAAGAACCTTAGGTGAATCATTTGCAGGAGAAAAGAAATCCGTAAACGACAAAATAGCTTCGTCTCATGAATCAGGCAGCAAAAAGACTCTGATAGGAAAGCCTGTAAATGACCTTACAAAAGGATTAGGTATTAACGATAGGTTTATGTTTCAGAGAGAATTATTTGAAGGTAATGCTGAGGTAATGCAACAAACATTACAACAGCTTAATGAATTACCAAACCTTGAAGCAGCTCAATCTTTTATCACATCGAATTTTAATTGGGATTCGGAACAAGAGGCAACCAAAGCTTTTTATAATTACATTGTGCGAAAATACTAAGAGGTTAAACATTGAGTTATTCTGAATTAAAATCAACATACAAACACAATGAATTAACCAACTGATTTTCAAACAATAATTAATTATTAGTGACATAATAATGAGTAAACTATATATTATTCCAACTCCAATTGGAAATCTTGAAGATATTACTTTAAGGGCTTTAACTTTACTTAAAGAAGCTGATTTTATTCTTGCGGAAGACACTCGTAAGACCAGCTTCCTGTTAAAACACTTTCAAATAGATTCAAAACTATACTCACACCATAAATTTAACGAGCACAAAACCTCGGATATGATTGTGCAAAGGATTTTAGGAGGGGAAACCTGTGCACTTGTTTCTGATGCCGGAACTCCGGCAATATCTGACCCGGGTTATTTACTTGTTAAGCATGCCATTGAACAGCATGTTGAAGTGGAATGCCTTCCTGGCGCTACAGCATTTGTACCTGCATTAGTAAACTCAGGATTACCCAATGACAGGTTTTGTTTTGAAGGATTTCTTCCTCAAAAAAAAGGCAGACAAAAAAGAATACAAGCCCTTACCAGTGAAACAAGAACGATGATTTTTTATGAATCTCCTTTTCGATTGGTGAAAACCTTGCAACAACTTGCAGACACACTGGGTAATGAAAGACAAGCTTCTGTTTCCAGGGAACTGACAAAGATATATGAGGAAAATAAGAGAGGAACACTTCTTGAACTAATTGATTATTTTAGTGCCAAAACAGTAAAAGGTGAAATTGCTATTGTTGTAGCAGGAATGGATGAAAAAATAATAACAAAAAAGCAAAACAAATATGCTAAGTCTGAAGTTATGGACAAATAAGTATTCGAATTTTTAATTAACACACAAATAAAAATCACCGGAATATCCCATTCAATTATAAAACACAACTGGGGTTTTCCGGGCAAAAAAAACAATTATGAAAAAGTTACTAATTTTACCGGTTTTATTGGCTACTGTAATCTCTTGTAGCGGACCAACAAAAAAAGAATTAAAACAAGAAAACGATTCTTTATTAGTTGAGTCTGCTGAAAAAGATAAAGCCATGAATGAACTATTAACATCTCTGGTGGAAATAGATGATAACCTTCAGGCAATTAAAGAAAAAGAACATCTTATTTCAGTGAATATGGCAACTCCTGAAGGAAATTCACAAAGTACAAAAGAAAGAATCAATAATGATATTCAGGATATTTATGACCTGATGCTTGCCAACAAACAAAAAATAGCTGATTTAGAATATAAAATTAAAAAATCAGGAGGAGAGAATAAAAATTTATCGAATCTGGTTTCCAATCTGAATCGTCAACTTAAAGACAAAAGCACAGAGATAATTGAGCTTAGAGAGCAGCTATCATCCAAAAACATTGAAATAGCTTCATTAAACTTTACAGTGGAAGGTATGGGGCAGGTTCTTGATTCTATTCGCAGTGTAAATGCAAATACCAACGCCATCCTTGATTCTGCAACTATCGAATTAAACACAGCTTATTATGCATTTGGAACCAAAAAAGAGTTGAGAGAACACAATGTAATCTCAAACGAGGGACTCCCTCTTTTTGGAAAGACAAAAGTACTCAGCAAAGATTTTAATGAAGATTACTTTACCAAAATTGACATCCGGGTTGTTGACAGCATTCCTTTATTCAGACCTAAATTTAAGGTGCTCACAAATCACCCTGAAGGTTCTTATGAAATTATTACAGGAGAAGAAGATACTAAATCCATCAAAATCATCGATGCTAAAGAATTCTGGAGTATCTCAAACTTTTTAGTTGTTCAGGTAAATTAACCTCATACGTTTCCTGCGTATAAAAAATTACTTCATATTACTTCCGGCGAACATTTTTACTTCGCCGGAAGCTATTTTTTCTATATGTTTCTGAACCGCTGGCAGGTGTTTAAATTCCTTCTTCACTGAACACCCGGTACATATTGAATCACCGCAAGCTCCCTTCTGTTTTTGACGTATAGATTTTACAATTTTATAGAGGGAATACAAAATAACCCCTGCTACAATTCCTAATGCTATTATTTCCTGATTCATAACTTATAAAATTAATTAACCATATTGCGGTTAGTTATTTTTCAACAATGCCCAATGGTTTCTGTTCTATACAAACAGGTTTCCTACCTGATAAACAATAAAGGAAGCTATCCATGCTACCATTGTTGTATACCCCATTGTAAAAAGAGCCCATTTCCAGTTTGCTTCCTTTTTTATTGCTGCAATTACCGCTACACAAGGGAAATAGATAAGTACAAATATCATCAGTGCAAAGGCCACGAGTGGAGAATATACTTTCTGACCTTTCTTCTCTCCATGAGTGTACGTTTGATTTTGCAATTTCTCCATTAAGCTATCGGAGTTTTCATCTGCGTCCAATTCTGCATTGTATAATACGCCCATTGAGCTAACCACTATTTCTTTGGCAGCCAGACCTGTAATAATACTTACTCCAATTTTCCAGTCGAAACCTAAAGGTGAAATAACAGGTTCAATTGATTGCCCCATCTTACCAATATACGAATTCAATTGCCTTTCACTTTCCCGGGCTAATTCAAGATTAGAGATCAGCACTTCTTTTTCATCATCAGGCATTGATATATTACTTTCTACTGAAGCTATTTCGGCCTCATAATCCTTCGAATATTCAACATTTGTCGGGAAGTAACTTAATGCCCAGATAATAACAGAAGCTACCAAGATAACTCCTCCCATTTTATTTAGATACTGAACCCCCTTATGCCACATATGTATAGATGTATTTTTTAATGTTGGCATGCGGTAGGGAGGTAACTCCATTACGAAAGGTGCTTCCTTTTTAGTGAAAAATGTCTTTTTCATTAATAAACCGATTAAAACGGCAAGTACGATTCCTATAATATAAATGGAAAATAAAACAAGTCCCTGATTTTGAGTGAAAAAAGCCGAAATCAGCAATACATAAACGGGTAACCTGGCACTACATGACATAAATGGTAATATCAGCATGGTTAATAACCGATCATTTTTATTTTCAAGAGTACGAGTAGCCATTACAGCTGGTACATTACACCCAAATCCCATTACCATTGGAATAAATGATTTTCCATGTAATCCTAATTTATGCATCAATTTATCCATGATAAAGGCAGCTCTTGCCATATACCCGGTGTCTTCCATTAGTGAAATAAAAAAGAACAGAATCAGAATATTAGGCAAGAAAATAATCACTCCTCCAACACCTCCGATAATACCATCTACAAGAAGACTCTTCAATGCCCCATCTGACATCAGACCTCCAACAAAATCTGCAACAAATCCAACTCCGGCATCAATCCAATCCATTGGATAACTACCTACAGTAAAGGTTGCCTGAAAACTAATCCACATGAAAAAGATAAAAAATGGAAATCCCAGGTATTTATGAGTAAGAATCCTGTCATAGGCTTTAGTCATATTTCTACGAACTTCTATACCCGGCACAAATGTTTCCAGCAAAGCACCTGAAATAAATCCATATTTAAGATCGGTAATTGTAGTAGACACATCTTCTTTGTACTCTTCCTTAATATATTCAACCTCTTTATTTACAACTAAAGCTAATTTATCTCCTTGCACATGACAAGACAGTTGTTTAAATGTTTCTTCATCATTCTCAAGTAATTTAATGGTCAGGTATCTTTTAGACATTGACAAATCAATATCAGCAATAAACTTTTGTATATTTTTAATAGATTTCTCCAGATGTGAACCATAATTAATATGAATATGTCTGGCATCTTCATGCGTTCCCTCATGCACCTGATTTACTGCTGCAAACAAAGCTTTAATTCCCTTTCCTGAGGCAGCTACAGTTGGTATCACAGGAATTCCAATCAACTTGCCAAGTTTTTTATAATCCAGCTTAGCACCTTTAATCTGGAGTTCATCATACATATTCAATGCTATTACAACCTTAACTCCCATGTCAATAAGCTGTGTGGTCAGAAATAAATTTCGTTCCAGATTTGACGCATCCACAACATTGATTACTACATCCGGCTTATTATTAGTGATAAATTTCCTTACAAATAATTCTTCGGGTGAATAATCTGTAATTGAATAGGTTCCTGGCAAATCTGCTATATTGTAATGATATCCATCTTGTCTGTATCTGGCTTCTTTTAAGTCAACTGTAACTCCAGCATAATTACCGACTCTTTCTCTGGCTCCTGAAGCATAGTTAAATAAAGTAGTTTTTCCTGAATTTGGATTTCCTACCAGAGCAACTGATATTTTCTTTTGGGGATTTACTTCATTTGTTAATAAAGCACCACCTTCTAAAACTCCATTATATGATATATTTGATAAATTTATCGTTTCACTAACAGGTATCGTTTCAATCATTTCTGCATCTGCCCTGCGCAATGAAACCTTATAATCCATCACTTCATATTCAACAGGATCTTTCAAAGGAGCATTTTTAACAACTGAAATTACTTTCCCTTTCACAAACCCCATTTCGGCAATTCGCTTTCTAAACACACCCTCTCCATTTATTTTAGATATAACAGCTACTTCACCGTTTTTTAAGTCGGATAAAAGTTTTACTTTATGATCTTCTATTACCACATTTTCCATATTGAATATGATTATTTTCTATTTCCCACCTTTATTTATTTCTACCTTTAAGTAGATATTTTAAAAACTTAAGCCAAACCTCACTATTCCAAGCATGGCATTATCCAACCCGGATGTTTCTCCACCTGGATTACTAACATATTGAAAACCCGGTTGTACAAAAACAGCATCACTTATCGCACATTTACATGTAAATTCTATAGATGACTCGTAACCTCCTTCATCTATACTGGCACTAGCTACAGCTATTCCAATTTCATTATCGGCTTTATTAAACAAACCCCTATACACTAAACCATATCCTAAATACAAATAGTTATTACCATCCTTTGGTGGTGAATAACTCACCTGAGCAAATGCACCGAGAATTCGGTTATCTGATTTAATTAATTCCTGATCTGCAACAAAATAACAACCTTGACCTGACTCTTTTTCTGCACCTGATGTATTATCATTTATTATCTGGTCGATAAAGTATCCGAAAGAATAAATTCCATCTCTGTTATTTAATGGCGATGCCGCAACCTGAAATTCAGAATAGGAAGTAAAACCCTCTTCTTTACATAACTTCCATCTCAGATTTGATGTATTCGAATCAAAGTCGTTTATATAGCCATCGTAAAGTGAAGTCTTTAAGGTGAATCTATCATTAATACTATAAATAAATGTGACCCCAAGTCCGGTTACCGGAAATATTGGTGCAGCTGTATTATCGCCTATCACAGAAGGTATACCAAATGATCCATTTAAGAACAAGCCTGCATAATCACTTACTGCAAATTCTGCATTTAAATCCTGAAGCCCCACAATTAAACCCAGATTTTTCATCTGGTGTTTATACCACAGTTCATATAGGAATGTATGATTACCTGCTTCAATATTTGAAACACCTTGAAAATCACCAACAAAATCACCAGTAGGCTCTCCTCCATGAGTATTTGAAACATGTATTAAAAACTCTCCTCCATTCCATAAATCGGCATTTTCAGTATTGAATCCTAAATTCAGATCTGCGATGCCCAAATAGGTATATCCGGTTTTCATACCTCCGTTATAATTATAGAAATTATCTCCTATGTAGGATGCTTCGAATGTAAACAGTGCATCATTTTGAGCATTTGCAATCATTCCTATCATAGTTAATACCACCAATTGAAATCTTTTCATTTTATCTGCCTTTAATACCGGGAATATTAATCTGAATACAAATCTAGTCTATACCGCTTCTCTATACAATCCCAATAATTGGGCATAATTACATCTATCCCGATAATCCACCACAGCACCAGATACCTATAAAAGACTACATATTAGATATTTAAACTATTTTTACTTCAATAGAGATTTCTGATACATAACCACATATAGTGATTAAATAAATAATTAGCTTTGTTATACTTACCTGTTATACCAATTAAAACTATAAATGCGCAGGTATAATACCGAACTAAATTCAAGCTACTTTAAACTAGAAGTAGCATTCTGAATTTTAATCGGTATAATACAAAACATGAATTAATTGATAGATGAAAAATTACTAAGAAAAGACTCTATCTTTGTACAATAATAATGTTAGAGATGCAAAAATACTCCCATCTGTTTTTTGATTTAGACCATACGTTGTGGGATTTTGAAAGCAATTCAATCCATACACTTGAAGAGTTGTTTGATAAGTACAAACTAATTGATTCATTCCCCTGTTTTGCTGATTTTTATGAGAAATACAAACTGTATAATGAGGAGTTATGGGTGCTTTACAGACAAGGAAAGATCAGGAAAGAGAAATTAAATTTTGACAGGTTTTATGTTCCATTTCTCGAATCAGGTATAACGGATGAGAAAATAGCCCAAAGCTTTTGTCAGGATTATATTACGATAAGTCCTACTAAAACCGCACTGATGCCGAATGCCTTTAATGTATTAAATACATTAAAGAAATGGTACACGCTTCATGTAATTACTAACGGTTTTAAAGAAGTTCAATATATAAAACTTAAAAACAGCAACTTACAACACTTTTTCTCAAAAATATTCATCTCAGAGGTTGTAGGTGCCTCAAAACCCAAAACTGCATTTTTTGAATATGCCGTTAAAAGCTCAAACGCACGAAAAAAAGAGTGTCTGATTATTGGAGACAATTTGGATACCGATATTGACGGAGCCATTAAATTTGGACTAGACTACGTATATTACAATCCAGACAAAGTGAGACACAATAGAAAATTGATGCATGAAATATCTGATTTAAATGAACTTTTAGATATTCTTAACAGATAAATCTAAAATGGCATATCTTTATCATGTGGTGAATCCGGAAACTCTGGTAATCCAAAATCATTTCCTCCACCCACTTGCTGACCAATTCCGTCATTCGAATGAGATTCATTCATTTTTGATCCAAAAGTAACAGACTGTCCTCCTGCATCCATACCTAAATCTGCGCCAAACACACCCGTATCCGGATTTTCAAATCGTGCCAATTCACCACGGAATCGTAAACGAACATCACCCGTAGCACCATTACGGTGTTTAGCAATAATGATCTCCCCCATACCAATCAAAGAGTTTCCCTGCTCATCTTCTGTAATCTTATAATACTCCGGACGGTGAATAAAACATACCATATCAGCATCCTGCTCAATAGCACCCGACTCCCTCAAATCAGACAACTGAGGTCGTTTCCCTTCTGCTCCGGCTCTACCTTCAACACCCCTGTTTAACTGCGATAATGCAATGATGGGGATATTAAGTTCTTTTGCCAATCCTTTAAGATTTCTGGAAATCATACTCACCTCTTCCTGTCTTGATCCGGGATTCATTCCGTTCGCATTCATCAACTGAAGGTAGTCAATGATAACGATCTGAATGTCATGCTCTTTCTTAAGTTTTCTACATTTGGCTCTTAGCTCAAATACAGATAATCCTGCTGAATCATCTACATAAATGGGTGCATCAATAAGGTTTTGAATCTTATGATCTAACTGCTCCCACTCATAACTCGCCAAATTACCTTTTTTTATCTTCTCTGCAGGCAACTCTGTTTCCGAAACAATCAAACGATTCACCAGCTGTACATTGGCCATCTCAAGTGAAAACACTGCCACTGCCTGATTAAACTGTAAGGCCATATTTCTGGCCATAGATAAAACAAAGGCTGTTTTTCCCATGGCCGGACGAGCAGCAATAACAATCATATCTGTTTTTTGCCACCCTGATGTAATTCTATCAAGCTCAGTAAATCCAGAAGGAACTCCACTTAATCCATCGCTTCGCTGAGATGCCACTTTAATCATTTCAATGGCCTCATCAATAACTGGATTAATTTGAGTAACCCCTTTTTTCATGTTACCCTGACTCAACTTAAAGAATGAACTTTCTGATTCATCCAGCAAATCATCTACATCAATTCCTTCATCGTAGGCTTTAGTCTGAATTTCGGAGCTTATTCTAATAACCTCCCTTTGTAAGTATTTCTGCCAAATGATACGGGCATGATACTCAATATGCGCTGCCGAAGCCACCCGACCTGTAAGCTGAGTAATAAAAAAGGCACCCCCAACAGCCTCCAGAGTTCCTGTACTTCTGAGCTCCTGAGTCACCGTCAGCATATCAACAGGAAGGTCTTTACCGTTAAGATCCTGTATGGCTTTATAAATCTTTTGATGAGTATCTTTATAAAAACATTCTGGTTTAAGAATTTCACCAACAGCAGTAAAAGCATCTTTTTCGAGCATTAATGCACCTAATACAGCTTCCTCCAATTCTAATGCCTGTGGTGGCATCTTCCCTACTTCCAGGTCAATACTATTACTTGCTTTTTTATTCGAAAAATTCCTTTTTTCTGCCATAACCTTAAATCTTTTTCCAAAAAACGGGACACAAAGTTAACCAACATATACTAGCCATCAATACCGCTCGTCAAAATGTTTTATAACAAAAATCAAAAAAACTAAATATCAAACCATTACAGTTTAAATAAAATCATATACATTTTTGCCATAAACAATTATCGGATTTGTGATACTTATTTATCTTTGAAAGTTGAAAACAACAAAACATACTATGATCTGCTTTCCAAATGCAAAAATAAATATAGGCTTATACATAACCGGGAAAAGACCTGATGGTTATCACAATATTGAAACACTTTTTTATCCAACAAAATTGCATGATGTACTGGAGATTATAGAAAATAATGAGAATGATAAACCATACATCTGGAGTTCAAGCGGGATAAACATCGAAGGCAACCCCGACGACAACTTATGTATAAAGGCTTTAAATTTATTAAAAGAAGACTTTTTAATACCTCCCGTAAAAATTCATCTCCATAAGGTTATTCCTTTCGGAGCAGGACTTGGAGGAGGATCTGCAGATGCTGCATTTACTCTTGATTGTTTAAACAAAATGTTTAAGCTTGGTATTAGTAAAAAGTTAATGATTAAATATGCTTCAAAGATTGGCGCCGACTGTGCATTTTTTATTTACAACACCCCTTGTATAGCAACTGGGATTGGTGATATTCTACATCCCTCTGAATTAAGTTTAAAGGGTAAGTATTTGGTATTGATTAAACCACAAATACATATTTCAACTCCAGAAGCATACAGTGGAGTAAAACCTCAAAAACATAACGAGTCCTTGCTTCAGAAGTTATCTAATCCTATATCGCAGTGGAAAAACAAAATTGTGAATGATTTTGAAGCATCGGTATTTCCAAACCATCCTAAATTAGAAACAATTAAACAGGATTTATATCATTCCGGAGCCGTTTATGCTGCAATGACAGGCAGTGGAGCTGCAATTTTTGGCATCTTTGATGAAGACCCTAAGATTTCATCTGAAGATTATTTCGTATGGACTGAACAGATTTAATCCTTATGAAGGGTTTTAAATCAGAAATAAATAAGAATCCTTTTTTGATTTAAAATATACGATAGAAAAATTAAGACAAAAAAAACCCGAAATGTACATTTCGGGGTTTAATATCTATTTAAATTGTTATTTATTCAACAACAACCATCAGTTCATTTTTGGGAATTCTATCGCCTTCCTTAACACAAATCTCCTTAATCTTACCATCAAATGGCATAGTAATTTGATTTCGCATTTTCATGGCTTCCAATACTAATATCGGATCTCCCTCTTTAAGCTTCTTCCCAACTTTTGCATTAATTTCAATGATAGTTCCCGGGATATATGACTTAATTTCATTCGCATTCGGAGCTTGCCACGGTTTTCTGTTAGCAAACTTTTTCGTAATCCTGGTCTGATACTCCAGGCTATGCACCTTAAAGCCAACCAAATCTTCTTTTTTACTCATAACCAGTCGATTTAAAATGGAGGTATACCATGTTTTTTCTCAGGATGAGAAACATCTTTTCCTTCCGAAACCTCTAGTGCATGTAATAAAATATTACGAGTATCATCAGGCTCAATAACTGAGTCGATATAACCTTTTGCAGCAGCAACATAAGGATTGGCAAATTTTTCTTTATACTCCTGAACTTTAAGTGCTCTCATCTCATTAGGATCTTCTGCACTCTCAATTTCTTTCTTAAAGATAATATTTGCAGCACCTTCAGGTCCCATTACAGCAATTTCAGCAGTTGGCCATGCAAACATAAAATCTGCACCCAGATGACGAGAGTTCATTGCAATATATCCACCACCGTATGCTTTACGAAGAATAACAGTAATTTTTGCAACAGTAGCCTCAGAATAAGCATAAAGAACTTTTGCTCCATGGCGAATTACACCAGCATGCTCCTGATCTACACCCGGAAGATACCCAGGCATATCCTCTAATGTTACAATTGGAATATTAAATGAATCACAATAACGAATAAAACGAGCAGCTTTATCAGAACTATCACAATCAAGAACTCCGGCTAATACCAAAGGCTGATTTGCAACAAAACCAATTGTTCTTCCGTTTAACCGACCAAATCCGATTACAATATTAGCAGCAAATAACTCTTGTATCTCAAAAAAGTCACCATCATCCACAATTCCCCTGATAACGTCACGTACATCATAAGGAGTACGAGGATCTGAAGGAATAAGGTCTTCAATGCTACCCTTAAACTGAGGAGCTTTCGGTGGGAACTCTTTTGCTTTCTTTGAATTATTCCAGGGAATAAAAGTAATTAGCTTTTTGATTTGATCAAAACACTCTTTTTCACTTTCTGCAAAGAAGTGTGCATTACCAGTTATTTCAGCATGAACACGAGCACCTCCCAGTTCTTCCATAGAAATCTCTTCTCCAAGAACTGTTTTGATTACTCCCGGTCCTGTGATAAACATTTTAGAAATGTTATCAACAACAAAAACAAAGTCTGTTAATGCCGGGGAATACACAGCTCCTCCGGCACATGGGCCAAGAATTACTGAGATTTGCGGTATAACACCTGAGGCAATTGTATTACGATAAAAGATCTCACCATAACCGGCCAAAGAATTTACCCCTTCTTGAATACGGGCACCTCCTGAATCATTAATACCAATTAAAGGCACACGCATTTTCAACGCGTGATCCATGATTTTAGTAATTTTCCGGGCATGCATTAGCCCCAAAGAACCACCAGCAACGGTAAAATCCTGTGCAAAAATACAAATCGGTGCACCATAAATTGTACCAGTACCAATAATCACACCATCACCATGCAGCTGCTTTTTGTCCATGCCGAAGTCTTTCGCTTCATGCTCAACAAAAAGATCATACTCAGTAAAAGAATCTTGATCAAGAAGGGCAAGTATCCGCTCACGGGCAGTCATTTTTCCCATGGCCACTTGTTTTTCGATGGCTTTTTCTCCACCTCCCATTTCAACCTTTTCTTTTCTTTTACGAAGATCAAGGATGTGTTTTTTCAATGACATAATTAAACATTTTTAATTAACCTAATACAAATCAAAATCTTACTTTAAAGATTATGTTTGCAACATTTCTGGGTATATAAATAAAAAAATTATTTTTCTACAAAAAACCGCGCAAATTACTAAAATATTTGACTTTAATACAAATAGCACTCAAAGTTTTAAGGAATATATTTTACTTAGGGGCTTTAAAATACAGATAAATCCCAATCATCGCAAATATAATATTGGGTAACCAGACAGCTAATATTGGGTTCATATTCCCATTAATAGCAAAGGTTGTAGACACTGTCATAAACAATATGTATCCGAAACTTAATGCAAGACCAACTCCAATATGTAAGCCAATACCTCCCCGAACTTTGCGCGAGGCGAGCGAAACGCCTATCAAGGTAAGAATAAATGCTGAAAAAGGATTAGCCACACGCTTATAATATTCAATTGAGTATGGTTTTATTGAACCAACTCCTTTTTTTGTTTGAATCTCAATATATTCATTTAACTCACTATTTGTCATGGTTTCAAACCAATTATGTTCAGATTTAAAATCCGATGGACTCATATTAAATACTGTATCCAGTTTATTACCCTCAATTACATCAAACTGATTTTCTCCTCTAAAATTTTTAATCACATAATTACTTAAGGTCCAATTATCTGATTCTTCATTATAAACAATCGACCTTGCCGTCAATTTTGATTTCAGAGTATCCCCATGAAATCTTTCGGCACTAAACTTCTGCCCTTTATTGCGTATCCCATAATAACTACCCATGTATACAAACAATCCGGGTTCAAGCTGCATGTGAATATTCTTTAAACCAGTATCACTTCTCTTTTTAACATAAGTACCCTCAAACTCCAACCTGGTCTGGTTTGAAGGTGGAATTACATAACCCCCTAATAAATAGGAAAAAACAGCCACTATTAAGGCCCCGACAAAATATGGAAACATCAACCTTTTAAAACTAACACCGCTGGAAAGAATAGCGATTATTTCAGTATCATACGCCATTTTTGAAGTAAAGAATATTACCGCAATAAAAACAAACAGTGGAGTAAACAGATTCGCAAAATATGGAATAAAATTAAAATAGTAATCAAAGACAATTGCATTTAAAGGAGCCCCTTTCTCCATAAAATCATCAATCTTCTCTGTTATATCAAAAACAACTGCTATACTTATAATCAGCAGAATTGCAAAGAAATAAGTTCCCAGAAATTTTTTAATAATATATCTATCTAACTTTTGTATAGCTCCTCTCATAAGAAGTGTTATATCCTTTATTGATTACAAAAAAACAAAAATTAAATGAACATAGCCATATTGTATCAATAAATATGTCCACTCTACTTAGTGCCTGTCCATAAAATCGGGTGTTTGAACTATAAAGTTTAAATACAAGGCGTGTGAAAAATTAAAACCGCAGTATACTAACGTATATGAGGATTTGAATTTTGAGCAACAACGCAGTAGTTGGACTTTATAGACGAACACTACTTAAGGCTCAGCTTCAAGACTCAAAGCCTTACAGCCAATTGCTTAACCATCTTATCTTTCCACATTCCAAAGTCTCCTTCAATAATATGTTTTCTGGCTTCTTTCACTAACCAAAGGTAAAAGGCCAGATTATGAAGACTCCCTATCTGAGCGGCAAGCAATTCTTTAGAAACAAATAAGTGTCTTAAATATGCTTTAGAATAATGTTTATCTACAAAGGAGGTTCCCTCAGGGTCGATTGGTGAAAAGTCATCTTTCCACTTTTCATTTTTCATATTCATAACTCCCCTTGAGGTAAACAACATACCATTTCTTCCATTCCTTGTAGGCATAACACAATCGAACATATCTACACCTAAGGCTATCGACTCCAATATATTTACAGGAGTACCCACTCCCATCAAATACCTGGGTTTATCTTCGGGTAAAATCCCGGTCACAACTTCAGTCATTTCATACATCACCTCTGCTGGCTCACCAACAGATAATCCTCCAATTGCATTTCCTTCACGCTCAAATGATGCAATATACTCAGCTGATTGCTTTCTCAAATCCCGAAAACCTGCTCCTTGTACAATAGGAAAAAATGTTTGACTATGACCGTATTTTGGTTGTGTTTTGTCAAATTTATCAATTCCTCTCTTTAACCAACGGTGTGTTAATTCCATGGAGTTTCTGGCATATTTATGATCGGCGTCGCCGGGAGCACACTCATCAAATGCCATTATAATATCAGCTCCGATAGTTCGTTGTATTTCAACAACATTTTCAGGAGTAAACAAATGCCTGGATCCATCAATGTGAGATCTGAAAACTGCACCTTCCTCCTTTAACTTTCTATTTCCGCTTAACGAAAAAACCTGATATCCACCACTATCGGTTAATATCGGCTTATTCCACCCGTTAAACTTGTGTAACCCACCTGCTTTTTCTATAATTTCAAGTCCCGGCCTTAAATAAAGATGATACGTATTACCGAGTATTATCTGCGCAAGAATATCATTTTCAAGATCATTAAAATGTACTCCTTTTACACTACCAACAGTTCCAACAGGCATAAAAATCGGTGTTTCAATCTCACCATGATCAGTACTTAACTTACCGGCTCTTGCCCTTGTGACAGAATCTGTTACTTGTAATTTAAAATCCATTTAACTTATTTTTGGGGATGCAAATATATACAAATATTTAACCACCCCTCAGATTTTATTAAATTGCACGAAAAGAGCAGAAATTACAACAAAGCAGAAATTACAATATTATAACATTAAAATTCAATACAATACAAAAAACATTCTAACCTGAGTTCAATTAAAATATCAATTTAGTATTTGCTTTCTATTAAAAAATACTCATATTTGACAGGTGGAACTATCAAACTTTATACCAACATCGGGCATATGGCTATACTTATTTATAGCACTTGCAATACTGCTAATAATCCAACTGTTTTATTATACATTCTATTTCGTTAAGCTTGGAAAACACGTTAAAAAAGAAGACTCAGCTACTCAACAATATAGTTATCCCCCGATTTCTATAATTATTTGTGCTAAAAACGAATCAAAAAATCTTGAAATAAATTTACCAAAAGTTTTAAAGCAAAGTTACCCCGGACCATTTGAAGTTATTGTTGTTAATGACGCATCTGAGGATAATACAGAACTCGTTCTGGCTCACTTTAAAGAAAAATACAATAAACAACTATATTTCACCTCCATTCCATATGATAAAAAGTTTAGACATGGAAAAAAACTGGCTCTTACCATAGGAATTAAAGCAGCCAAACACGAACACTTGATTTTCACCGATGCCGATTGTTACCCGGCGAGTACAAATTGGTTAAAATTAATGGCTCAGGGATTCCATAATAACAAAGAGATTGTATTAGGCTATGGTTCTTATAAAAAACAAAAAGGCTTTTTAAATTACTGGTTGAGGTACGACACATTCTATATTGCAGCTCAATATTTTTCTTACGCACTCAGAGGGATTCCTTACATGGGAGTTGGAAGAAATTTAGGTTATACGAAAGAACTTTTTTACAAACATCAGGGTTTTAGAAAACATCAACATATTTTATCAGGCGACGATGATCTATTTATAAAAGATGCTGCAACTTCAAATAACGTAGCTATCATCACTCATCCTGAATCACACACAATATCTGAACCCTCAAAGACTTTTAAGGAATGGCGAAGACAAAAAAGCAGACATTTAACAACAGCTCCTCACTACAACTCAAGAACTAAATGGGTTTTAGGAATTGAAGTTTTGTCAAGACAAATATTCTGGGGTACATCATTGATTTCTATTTTTTTTCCTACTTTTGCACCTGTTGTTTTGTTATTTATTTTTATTAAATTGACAATTCAGATATCCACTTTAAGAACAATAAGTAAGCGATTTGAACAGAAAGACCTTTTATGGGGTTGTATAATATTTGATTTCATACTACCAACTTATACTGGATTTTTATTACTTGGCGGAAAAAGAAAAGCAAAAAGAAATAAATGGACATAAACCCGAATTTATCCGACAAAGCAAGACATGACTACAGTCTGGTTCTACTAGCTGTAAAAGGCGACCAAAAGGCTTATGCTGAACTAATGGGTCGTTACCGAGACGCCATCTATTTTATGCTATTAAAAATGGTTAACAACAAAAGTGATGCTGAAGATTTAACCATTGAGGCATTTGGTAAAGCATTTAAAAATATCCATCAATATTCTCCAAACTACGCATTTAGTACCTGGCTCTTTAAAATTGCATCAAACAATTGCATTGACTATTTAAGAAAAAAGAGAACCAACATCGTTTCAATTGATGGTACTCATGTAAGTGAAGAAAAAGAGAACGACCAGCCTATACACCTTAAGGATGAAACTCCTGACCCTGAGGAAGGACTTATTAAACAACAAAAGGCTGTTTTGATGCGTACTGTGGTAAAAAAGCTTAAACCCCGCTATCGTACTTTAATTGAGCTCAGGTATTTTAATGAGTTTTCATATGATGAGATTGCACAAGAGCTTGATCTACCTCTGGGAACTGTTAAAGCTCAACTATTCAGAGCCAGAGAACTTCTTTTCAATACCTTAAAAAACACCGACGTAAAACTCGACTAGCTTTACTTCATACATTAACACACATTATAAATACACGGAACGATTACACCATGGGGCTTATTAAAAATTATTTTCCAGAATTATCTGAGGAACAAATAAATCTTTTTAACAAGCTGGAAGAACTATATCCGGAATGGAACGAAAAAATCAATGTTATTTCCAGAAAAGATATTAGTGAGTTAAGCATTCGTCATATTTTACATTCCCTGGCAATTGCAAACTACATTCATTTTAAACCCGGGACTAAAATTATTGACGTTGGAACTGGAGGTGGTTTCCCGGGAATACCACTCGCTATCTTTTTTCCTGAATGTGAATTTCATTTAATTGATTCAATCGGAAAAAAAATAAAAGTTGTGGAAACCATTGCTCAGACTCTCGGACTGAAAAATATATCAGCTCAGCAAGTCAGGTCTGAAAATATAAAATCAAAATACGATTTTGTAGTAAGCAGAGCCGTTACAGCTTTTCCTCGCTTTGTGGCCTTAACAAGACACTTGATAAGCCCGAAAAACGTTAACGCTGTTTCTAATGGTATTTTATATTTAAAAGGAGGTGATTTTCAAGAAGAAATAAATCCTTTTAAAAAGAATACTTCGATTGTATCACTAACCCAATATTTTTCGGAAGATTTCTTTGAAACTAAAAAACTGATTCACTTATCATTATAAGAAATTTTAATTTAAAATTAAGATAGGTGATAATTTAGAGAATAAAATACATCGTTTTTTTTGGAAGAAAAAAATTAAAGATGTATTTTTGCAGTCCGAAAACAGAAAACAACGAATTGTCGAAAGATATAAAAACATAAAACGATGAAAAGGACATTTCAACCTTCGAACAGAAAAAGAAGAAACAAGCACGGTTTTAGAGCCAGAATGGCAAGTGCAAATGGACGCAAGGTTTTAGCTTCAAGAAGAGCTAAAGGAAGAAAAAAACTTAGCGTTTCTAGTGAGAAAAGACACAAAGCATAATTTTTTATGCTAACCGAATATTAAAAAGGATTCTTATGGAATCCTTTTTTTTATGCTTCTTAGTCAGCTATACCTGTATAACAAACTTATACTCATATATAATCAGATAGCATTTATTGGCAATATTACTACTGTAATGATGATGAATATCAAATTCAATAATTCAAGATTATTTACTTTTTTATATTATTTTTGAACTCATCTTGAAAAACACACAACAACTATGTCTGTTCTTAAATTCTTAATTAGCAAAAAATTCCTTACTCAGATTGCCATGGCATTTGGGGTAATTATAATTTTACTAATAACTACCTTTATCATTCTGAATATTTACACTCACCATGGTGAAAGTAATGCAACTCCTGACTTTTCAGGATTAACCGAAAAACAATTTATCGATATTGTACAACAAAATGATTTACGTTATAAAATAATTGATTCGGTACATATTGCTCATATAACTCCCGGAGTTGTAGTTGAACAAACTCCTAAACCAGGTAGCTTAGTTAAAGAAAACAGAACCATCTTTTTTACAATTAATGCCTATACCGCAGAACAGGTTCCAATGCCTCAGTTGGCTGAAATGTCGTTAAGAAATGCCCAGGTAACCTTAGAATCATTCGGGCTACGTGTAGGACAATTGTTATATATTCCTTCTGAATACACTCAGCTTGTTTTAGGACAACATTTTGGTGGAAAACCAATTGAGCCCGGAAAGTTAATTGCCAAAGGATCAACCATTGACTTATTGGTAGGTAAAGGTTTAAGCAATCAGAAAACAGCCGTTCCAGACCTTACTGGTTTAACCCGCGAAGAAGCCACAACACTGTGCCAATCTAATTCTCTGAATGTTGATGTGGTTATATACGACGACAATATACTCACAAGTGAAGATAGTATCAGTGCATTTGTATATAAACAGCTTCCGGAATCTGGCCGGGGTAAAAAACTGCGCCTTGGATCATCATTGGACATCTGGCTTACGATTGATTCCAGTAAAACATTACCCGATACACTTGTAAATGATGTAATGGATGCAGATCCATTAGACACAGCTCCTGAAATAGAATAACCAACATGATAGAGGATAAAGACCACAATGACAATATCGAGGATATTGATAATGAGCAAAACGAAATGTTTGAGCACCACCGTTTTGTTACAGATGCAGGTCAAAAACAATTACGCATAGATAAATTTCTTGTAAACCGGATCGAAAATGCCTCTCGCAATAAAATTCAAGACGCTGCTTTGGCAGGAAACATCCTAGTAAATGATAAACCTGTAAAATCAAACTACAAGGTTAAACCTAACGATATCATTTCTATCGTTATGGAATATCCAAGAAGGGAAATTGAAATTATTCCGGAGGATATTCCTTTAGATATTCATTACGAAGATGATTATCTATTAGTAGTCAATAAAAAAACCGGCATGGTAGTTCACCCCGGACACGGAAATTATTCGGGCACATTGGTTAATGCACTTGCCTGGCATTTAAAAAATTTGCCACTGTTTAATTCTGAAGATCCCCGACCAGGATTAGTGCATCGAATAGACAAAGATACTTCCGGACTTCTGGTTATCGCAAAAACTGAACAAGCTAAAAATCACCTGGCCAGACAATTCTTCGATAAAACAACAGAAAGAAGTTATGTAGCATTGGTATGGGGCAATGTGGATGAAGAAGAAGGTACAGTTACTGGTCACATTGGAAGAAGTTTAAAAGACAGAATGCAAATGAAAGTTTATCCTGATGGAGAAATTGGAAAGCATGCTGTTACCCACTACAAAGTATTAGAAAGATTAGGGTATGTCACTCTTATTCAATGCATTCTTGAAACAGGAAGAACACATCAAATCAGGGCTCATATGAAATATATTGGCCATACTCTATTTAATGATGAGAGATATGGAGGGCATGAAATTTTAAAGGGAACTACCTTTACCAAATACAAACAGTTTGTTCAAAATTGTTTCAAAGTACTTCCACGTCAAGCTTTACATGCTAAATCTCTTGGTTTTATTCATCCCCATACGGGTGAAAAAATGAGTTTCGATACCGATATTCCTGAAGACATGAATCTTTGTATCGATAAATGGAGAGGCTACACTGCCAACAGGGGAGAATAGAAAAATTATAACCAACAGTAAAACAGTACACTAATTCACACATCATAATATATCAAGGTTCATCAATTTGAAATCCGTTACATTTTTAACAAATTCCATTCTATAAATCGTTAATAACCACAAAATGTCAAAGAAAAATATTGCAGTTGTTTATGGTGGAGATTCATCTGAAATCGTTGTTTCACGTAAAAGTGCTCAAGGTGTTTTATCATTTATTGATAAAGACACATACAATATTTTCGCAGTATTAATAACCACAAATAAATGGGTAGCCGAAATAAACGGTGTTGAATATATTATTGACAAAAACGATTTTTCTTTCATCTTTAACAATGAAAAAGTAATTTTTGATTGTGCTTATATTACAATACATGGCACTCCTGGTGAAGATGGAAAACTACAAGGATATTTTGATATGTTAGGAATTCCATATACTACATGTGGCGTTCTAACAGCCTCTCTTACATTTAATAAATTCACTTGCAACACTTATCTAAAAGGATTTGGAGTCTCTGTGGCAGATTCTATTTTAATTAGAAAGGGAACGGAATATAGTGATGAAAATATCGTTGAAAAATTAGGACTTCCATGCTTCATAAAACCCAATGCCGGAGGTTCAAGCTTTGGGATAACAAAGGTAAAAACAATGGAGGAAATCAATCCTGCCATTGAAAAAGCATTTGAAGAAAGCGATGAAGTTATTATAGAAGAATTTATTGAAGGAAATGAGTTTACCTGCGGATTATATAAATCACAACAAGGAGAAACTGTTTTTCCAATTACTGAAGTAATCAGTACTAATGAGTTTTTTGATTTTGAAGCTAAATATACTGCAGAAAAGGCTCAGGAAATTACACCTGCCAGATTACCAGAAGATACCTCTAAAAGAATTCAGCAGATATCCTCTTTGATTTATGATATATTAGGTTGCCATGGAATAATCAGAGTTGATTTTATTCTGAGTGAAAATAAAATATTTTTACTTGAAGTAAACACAACTCCCGGAATGACTCCTACAAGTTTTATACCCCAACAAATTAAAGCCGCCGGTTTAAATATTCAGGATGTTTTTGGTGAAATAATTGAAGATTCTATAAAGTAATACCGATTAAAATTCAAAATGCTACTTCTAGTTCACTTCGTTCCTGAAGTAGCTTGAATTCAGCTCGGCCTTATACCGGCGCATTTATAGTTTTAATTGGTATAAGATGATATTTAAAAATTAAAAAGGCTGCCTCAGGTGAGGCAGCCGCATAATTCGATACTATTTTATCCTTAAATCTATATTTTAACACGTAACTTGCATTAAAAGTCTATTAACCTGAGTTCGATTAAAATTTTAGAATTCAGATTGACATAAAAGGCTGATATACAAGGCAAATTTTGCAGGGCTAGCTCGCTAGCTCGATAAATTTAACGAAGTAGATCAGTTTTTTATGTAAAGCATGAGAGTTTCCG
>JBNKRV010000062.1:0-25597 GCA_050296935.1 Marinilabiliaceae bacterium | reverse complement strand
TTCATAGCTTTTCAGTAAATAATCGATTTACGGCTCTAAATTTTATCACCATAGCTCGCTATGTCTCAAAAATTTATATTGTAAATCAATCATTTACTGAATTTTGAGCTCGCTAATTTTAATCGAACTCAGGTTAATAATAAGGAACCAATAAATCCTGCATTTTTTGCCAGCTCGCTTACGATTGATCTTGATTTAATGGGATGTTGTATAAGAATTAAAAATTTCTCTGCTGTAGATAGTTTCATGAGTTACGTTTTTAGCTATGCAATGTTTATTTTCGTGGCTCTAAGGTAAATAAAACTAAATGTTTCTAAATGATTGTATACTGGTATTCTAATGGATTACAACTATTGAAAATGAAGAATACAAGATATTTAAATATTGAGCTGAAATGTTAGGATAGTCTGTTTTGCGTATATTTGTGCATGCATAAAAAAATAGGTTTAGTTCTGGAAGGTGGAGGTTTCAGAGGTTTATATAGTGCCGGTATTCTGGATGGTTTTTTGAAATATCATATTGAATTTCCATACATTATTGGTGTTTCAATGGGCGCATGCAATGCAGTCAATTATATTTCAAAGCAATACGAAAGAAGTCTGAATGTTCCTTATACCTATATTAATGACAAGCGATATATGAGTTTTCTTCGTTTGCTTACGAAAGGGGAACTATTTGGTATGGATTTTATTTTCAGAGCTATTCCTCATACATTAATTCCTTTTGACTTTGAACGTTTTTATCATTCGCAACAACAGTTTGTTGTGGTGACTTCAGATTGTAGATCGGGTAAACCTTTTTACATAGATGACTTTAATAAGTACGATCTTCTAACAGCTTTAAAGGCTTCTTCGAGCCTTCCATTTGCTTCAAAAATGATCAACATTGATGAAAAGTTACTGTTGGATGGAGGTGTATCTGATCCAATTCCAATTGCTAAAGCCATTAATGATGGTTGCGATAAAATAGTGGTAGTTTTAACTCAACCCAAAGGCTATAGAAAATCACCTTCCAAATTAAGTACATTGTCCCATTTAAAGTATAAGAAATACCCAAAACTTCAGGAAGCATTGCAAATCAGGTATCAAATCTATAATGACACACTCGATCAGTTGGAAGAAATGGAACGTAAAGGAACTGCCTTTGTAATCCGTCCATCATCTACCATCCCAATCAAAAGAACAGAGAAAAATAAAGAAAAACTGAAAGAGGCGTATGAAATGGGCTTAAAGGAATTTGATTTGCAAATAGATAGTTTAAATGATTTTTTAAAGCATGAATAAATCGTTAAAATATCTGCCATTATTTATAATTGGTTTTTTGATTATTGAAGACTGATATTTATATATATAAAATATTGAATATTAATCACATAATTATGTTGATTGAGATTTATAATTGCTATAAGCAAATAGATTAATCTCATGCAGTGATTCATATTAATTAAGGAACTTAACTAATCTTGTTAATATTTTAATTTTGTCTTTTTTCCAATAGCTATAATGTAGTGGGAATGATTTAATGCCCATTCTGCCTAATGTTTTATAGCGCTCCATTGAAAATGCTTGTTTAAAATCACCCGGATATCCTATTAAATCGATGAAATAACTTTTCCCATATCGTTCGATTAAAATATCTAACAAAGAACCTGCAACCGGAAATCCACATTTAATATTATTAATCCCTTTCTTTTTCAATGCGTCAACTACTTCTTGTTGAAATTCATCTGTTACTGATTCTTCGTTTTTTGAAAGAGTGAAGTTTTTAACGAAGGAAAAATATTGAGCCAATAAGCTTTCTTTATTTATTTTTTGATCTGATACCGATTTAAATAGATATTGAAAGGATTTTGCTCTGGTTATAGCTACGTTTAAAACTTCTGGTTTATTGGCATGTATAAATGCCGAATGATGAGTATTATCACAAACCACAAAGGAGAGTAGGGTGATTTCGCGTTCAGAACCTTGAAAGTTGTATGGAGTACCACAAACAATATTAAATTTTTTAATGATTTTTAAATCATATTTTTCACGGAGTAACTTATTGATATAGTTTACTTGTGAGCTAAATAATGAAATAATACCAATGCTGGGAACAATTTTATTTTCAATATATTGACTGATTAGTTCATCAAGTTTTTCTATTATCGCATTAGCTTCCTTTTCGTTTATACCACTGGAATTTCGTTCACCATTGACTTCAATAAGTTCTATTTGCGATGATTCAGTGTGTTTAGATGTAGTTTTTAATACTTGTAATTGTCCTTCGTAAAAGTGCTGATTACTAAATTCGATTAGGGAAGGGGTTGATCTGAAATGTTCCCGGAGAAACGAAACCTGATCCTGGCTTTGTACTTTCATGAGGTAAAAATCAAGAATGCTTCTGTTTCTATAGTCAAATATTTTATCAACATGTAGTTTATACTTTTTTAGTAAGTTGCTCTGTTGAGAGTGTGATACAAAAGAATAATGACGTAATTGATTAGGGTCTCCACTTATAACAATACTTTTACCTCTATAAATGGCCGGAAGCGCAGATGCAATATCACATTGTGTAGCTTCATCAATAATTACCAAATCAAAAAGTTCTTTTTCAAAAGGTAATACTGCATTTAAATCGGCCATATTGGCAAGCCAGACAGGAAATATCTTTAATATATTTTTGTGATTAATTCTGGAAGTAATTTCCTTATTTTCGGTAAAAGAGGAAGCATCTAAAGCATCATAATACTGGGATATATCCTTTCTATAGCGATTTGAATTTTTACGGATTGAATGATGGATTTTACGCTTGCAGAAATACTTTATCTCCCGGTCAAATTTCAAATTTAAATTTTCAATTTCCGAAAAGAGATTCCATAATTTTGCTCCGTTGCCCATGCCTAACTGGATGAAAGTTTTTCGAATATTACTCAAAAAACTAGTATTTCCATTGAATTCAATATCAGACCATCTTAATTCTTTTTCAACCAATTCGTTAAACTCCTTCTCTTTTGCACATATTGAGTGATATAATCTATATACTTCCTGCTTGTTAAAATGAGATGGATCTTGTAAAGTGATGCCGCTTAAGTATTTCTGAAGTTTTGATTTCAGACTTAATTTAAACTTATTTCCGGTGGTGTGTATGAGATAATCTCTTAGTCTATAATTCTCATTTAGCATTTTTCGTATTACCTCAACTGCTTGCTTTGTCTTTGAAACTACTAATACAGATTTTCCATTTACAACGGCATCTGCTACCAAGGATGTAATTGTGTATGATTTACCGGTTCCCGGAGGACCGATTATAATTGAATTATTATATGTATTTGCATTGATTAGTGCTTTACTCTGACCTGGATTCAAACATTTTTCAAAAAGGCTCGATTCAAATGTTTTTACAGTAGGTTCTAATTCAAATAATTCTTCTAAAGAGGTATTAAATTCTTCTTGCTTCGAAAGTTCTGATAAATCATTTAAAACACCCAGTGAGGAATATGATTTGTCAACAAAAACAGTTCCTGCTGCTGGTACAATCTTATAATAGTCTGAATTATACTTCTTGTTTGAATAAGATGATTTTATCTTTTTATCACTCCAGACCGTTGGACTAAATAATAATTCTTCAGTTTCAATATTTGAAAAATACTTATCAATAATTCCTTTAATCCAAAGAGGATTCCCATGGTTATTCCTAATGGTTTCTGAAAACTCCTGAATAAATAATTCTTTTGTAAGTGTGCTATCTATAACTTCTAATTTTGATAGAATCGATCGGTTAATGATAAATGATTGTTTATCAATTTCTAAAAAATTTAAATCATCATTAGTACGTATGGTTGCCGGAAACAAAACTAAAGGAGCACATATCCGTTTATCCTTTACTAATGGATTATCAGATGTACCCAATATAAAGAAGCAAGCATAAAATAACTTTTTCTCTAATTTGTACAGCTCAATATCTCTTTCAAGTTCCTGTAATTTTGGATTATCATACGGTATACATGGCAATGAATCGTTTAGTAATTCTTCTTTATGACTCACAAACCACTTGTATTTATATTTTACTGATAACAGGTTATCTACAATAAATTCTTTATAATCAAGTTTATAACAATCTTTAAAATAGCTATAAAAATTACCCGGACACATTGTTTTCATAGCCGATGAAGATAAATAAACGGATATATTATTCCCAATATTGATTAGTAGATAAAATTGAAGTATAAATTTCTTACTAATTAAATCCCTTCCTCTTTTCTTCATAAAACACTTTCTCTTTATAAAGCTAATCTTAATAAGAAACAACAACCTCAACTGTCACTATGTCAATATTATAAGTCAATTTGTCGGTTGATTTAGGATGAAAATGTCAAATTGACTTTTTGCAAATATTTTTGTCTTTTGACCATAAATGAATCAAGTAATTAGGAATCAGTAATTAAAGAGTAAAATGGACTTACGGAATATCTTAAACTCAGTTTCTGGCATTTAATTTGAAAAAATACAGATGTAATTAATCAATTTAATGTTTAACCTTCCTATCTACATATAATGAGGTATTTAGGAAATAAAATTATGGAGGATATAGCCATGACACTAGCTAAATTATCAAACAATTGGTTTCCATCAACTCCTTCATTCTTTGATAGATTTTTTGAAAGCGATTTGATGGATTGGGGTAATTCAAATTATTCCAGTACAAATTCAACCTTGCCAGCTGTTAACGTTAAAGAAACCGACAATGAATTTTTAATTGAAGTGGCAGCACCTGGTATGAATAAAAAGGATTTTAATGTGAACTACGACAATGGTCGGTTAACCATTTCTTCTGAGCATAAAAATGAGTCAGAAGAAAAAGAAGGTAATAAGGTGACTCGTCGGGAGTTTAGTTACCAATCATTCCAAAGATCATTTACTATTGCGCAAAATGTAGTGGATGCTGATAAAATTGAAGCTTCCTATGATAATGGTATACTAAACATCAAATTGCCAAAGCGTGAAGAGGTTAAACCAAAACCTTCAAAACAAATTAAAATTTTATAATTCAATATTGAGCAGGTTAATAGCCTGCTCTTATTAACCTGAGTTCGACATAAAATTTTGAATTCAGACCGCTTATAAGCGGAATCACTTATGCTTTGCATAAAAAACAGATCTACTGCGTTAAATTTTTCGAGCTAGCTCGCTAGCCCTGCAAAATTTGCCCTGCAAAATTTGCCTTGTATATCTGCCTTTTATATCAATCTGAATTCGAAAATTTTAATCGAACTCAGGTTATTATGTCTTTCCGCAACGGCGTAGTTTTTGTTAAGTTATTTAATCAACTAAAATCGTCACAATGAGCAATACTATGTTAGACCATCAAAAAATGGTTTTAAAGGCTGTGAGTAGCAATCCTGTTTTGTTTGAAAAAGAACTCATTAAGTCTCTCAATTGGTTAAATAGTCATGAAGTCAGAGAACTGAAAATATGGATAATAAAAAATTTTGATCAGGAAAAAACAGATATTCTGAATCGCACTTTTATGAAAAACAAAATCAAAATTCTGTCTTAATTAGAGGAGTTCATGAATAAAAAGATAACTGCTAATTCAGGACAAACCATCTGCACCCACCGAAGGTGTAGAACTATTCCCATTTCAAGCTGCGCACCACTGCCACCCAAATAGATCCAATAACCTTTTCCACCATCACCATTTTTATAATTTGAGATTGGTTCTGGAGGAACCAATCCCACCACTACCCCAAAGTCCGTTTTTTGTCCATTTTCACCTGAGCTAAGCATCTCTATACATAGGTGCTTGTCCATAAAGCCGGGTGTTTGGACTTTATAGACGAACACTATATAAACCTGAAAAATACACCTTGGAACGGTGTGCTGACCTGATGATGTAAAAATCTGATCCTGTGAAAAAATAACCTGAATTCAGCTAGGCATTATACCGGTGCATTTATAGTTTCATTGGTATAACTTGCTTATCTAATGGGTTCACTTATGTGGATAGCCAGGAAAAGGTGAATAAATACTATTTTAGAATGGATTAATATCATTGAGTATTAAAACAATTGTATTAAAGCTTTGTTATTGTTGTTATTGACCCCCGAATAGTAAGATAGAGAATGGATTATTTTTTTTTGCTTAAAAGAATATATGTATGTGGTCAATAATCAGGATTAATCAGTAATTGTGCCTTTTATGTCAATCTGAATTCTAAAATTTTAATCGAACTCAGGTTATTACAAATAATGGTTGCGCTCAGGTATTTGTACTCTACAAATAAGGCCAGATGAGATTTTTTTAACTTGAAATATAATCTTTTAATATTTAATTATGAAGCGACTTACCCCTTGGTTTATCTTGCTGTTTTTTCCCGCTATTTTAATTTGTTGTCAATATAATAATGAGGAAGATTTGTATGGCAGAAAAGAAAATTGTGATACCAGCAATGTTACCTATTCACAAACTATTAAGCCATTATTAACCAATAATTGTTATAGTTGCCATTCGGCTGACAGAGCCGGCTCTTTTGGAGAAGGCATAAACCTGGAAACCTATAGCGAATTAGTATCTGTTGCTAACAGTGGTAAACTGTTAGGGGCGTTAGAACATTTGCCCGGGTACGATGCTATGCCTCAGGGAGGTGCAAAACTTGATGATTGCACCATTGAAAAAATAAAGGTTTGGATAAATAGTGGAGCCTTAAATAACTAATTAAATTTTCAGGCTGGTATATGCTGGAGCAAATAATCATACTCAATGAATTGTTATTGTTCCGGATGCTGGTTTTTAAAAAAAATTTATTCGCATGAAAAAAATATTTCTTTATATGATGCTTTTGATTCCTTTTATATCAGAGGCACAGGATTTAGACAAATTGTTAGATCTTGAGACAGCTAATGAAAAAACCTATGAAAGTGCTGCGTTTAAAGCTACTCGTGTTATTTGCGGACACTCCGTGGAGCAAATGAAAGCGAAACACCTTGATTTCAGAATTTCTCATCGATTCGGGCAGATCAACGGAGGAGCTTACGAATATTTTGGTCTGGATCAGGCTACCATGCACATGAGTTTAGAATATGGTTTAAAAGATTGGCTAATGTTTGGTGTTGGGCGTAGTAGTCTGCTAAAAACTTATGATGGTTTTGTAAAAATGAAAATCTTGCGCCAATCTTCCGGTTTAAACAGTAGCCCTGTCTTTTTGTCCTATATGGGTTCCTACGAAATAACTTCCATGAAATGGTCAAATCCGGATAGAGATAATAAATTCTCCTCTCGAATCACATACGTACATCAAGTGTTAATAGCCCGGAAATTCAATAAAAATCTGAGTTTACAATTGTCGCCAACTTTAGTACACAAAAATTTAACACCCACAGCTAATGACAAAAACGACTTGTTTGCTTTGGGAACCAGCGGGCGATATAAAATTTCAAAACGAGTGGCTATTAATGCCGAATATTTTTACGCTTTTCGCTCTGATAATACTTTCAATGATCATCCGAATTCATTATCCTTTGGTGTTGATATTGAAACAGGGGGACATGTTTTTCAAATCATGGTAACTAACTCACTTGCCATGCGTGAAGGTGGATTTATCTGGGGAGAGAACAACCATAAATGGGGTGATGGAGGAATTCATTTAGGATTTAATATTTCAAGAGTTTTCTCTTTTGTCAGATAAAAATTTATTAATTATAACAAGATTAATTATGAAAAAACAAGCGCTATTGTTGTTTACAATCTTCTTAAATATGGGATTGTTTGCACAGGATATTTATTATACCAAAACAGGAACTATCATTTTTGATGGTAAAACACCTTTTGAAACAATTTATGCTGAAAGCAATCAGGTTACCTCTTTTTTAAATACAGCTGATGGGAAACTCAATTTTGCTGCTTTGATAAAATCCTTCCAGTTTAAAAATGAACTAATGGGGGAACATTTTAATGAAAATTATATTGAATCAGCTACATACCCCAAAGCCATATTTAAAGGAAAAATTGTTAACTGGACAAAAATTGATCTTTCTGATAACGAAGCGCAAACAGTCAACGTAGAAGGCAAACTTACCATACACGGTATAACCAAAGATATTAAACTGGAAGCCACCTTACAACCTCAAGAAGGGAATATTGCAGGAATCTGCAGCTTCAGTATAAACCCGGAGGATTATGGTATAAGAATCCCACGTATAGTTAGAGATAAAATTGCAAAAGAGATTAATGTTTCTGTCAATACATCTTATGAACCCTTCAAAAAATAGCAATGAAAGCGTTCTATAAATTTATTTTTATATTGATTGTGCTGTTTGTTTTGGCAGGATCCGGAGTTTATTGGTACGTATTTATGCGTTCTCCTCAAAATATAGAGCATACAAAGGCCGACTATAAAATCAGTTCATCTGAACTTTACAAAGAGTATTCAACAGATGAAACAAATGCGAATACAAAATATCTTGGGAAAATTATTGAAGTTACAGGACTAGTTGTTCAGGTAAATGTAAATGAAAAACAAACTGTTTTTGAGCTTGATGATATTTTTTTTGGCGTTACCATATACCTGTCGAATAGTTTCTGCCAAAACAATGAAGAATTAGTGCGTTCAATCAGACCTGATCAATCAGTCACCATCCGCGGAAAATGTGATGGTTTTCTTAATGATGTGGTTATTAGCAGAGCTGTTATAGTTCAATGATATATATGTGTCAGGATCTCAATATAATGCATTTTGAGATCCAGATAATTATTAACCTCAATCCGACATCAAATTAATGTTTCAAACTGCTTATAAATAATTGGTATTCAGGAATATTTGCGAAGGCATAATGTGCTGTGGTCAGTAAATATGACGAAGAAAACAGTTGTTTATAAGTGGGAATTACTATTTTTCATTAAACGACCGATTTACTTCTCTACACTTTATCACCATAGCTCGCAATGCTTCAGAAATTTATATAGTATATCAATCATTTAATAAAACCTGATCGTATCCATTGGAATCGTAAGGGTCAGAATATAAAGATGTAACGGTTTGTGTTTTAGCGGTTAGTGTTCTGGAATAAATTAAAAATCCATCAGTAAAAGAACTTGTATCAATTGAAGAAGCTGGTGTTTATTTAATTAAAGTTGAAAGTGGTCACAGTCTCAACTTGTAAAAGAGATTATAGTTCAATAGCTAAAAAATATTATTTGATTGTTTAAAGGCTGTCTCTATTGAGATGACCTGTTGTACTTTATAGTGTCTGTTTTGATAATATGCAATGCTTAAATCCGGTTATCAATTAATTTCCTATCTTTTATTACTCTTTCACATTTTCAAAATTCCGTCGGTTTTATTGCACTTTTTCTGCGCTTTTTCAAAATTCAGAATACCATATGTAATGGTTGCATTTCATTGAATACCTTGAGATTACGAGAATTAGTAGTTGAAATTCATAAATATTCTAACAATCCAGAGGAAGGAAAATCCGCACCTGCATAATACTTGCACTATAACTCAAGTGACAGATAAGAAAGCTTCATTTCTGAGGTTTTCGCAGCCTGAGAAATGTGAGTTTACTGCTGTAAATGATCATTCTGAGAGCAAGAGTAACATCCTGCCCCGATTATTCCGGTGAAAAAAACGAAGTTTTCTTGCTGACCCTATGTATCTGAATTTCATCACTCCAAAAGGTTACACTTTATGTTGAAATAATGCAATAATTGTTAATAACTGTTAACTACCTTGTATGCTCAAATTAGCGAAGTCTTTCATTTAAAGCAATCTCCATATAGACTTTGCTTACCATTTATTAAATGACCTAAAACAATATTTTATGAAAAGAAGAACTTTACTTTTATTATCAATGATGATAGCCTATTTTGGAATGGCAACGTCATTATTGGCACAATCTGATGTTACGGACACATATTTGATGAATGCAAGCTTCGATGATTCTCCAAATTATGATGTTGCAGCAACAGGTAATCTTGCTCCCGCAAATGATGGATCTGCAAACTTAGATGTTACAAGCTGGACCAAAGCAGTTAATGAACATTCAACTTCTGCAACTTTTGCATATGGAACAGCTGCAACAATGGATGGAATGGCTGTTCCGGCAACTGATGCTGATGGTCTGTCTGCCGGTGCTGCATTAGGTATTGCCGCTTCCTGGAGTGCCAACATCAGGTACTCTCAATATGTTACATTACCTGCCGGAACTTACACTATAAGTTATAAAGGTTTTAATACTAATGCAGGTGGTTCTGTAGGTAATTCACTGGCAGGATGGGTGCCTGATGCAGGAGATGCTGTATTGTCAACTATTTCTGGTGGATTTACATATGACACTTGGGTTGCGGATGAAATTACTTTCGCTGTGGTTCATGAAACTTCAGGAAAAATTCAATTGGGTATGTTAGCCGGAGATCATAGTGGCTTGACAGACAAAGCTCATGTGTTTTTTGACCACGTACAACTTATGTATGATCCGGTAGTTACTTCAGACGCTACTTTATCTGACATTGCGCTTGATGCTGGTACTATAGCACCAGGATTTGATTGGGCCACAACTAATTATATTGTCACTATTCCTACAGGTGTAACTACTATAAATGTAACTCCAACCTTAAATGATGTAAGTGCATCGTTTACCGGAGGTGGTGCTGTTGATGTTTCTGGAGGTGAAACTGTTGAAACAATAACTGTTACAGCTCAGGATGGAGTAACCACAAAAGATTACACTATTACTTTTGCCCCAGATTGTTATACTCCTTTATTTACCGACCGAAATAACCTTGTTGCAGATCCATTATGTAATAATAGAGGTTCATTTGGAGGATGGGGAACAGTTGCTACAACTGTAGATCCTTTAGAAGTATACTGTGGAACTTCATCTATGAAAATAGGAGATGGAACAGATACAGGTTGTGAAGCCGCCTTTGATATTAATTCATTTAACTATAAAGCCAACACAACATATAGAGTAAGAGCTATGTTGAAAACAGTTGGTGGTTCTATTGGTTTCTTAGCAAATGGAGCTGATCCAAATTATAATGATGCATTTGATACAGGTGATGCGTGGGAACAGATTGATTTCTTGTTTACAACAGGAGCTAATCCTTCTGCAAGTTTCATAACATTTAATAAATGTGATAATGGATCAGACTGTAATACTGCATTCTTAGATAACTATGAAATTTATGAGGTAGATAACGATGTAAATTTATCTTCTTTATCAACAAGTTTAGGAGCGCTTAATCCTTCATTTGATGCAGGTGTTACATCTTACGAATTAATTGTTGATCCGGCAACTACCGCAGTAACCTTAACAGGTGTAGCCAACAGTGCTACTTCTGTTGTTAGTGGAGACGGTGAAATTACTTTAACAGACGGAAGTGCAACCGCAGAAGTTACTGTTACAGCAGAAAGCGGAAATGTACAAACATATACGGTAAATATTTCAAGTGTTTCATCTGATGCCACTTTATCAGATCTTTCCTTAAGTGCAGGAATTTTAAGTCCGGTATTTGATGGTTCAATAACCAGTTATAAAGCATATGTATCATCAGGTTCTACATCAGTTGATATTACTGCCACTCCAAATTTTGGGGCCGCTAGTGTAACATCCGGGGATGGAACGGTTTCTTTTTCTATTGGAGATACTAAAGATGTGGTTGTAACAGCAGAGGATGGAACAACAGAAACCTACAGTATTACATTTATTGAAAACGGAACATTGGTTAATGCAGGTTTTAATGAATCGTGTAACTATTTATTTGATGCTGCCGCAGACAATCTGGGAACTTCAACTGATGGAACCACTATTTTATCTGTTCCAGGATGGACACCTGATTTTTCGGGCTGGTCAGCGGGTGCTTCTTTTGAATATACTTCGGCTGTTACTTTAAATGGAAATGCTTTCCCAACAGCAGATATTGATGGTTTTTCAGGTACAGGACAAGGTGGGTTAGGAGTTTGTGCTGCCTGGACCGGAAGTGTTTATTATTCGCAGGAAATGGCACTTGAACCAGGTACCTATAAACTGACTTATGATGTAAATAATTTTGGATCAGATGTTGCAGGAACAAGTCTGGCAGGATGGGTACCAGACGGAGGTTCAGCTGTAATGTCAACATTGTCAGATATTGCCACAGGAGCATGGACAAATGACGCAATAACATTTACAGTGTCAGAAACCACAGTTGGAACCATTCAAGTAGGTATTCAAGCTGCAAATGCTGGATCAGGAGCAAATGGACGTTTTGTTTTTGATAATGTTCAGGTAAGCTTAGATACTTCTACAGATGTGGACAGGTCAGAAGAAAGTACACTTGTAAAAGTTTATCCTACAGTAAGTACAGGTAACTTTACTGTTGAATTTGCTGATGAGGTTGGTGCAATAACTGTTTACAACATGGCAGGAAGTGTTGTGAAACAAATAGCAAATCCTTCTTCAGTAGAAGTAATAAGTATTGAGAAATCAGGAATGTATATTATTAAAGCTGAAAGCGGATCGAAAGTGAAGTTAGTGAAAGTGATTAAAAAGTAATATCAAATAATTCCCTTTTTTAGTATAATACAGGCTGCTCCATTTGGGGCAGCCTTTTGTTTTTTATAGCAGTGATACAACCAGCTGATTTTTATTCTATTTTTGCCACGATGCTTAGATACAGAATATATATTGGATTAATGCTCTTGTTTTTTGCCTGCAAACCCAAGCAGCAAATAGTAGAATCTGTGCCAGTGCAAAAACCTGAAAAAGAAATGTTTCCGGTTCGGGAAATTGCCCGTGGTATTCAGTCTGAAATAGAAAAAAGCAGTCAATCAGACATGCTTAGTGCCTATCTGCCATTTAATTTTGAACCTGTTTGGCAAACCGATTCACTGATTCAAAAGGGCATTAATTGGCTGAAAGATTCCAGATATCATGGATTAAATCCGGATGATTTTGATGTAGCCACCATTGAAAGTGATTTTAAAAAGCTACGGAATGATTCCATCGGTTTTTCGGATCGTTATGCCAGACTCGACCTGTTGCTTACGCAATCGATACACGAGTGTGGATATCAGATACGCTTTTCTCGTATCAATCCAACATCAGTTGAACCCTCCTGGAATTTCCCCCAACCGGAGGCATTGCCTCATGATTCAATATGGATTAAAAAAATAAAAGGAGGTGAAATAGCTTATTTAAATGACTTTTTTGAACCAGATCATCCATTGTACTCCAAACTGAAAAAAGAGCTTAAAACACTTTATAACACACCTGATTATCGATATGCAGATGAGGTTCAATACCCGGGCTTTAATTTACAGATAGGTGATTCCAATCAATATGTGATTGCGGTAAAAAGAAGATTGCTGCATATTCATCCTGATTCGGCCGTATCAATGGCCTTTGATCAGCATTTAAAACGGGCTGTTCAGGATTTTCAGCGAAAACATAAATTGTCACCGGACGGGATAGCAGGTAAAAAAACCTATTTCTATTTAAATCAGGATAAAGAGAGATATATCACATCTGTTAAAGTTAATATGGAACGTTTGCGTTGGTTACCGGATCATTTTTTGCAACAAGGGGTTGTGGTCAATATTCCTTCTCAGGAGCTTCATCTTTATCAGGAAAACAAAACACTGTTCTCTACAAAAACTGTGGTTGGTAAATATAAAAATCAAACACCCCCGATGTATTCCAGAATCAACTATCTGGTATTTAATCCTTGTTGGACTGTTCCAAAATCAATTGCTACTACCAGTATTTTAAGAGGTATTAAACGAGACTCTTCTTTTTTACAAAAACGGAATATGTTTTTGTGCAAGAATGGGGTAGAGGTTCCTATTGATGGTATTGATTTTAGTGCTTACACAAGTAATTATTTTCCTTTTCAGGTATTTCAACGTACCAATCCGGGAAATGCCTTAGGAAGGGTTAAATTCATGTTTCCTAACAAGTATTCCATTTATTTGCACGACACGCCGCAGCAACATTTATTCAATAAAGATGTGCGGACCTTTAGTCATGGATGCATTCGCATTCAGAATGCTCTGAAAATGGCTGGTATTATTCTCCATCAGGTAGATCGGCAAAATACTCCGCTGGATAAATACCTGAGCAAAGGATTTCCGGTAAAAGTGTATTTAAAGAAAAGCATTCCGGTTAAAGTTGTTTATCTCACTTGTCAGGAAGACGCAAAGACAGGCAGTATCACCTACGAAAGAGATGTATATATGAAAGATCATAAACTGTTAGAAAAGCTGAATAGTAAAGGCAACCTCATTCAAAACAGACCCTAAAAAATGATCTGATTCTCCTCCTTGAAAAGGAGGAGAAATTAAATTTACCGTGTAAAGTACTGTTTTTATGCTGCTTTATAGCTTTTGGAATACCCAGATAATTGCCACAGTGTATTTCAATTCAATAAAAACTCTGAGTATTCGCATCACTTAGTTCATTCATCTTGATACTTGCTACTAAATTTTAAATCCCTAAAAAAAATCTGAGTCTTCGTGTCCCTGTGTTCATCATCTTGCTCTTGCAACTAAATTTAGACATATAAAAAACTCTGTGTCCTTGTGTCTCCGTGTTCATCCATCTTGCTACTTATGTCTTGATACTTGCTACTTAACACTCAATACCATTCCCAGAACTCAATGAGCCTCATGCCAGTTAATACCCACACCCATATCCACAGAAAGAGGAACAGAAAGCTTACAGGCATTCTCCATGCCGTTTTTAACTATCTCTTTAACCTGATCCAATTCATCATTCAGCACATCAAAGTTCAATTCATCATGTACCTGAAGAATCATTTTAGATTTCAACTTTTGCTTTTTTAACTCCTTTTGAATGGCCACCATAGCCATTTTAATGATGTCGGCCGCTGTACCTTGAATGGGGGCATTAATAGCATTACGTTCAGCCATTCCTCTAACCACGCCATTGCGCGAATTAATGTCCGGAAGATTTCTCTTACGACCGAAAACCGTTTGCACATATCCGTTTTCCCGGGCCACCTCAATACTCTTATCCATATAAGCTTTCACCTGTGGGAAGTTTTCAAAATAGCCATCAATGAGTTCTTTAGCTTCTGAGCGGGAAATGTTTAACCTTTCGGCCAAACCAAATGCCGATATGCCGTATATGATTCCAAAATTCGCAGTTTTAGCTTTTCTACGCATATCGTCGGTCACTTCACTCAACGGAATTTTATATATTTTAGCCGCTGTAGCTGCATGAATATCCTCCCCATTGTTAAATGCTTCCAGCATATGCTTATCCTGACTCAAATGAGCCATTAAACGCAATTCAACCTGTGAGTAATCCGCCGAAAGAAAACGATGCTGCTCATCACTGGTAATAAATGCCTTTCGAATTTCCCTGCCATCCTCGTCGCGGATAGGAATATTCTGCAGGTTAGGATTAGTGCTGCTCAATCGCCCGGTAACAACCATAGCCTGATTATAGGTGGTATGAATCTTATTGGTTCTGGAGTTAACCAGCTGAGGCAGTGCTTCCACATAAGTGTTCAGCAGTTTCTTTAATCCTCTGAAATCAAGAATTTTATCAATGATCTCGTGTTTTCCTTTCAGCTTGGTTAAAGTTTCTTCACTGGTGCTGTATTGGCCTGATTTGGTTTTTTTAGCTTTGGCATCAATCTTCATATGCTCAAAGAGTACTTCACCCACCTGCTTAGGACTGGCAATATTGAAATCCATTCCTGCCATATCAATGATATCCCTCTCCAGTTCTGCAATTCGTTCTTTTAATTTACCGGCAAATATATCCAGTTCAGCCACGTCAAGCTTTACACCTGTAGCTTCCATCTCTGCCAGTACCAAAAGCAAAGGCATTTCTGTATTGTAAAACAGCTCTTCTAAACCGGATTCTTTAAGTTTAGGTTCTAAAAATTCTTTTAACTGAAGGGTGATATCTGCATCTTCAGCCGCATATTCTTTGGCTTTCTGAATATCTACATCACGGAAAGTAAGTTGACCTTTACCTTTTTTACCTATCAGCGTTTCAATTTTTACAGGAGAATAACCCAGATACGTTTCCGACATAAAATCCATACTGCTTTTTAATCCGGGTAAGGCCAGATGATGCGCCACCATGGTATCAAAAATATTTCCTTTTACATCTATATCGTACTTTTTAAGCACCAGTACATCATATTTTAAATTCTGGCCAATCTTAAGAATTTTTTCATCCTCCAGAACGTTTTTAAATCTTTGGGCCAGTTTTCTGGCTTCTTCCTGATTTTCAGGAATGGGAACATAATAGGCTTCATGTGCTTTCCATGAAAATGAAATGCCTACCAGTTCAGCTGTAACCGCATCCAGTCCAGTAGTTTCCGTATCAAAACAAAACTCCTTCTGTACGCTCAATTCTGCAGTTAATGAAGCATAAGCCTGATCATTGTCCACCAGATAGTAGGTGTGCTCAATATCTTCTATGGTTTTTAGCGTTGTAGCGAATACCGGTTGCTCCTCAACCTGTGGCTGACCGAATAGATCGCCTTGCGTGGCTGCCGCATTTGTTACCGGTGCCGGAGCTCCAAAGCGGGGCATCATACTTTTAAACTCCAGCTCCTCCAATAAAGGAAACAACTTATCTTTATCGGGTTCAGAGACTTTTAAAGCTTCTTCGTCAAATTCAATAGGCACATCTCTGATGATGGTGGCCAGTTTATACGACAACTCTACTTGTTCCCTGAACTCAATCAGGTTCTCTTTTCGTTTGCCCTTGAATTCATCAATATGCTCGTAAATACCCTTTACGCTTTTGTATTTTTGAATAATGTCTTTTGCGCCTTTTTCACCAATTCCGGGGCAGCCCGGTATATTATCGGAAGCATCACCCATTAATGCCAGAATATCAATGACCTGATCAGGCGATTCAATGGCAAATTTTTCCTGAACCTCCGGAATACCCATTATATCCATGCCACCCCCTTTACTGCGAGGCTTAAACATTTTAATATGCTCTGAAACCAGCTGTGCATAATCCTTATCGGGTGTCATCATAAACACTTCAAAGCCAGCTTTTTCAGCTTGCAAAGAAACCGTTCCGATCACATCATCAGCCTCGTAACCCATCACTTCCAGAACCGGGATGTTTAAAGCATCGAGCAAGCGCTTGATATACGGAACCGCCAGTTTAATGTCTTCAGGTGTGGCTTCTCTTTGGGCTTTGTAGGGCTCATACATTTCGTGCCTGAAAGTTGGACCTGCCGGGTCAAAAGCCACGGCCAGATGCGTAGGATCTTCCTTTTGAAGTACTTCGAGCAATGAATTGGTAAAGCCGAATATAGCTGAGGTGTTTAACCTTTTTGAGTTAATACGAGGTGCTCTGATAAAAGCGTAATAAGCACGGTATATTAATGCATATGCATCTAGTAAGAAAATTTTCTTGTTATCGGACATGGTAAATGGAGTATCAAGTATCAGGACGTAAGTATCATGATAGCATTAAACTTTATTTTTTTCTGTTGGTAGTATAATGAACCAGATCAATCAATGCTGTTCTGGTTTCTGAATCTTCAAATTGATTTAATACATCCAGGGCTTTGTTTTTATAGTGAAGCATCCTGTCAAAGGCATATTCTATACCTCCGTTCTGGCGCACAAATTCAATGACTTCAGATACTTTTTTATCGTTTTTATGATGACGTTTTACAGTAGACAGAATCTTCTTTTTGTCTTTTTTGTCGCAAGTATTTAAAACATGTATCAGGGGCAAAGTCATCTTTTTCTCCCGGATATCATTGCCTGTAGGTTTACCAATTAAATCGGTTTTTTCGTAGTCGAATAAGTCATCTCTGATTTGAAAGGCAATACCCAAATGCGTACCAAACTCTTTTAGTAAGGCAATTTTTTCTTCGTTGGCTTCCACCGAAAGGGCACCGGCTGATGTACAGGCCGCAATTAAAGTGGCTGTTTTTTTGGTGATAATCTCATAGTAAACCTCTTCAGTGATATCCAGCTTACGGCTTTTTTCAATCTGTAATAACTCACCCTCACTCATCTCTTTAACCGCTTCTGAAACTACTTTTAGTACACCGATCTGGTCATTATCAAGTGCCAGGGATAACCCGCGCGATAAAAAGTAGTCACCTACCAACACTGCAATTTTCGATTTCCAAAGGGCATTCACCGAAAAAAATCCTCTGCGCTGATAGGTTTCATCCACCACATCATCGTGAATAAGTGTGGCTGTGTGTAACAATTCGATTAAGGTTGCTGCTACAAAAGTGGACTCTGATATGGTACCGGTAAGTTTTGCAGACAGAAAAACCAGCATGGGTCGCATCTGCTTTCCTTTACGGCGAAGTATATAATTGGTGATAATCCCAAGTAATGGAATTTTCGATTTCAGTTGCTCCTTAAAAAAAGGCTCAAACTGTTCCATTTCCTTTTGTATAGGTGTTTTAATTGTTTTTGATACGGCCATGAAAGCTTTTGTATGATTAATTTTTCAATCAAAAGGCAAATTTAATGAATTAATCCTAGTATGGGTCATTTTTGTTTGCCCATTTGTTAAGCTGTTGCATGCGACTACTAAAATACCGAAACTCCGGAACGGTTCTCTATCAGCAAGCTGCCCATCAGAACCGTTCCTTAAATACCATCAAGCACATCTAGGGGATCAAACGTATCTGCTGAATACTACATTTCGGAAAGTTAGGGAACGGTTCTAATTTCCTTGATGGATCTATAGAACCGTTCCAGTGTTCCATACTTAAAAGTTAACCAGCAAAGCTGTAGCTTCTCAAAAGCTGAAACTCCGGAACGGTTCTCTATGAGCAAGCTGCCCGTCAGAACCGTTCCCTAAATACCATCAAGTACATCTAGGGCATCAAACATATCTGCTGAATACTACATTTCGGAAAGTTAGGGAACGGTTCTAATTTCCTTGATGGTTATATAGAACCGTTCCGAAGTTCTATACTTAAAAGTTAACCTGCAAAGCTGAACTTCTCAAAAGCCGGAAATCCGGAACGGTTCTCTATCAGCAAGCTGCCCATCAGAACCGTTCCTTAAATACCATCAAGCACATCAAACATATCTGCTAATTATTACTTTTCTGGATAGTTAGGGAACGGTTCTAATTTCCTTGATGGTTATATAGAACCGTTCCGGTGTTCTATAGTTAAAAGTTAACCTGCAGAGCTGTAGTTTTTTAAAAGCTGAAAATCCGGAACGGTTCTCTATAATCAAGCTGTCCGTCAGAACCGTTCCTTAAATACCATCAAGCACATCTAGGACATCAAAACATACCGGTTAAATACTACTTTTCTGGAAAGTTAGGGAACGGTTCTAATTTCCTTGATGGCTATAAAGAACCGTTCCGAAGTCCTATACTTAAAAGTTAACCTGCAAAGCTGTAGTTTTTTAAAAGCTGAAAATCCGGAACGGTTCTCTATCAGCAAGCTGCCCATCAGAACCGTTCCCTAAATACCATCAAGCACATCTAGGACATCAAACGTATCTGCTAATTATTACTTTTCTGGAAAGTTAGGGAACGGTACTAATTTCCTTGATGGCTATATAGAACCGTTCCGGTGTTCTATTATTTAAAGTTAACCTGCAGAGCTGTAGTTTTTTAAAAGCTGAAAATCCGGAACGGTTCTCTATAATCAAGCCGCCCATCAGAACCGTTCCTTAAGTATCATCCAGCACATCTTAGGCATCAAACGTATCTGCTGAATACTACTTTTCTGGAAAATTAGGGAACGGTTCTAATTTCCTTGATGGATCTATAGAACCGTTCCGGTGTTCTATAGTTAAAAGTTAACCTGCAAAGCTGTAGCTTCTCAAAAGCTGAAACTCCGGAACGGTTCTCTATCAGCAAGCTGCCCGTCAGAACCGTTCCTTAAATACCATCAAGTACATCTAGGGCATCAAACGTATCTGCTGAATACTACTTTTCGGAAAATTAGGGAACGGTTCTGATTTCCTTGATGGCTATAAAGAACCGTTCCGAAGTCCTATACTTAAAAGTTAACCTGCAAAGCTGTAGTCTTTTAAAAGCCGGAAATCCGGAACGGTTCTCTATAATCAAGCTGCCCATCAGAACCGTTCCCTAAATACCATCAATCACATCTAGGGCATCAAACATATCTGCTAATTATTACTTTTCTGGAAAGTTAGGGAACGGTTCTAATTTCCTTGATGGCTATAAAGAACCGTTCCGGTGTTCTATACTTAAAAATTAATCTGCAAAGCTGAACTTCTCAAAAGCCGGAAATCCGGAACGGTTCTCTATGAGCAAGCTGCCCATCAGAACCGTTCCTTAATTCCCGTTATCTTTTTTAAGAAAAAAACCTCTGTGTCTTTGTGTCTCTGTGTTCGTTAATGATCAACCTTCCATTCCCTTTTCAGCAATGTCATGATCAAAGGTTAAAATGAAAGTAGTTCCTTGGCCTGATTGACTTTCCACATCTATTTTGGCATGATGAGTTTTAATAAATCCACAAATCAATTGCAATCCTAAGCCAATTCCTTTTTCGTTTTGGGTACCATAAGTACTGTTGATGTTGTTGAAGTCAAATATTTTTTGAGTTTGTTCAGGTGTCATGCCAATACCGGTATCCTTAACTTTTAGTACCGTATGGTTATTCTCTTTATTGGTAGAAACAGTGATATGACCACCGGAAGGCGTAAATTTTAAGGCGTTGTTGATTAAATTGCGGATAGCCATTGACATAGAAACCCGATCAACAAACAGGGTGATTTCTTGCGGAATATGAGTATGTACTTCAATGTTCTTTTGAGAGGCTATACTACCTAAATGCGATATCTCTATGTTCACCACATCCTTTACATTTACATGTGAAAGTATAGGCTCAACGGAATCCATCTGATTAACACCCCATTGTAACAGGTTGTCCAGTAAATCCAATAATTTTGATGAGGACATCTCCATCTCTTTGCAAATGCCCGATGCTTTATTAAACTCTCCATTTCGAATACACATATTTAGAATCTCGGAGTAACTGCTATAGGTGGCTAGCGGACTGCGCAGATCGTGTGATAATACCGAGAAAAACTTATTTTTTGTGGCGTTAGCGGCCTCAAGCTGCTGATGCTGTAACTCAAGCTGGTGGGTATATTGTTTTCGCTGTTTGTTGTTTTTGTACATAATTACTATCAGAATAACAGAAAGTAACAATACCAATATTAAACAAATACTTGTAATTAGAAGCAGCTCTTTTTCTGATTTTTGTTTGTCTACTTCTTTTTGCTTCTGAGCTACTTCGTACTTGGCTCGGAGGTTAGCAATATTGCGGATGGTTTCTTCATTGTTGATGCTATCTCGATAAATAATATACTGGCTTTGGTATTGAAAAGCCTTTTCAAATTGCCTTAGTTCTTTATAAATTGTTGACAACCGAATGCTGGCGTCCCTGATTTGCTCTTTGAGGGCGTATTCCTCTGCTAATTGCAGACTTTTATGTGCAGTAGCTTTGGCTTTGGCGTATTTCTTCTGCTTAAAATAAATCTCAGCCAAACCATCCAGGTAAGAAGAAACTGCATAGTTATCTTCTAATGGCTCAAGAATTTCAATGGCTTTATTTAGATAGAGTTCAGCGCTATCGAGTTTGTTTTGGGCGATGTAGACTAGACCAATGTTTCCTTTGGCGTAGGCGGAGTATGTTGGATTGTCTAATATTTGATATAAGGAGTCTGCTTTTTGAAAATATTGTAAGGCTAATGGATGATTGGTCAATCCTCTATAGAAATCTCCTAAATTAATATATGAACCTGATAGTCTATGTGAATCTTTCAGTTTTATAAAGATTTCGATAGCCTCTTTGTATGAAGATTCTGCTAACGAATAATTTTTATTTTCTTCATAGACTTCAGCTAATTGAATTTTACAAGTAGCAATTCCTACAATATTATTACATTGTGAATATAGTTCTTGAGATTTAAGTAATGAAATTATTGCGCTATCTAAATTACCTTTTTTCATATAAGCAACTGACATGAGTAAATGTGAAGCTGCCTGCCATTTGATCTTATCTCTTTTTATTCCTATATCAAATGCTTTTTGTGCATATTTAAATCTAATATTCGGATCGTTTGAATAATATGAGATATTATAACTTAAATAATATTTAACACTATCGTTATTGTCTCTTAATGATATTTTATATTGATTTATTAGGCTATCTATAAATTGTTCACTTGATAATAAATTAGAAGGCATTATTAGAATAAAAACAAAGAATAGACAATTTTTCATAATAATAGAATTACTAAAAACTCCACCTAATGTGTGAAATAAGGTGGAGTATAATTTTTAAGTTGTAGGTGGTTTTATTACAACCTTTGGATCATCCGTATACACTTTACCATCTTCTTCATATATAAATTTGATATTATAAGATTCGGTTCCGGATGCTGTTTCAGAAATTGTACCCTGCCATTCTACATCGGTATCTTTGTGTGGATCTGGAGAAAATACATCCTGACTCTCTGTTTTTTTGTACACATTAACAATTTCAGATATGTTACTGTTATTTGCTAATTTCCAGATAATGGTGTCGCCTGGCGATGCATCGGTGGTAATGCTTTTGTCAGCATCATGGCCTTCGCTGTCTTTTAAACGAAGTACTACTTTGCCGTTTTTAACAACGGCTTTTAATTCAATTGTTATATCCATAAAAAATAGTTAAATAATTGTTTCGACTCTAAAGATGTAAAATTTGATTGAAAAAAAAGAGATATTAAAATTTATTTTTATTTGATAATTTCATTTAGTGGGATCTTTTTTATGGAATGAAATGTTTTGGTATATAGTGTCAGCAAGAAGACTCCATTTTTTTCCGAAATAAATGGGGCAGGCTGTTACTCTTGCTCTCTCAATGATCATTTGCTGCAGTAAACTCACATTTTCCGAGCTTCGAATGCCTCAAAAATGAAGCTTTCTTATCTGCCACTTGAGTTTTCGTGCAAGTACGATATAAATGTTTAAGTAAATGTGGAATCTTCTGATTACCCGTAATGATCACCATGTGAGGTTACATTGAATGCATCTAAATATGTAAATAATATAGATATGTTTTCGTTATTCCGCAACATATTTATATATTTGCATTTGTTATTACATTCATCAATCAATTTGATTGATTTACTATGAAAGAATTTATTAAAGAAATGAAAATTAAAGATTTAGATGCGGAGCAGTTGGAAAGAGCTGCAAGCATGCTTAAGGCGATTGCGCACCCCATGAGGATTGCTATTCTGAGCCATCTGGAAGAAGGAAAGCGATTAACAGTGACGGAGATACACCAGATTCTGGATATTGAGCAATCTACTACTTCGCACCACCTCGGTATTTTAAAGGATAAGGGTGTACTGATTTCGCAACGCGAAGGAAAAAACACTTATTATTCTTTGAAGCATAACAGTCTGCAGAATATTGTTGAATGTGTGAGTAAGTGTACTGTAAAGCTATAATTGGCTTTTGTATATAAAGTCATTACTTACTTATACCTACCATTAAATTAGCTATTTACACAAAAAGTAAACGCGTTAGTATTGTAACTTCAAAAGCCTTGAGTTTTTAGGTGCAGGGGCTATTTAGGGCCTGTCCATAAGGTCGGGTGTCTGGAGCATAAAGTTAAAATACAAGGCGAGTGAAAAATTCAAACCGCAGTATACTGGTGTATATGAGGATTTGGATTTTGAGCAACAACGCAGTGGTTGGACTTTATAGCCGAACACAGGTTATTAACCTTTTAAATAATATTGAAGCCTTAAACTTTTACCTCATGTAATACGTTTAAACCTGAGTTCGATATAAAATTAGCGAGCTCAGGTTTTAAGGTTTTTTATGGGGATGTAGTCAGGTGAATGGTTTTAATCCGTTCGCTTATGTCTTAATGTTTTTGATCACAAAAGAATGAATAAAATAAGATTAACAAAGGAGTTTAGGTTCGAGATGGCACATGCCCTATGGAATTACGATGGTTTATGCAGGCATTTTCACGGACATTCATACATTTTAAGAGTTACAGTATTAGGTTGCCCCAATAGCAATGCTGATAGTCCGAAATATGGCATGGTGATGGATTTTGGTCAGTTAAAACAAATTGTAAATGAAGAGGTAGTAGACCGTTTAGATCACAGTGTGGTCATTAATAAAAGGTCGGAGCATCAGAACTTTTTAGATTTACCTCAAATGGGCGAACGAGTTATTGTTACGGACTACCAGCCCACCTGTGAAAATATGATTATCGAAATGGCTGAGCGTATTTCAAAACGCCTGCCAAAAGAAGTAAAGCTACACAGTCTGCGATTAAACGAAACCGCCAATTCCTTTGCTGAATGGTTTGCTGAGGATAATTAGACTGAAAAGATATGGAACCGTTCCGGAGTTACCTGCGAAGGTGAGTTCTCAATATTTGTTAGTCTTGGAACGGTTCTCTATAAGCGAGCTGTACATCAGAACCGTTCCCTAAAATTAGGAGGGGCGTTTCTTTTGTTTCAGCCTTTCAATTAAAACATTTTGGAATTAGGGAACGGTTCTGATTCCCTTGATGTTTATAGAGAACCGTTCCGTAGTTACCTGCGAGGGTGGGGTTTTTAATAATATGTTCGTCTCGGAACGGTTCTCTATGAGTGAGCTGTAAATCAGAACCGTTACTTAAAATTAGGAGGAGCATTTCTATTGCTAAATCCTTTCAATTAAAACATTTTGGAATTAGGGAACGGTTCTGATTCCCTTGATGTTTATAGAGAACCGTTCCGTAGTTACCTGCGAGGGTGGGGTTTTCAATATATGTTAGTCTCGGAACGGTTCTCTATAAGTGAGCTGCAAATCAGAACCGTTCCCTAAAATCAGGAGATCATTTCTATTGCTAAAACCTTTCAATTAAAACATTTTGGAATTAAGGAACGGTTCAGATTCCCTTGGTGTTTATAGAGAACCGTTCCGGAGTCACCTGCTGAAGGCGAAGTTCTCAATATTTGTTAGTCTCGGAACGGTTCTATATAAGCGAGCTGTAGATCAGAACCGTTCCTTAAAACTAGGAGCAGTATTTCTTTTGCATAAGCTCTTCAATTAAAACATTTTGGAATTAGGGAACGGTTCTGATTTCCTTGATGTTTATAGAGAACCGTTCCGGAGTCACCTGCGAGGGTGAAGTTTTCAATATATGTTATCCCCTGAACGGTTCTCTATAAGCGAGCTGCAAATCAGAACCGTTCCCTAAAATTAGGGGGAGCATCTCTTTTGCTAAAGCCTTTCAATTAAAACATTTTGGAGTTAGGGAACGGTTCTGATTCCCTTGATGTTTATAGAGAACCGTTCCGGAGTTACCTGCGAGGGTTTGGTTTTCAATATATGTTAGTCTTGGAGCGGTTCTCTATGAGCGAGCTGTACATCAGAACCGTTCCCTAAAATTAGGAGGAGCATTTCTATTGCTAAAACCTTTCAATTACAACATTTTGGAGTTAAGGAACGGTTCTGATTTCCTTGATGTTTATAGAGAACCGTTCCGGAGTTACCTGCGAGGGTGGGGTTTTCAATATATGTTAGTCACGGAACGGTTCTCTATAAGCGAGCTGTACATCAGAACCGTTCCTTAAAATCAGGAGGAGTATTTCTTTTGTTTAAGTCTTT
>JBNKRV010000061.1:0-32253 GCA_050296935.1 Marinilabiliaceae bacterium | reverse complement strand
CTATGAATGTCACTTATAAATACCGATTTTCTGCGTCATATTTGCTTACCATAGCCCGCTATGCTTTCGCAAACATTCCTTAAAACTCAATATTTATAAGCGATTTGAGCCATTAATTTTATATCGAACTCAGGTTATTATTATAAAAAAAGGATTATTAATAGCCTGAGTTCAATTAAAATTTTAGATTTTCCTACTCACAATTATCTTTAATACATTCCTGTAATTCATAAAAAAAGGTGAATCGTTAAATTCACCTTTTCAAATACATTTCTATTATTGCTTAAGATAAAAACTTCTTTCTTAATGCCTCAACCTGATCATCGTTTATTGGGAAAAGTTTTCCTAATGGTGCACCCATTACCAAAGACTTAGCACTAAATTCTGCAACCTCTAATCTGTCGAATGTTTGCAATAGTTTGTCCCCTGTTACTAAAAATGAATCGTTAGCAATTAATACTGAAGGTACAGAATCGCTTAACAATTCAGGAATAGTATTATCACCCTGGAAATGAGTACCAAATGGTAAACAAGGTACATCTTGTAAAAAGATCCAGCTCTCAGGAATTGTTCTTACATCAAACTTAACTCCTGTAGTACCATAAGCCATTAAATGTGGTGGCTGGGTCAAAATAATGGAGTTTACATTAGGATTCATTTCATAAATCTTTTGATGTAAAGAAACAGAACGACTTGGTGTTTTACCTGCTTCTGCCTTTCCCCCTTTGATTTGAACAATATCTTCAGACATAATATCCCATCGTGCCACATCTGGTGGAGTAACTAAAAAGTCATTATCCTTCCAACGTACAGAAACAGTTCCATAAGAACTTATCATTAAGCCCTGATCACAAGCTCTACGTACAATGTCACAAATTTCCTGACGAATGGCTCTTTCTTCCGGTGGATAGCTAACACCTTCGTTTTTAGGAATAGCATAAGGAATCTGAGCTTCAAATTCTTTGATTTGCTCATCTGTAAGATAAACCGGCTCACCAATTGCTTTAGCATTAATAATTGTTCTGGCACAAAACTCCAATGTTTCAAAACGAGTATAAGCGTCCATCATATCCGAACCACCTAATACAGTACCATGATTTTCCATGATCACAGCCATGTTTTTACTGCCCTTGAATTCAGCGGCAATCTTCTCTCCCAACTCAACACTTCCTGGCAATTCATATGGCGCATACCCAATGGCACCACAGATTTCTTTCGCCTGAGGAATAATGTTCGTATTTGGAATATCTCTTACAATACTAAATGATACCAATGCTGGTGGGTGTGCATGAATAACTGCTGTTATCTCAGGACGTACCTCATAAATGGCTTTGTGAAAAGGAAATTCCGATGATGGTTTATGATCTCCAATGATGGTTCCATCCTTTTTAACACATATAATATCCTTTTCGGTAAGCGTTCCTTTATCAATAGCAGAAGGAGTCACCCAAATATCTCCATTTTCATCTTTAATAGAAATATTACCACCGGAAGTAGTTGTCATTCCATTTTTATAGATTCTACTGATTACTTTAGTTATTTGCACTCGTGGATGCATCAACTTCACGTCTAATTGTTTCATAATAATATCAAATTCAAAAAATCCAAAATAATCCTGATGATATTTTTTAAAAGTTAAGCATAATCAACTGATTATAAGAAAAAAATCAGTTAATTCCCTAACTCATTTTGTACTACATTGCTGATTAATAAATTGCTATGGCATCCTCAAGCGTTACATCTACAGAATTACCTCCGGCAAAAACATATAATGCATTGGCGGCCACACCAGATTTAACTAATACTTTATCTGTAACAAATAAAGCTTTTGTATAAGGTAAAGTTTCAAGATCAGTTTTCAAATCCTGTAATGCTCCGGGACCAATAAGGTTTACAGGAGATAAATAAATTCTTCTGTTTGTTAACATTTTGTCTATTAATATATTAACTATATGATTTCCATTCTTTTAACCCAAGGTCTATTTGTGGAAGTTCTTCTGATGACAGGGCATCCCAAACTACTAACGCAGCACCTAAAGCACTTGAATTATCAACCTCTGAGGTATAGACTTTCTTGTCGGTATACAGACTTGCCAGCAGACGAACAAAGATTTCATTACGCGCAAATCCTCCTGAAACAAAAATGCTTTTTACACCATCATTGGAATCAGAAATTAGATTCATTGATTCAGCATTTAATAAGGTTAAGTCGTACATGAAACGATGATAAGCCTCTGAAAAATCTTTGAATGAAGACAGATCAACGACATTATCAATATAATCCCCAGGCATTCCATCTTTAAAGAAAACCTTTTCCTTTGATGATTCCGACAAATAGCTTTTCAACAAATCATCGTTCGTTTTTACTTTTTTATAACTGTATTCATTTACCTTAAAAAAGTTGGTTAATCGCTTCACATTTACATCGTGAATATGCCCCATAAACAATCGTGAAGATTTAACAGGCTTTTGATCAATACTTAAAAATGAAAGACAATCCTTTTCAAGTTGACCGGCAGTTAAAGGTGTATGATTAAAAGGGTTCATATTAATACACCAGGTACCGGTAGAAACCAGTAAAAATGGATCTTGGCTGCCTTTTAAATAAGGTACCAAAGAACCAGAACTATCATGAATACCAATTCCTACTGCAATATCTTCTCCTGCAACCTTTGTATTAATTATATGCGAATTTGGTAGAGGCTTTGGCAATTCAACTGATGTATTCTTCAGCCATTGATGATACTCCTGATGATCAAAATCCCACATAAAAGTATGGCAACCTATTGATGTAGACTCTGCAACCACTTCATTAGTCAACAAGTAGGATAAGTATTGCGGAAAATGCAAAACTGATTTCACTTTATTATATATTTCTTCTTTTGCTTCTTTTAACCAAAGTAATTGTATTCCTGAGTTTAATAGCAACCCTAAAGCCGGACTGGCAGTTTTACGGCAAAACTCCTCTTTACCTCCATAATTTTCAAATAGTGTATTTTCGATTGAAGGATTCACCTCTTTTAAGTAATTGTATATTGGTGTTAGGCGTTCTCCATTTTCATCCAGATATGCCAATGAAGCTCCATAAGTTGAAAAGTTAACCGCTTTAACCATATACTCATCGCTTTGCACTATGCCTTTTAAGGTTTTTAACATCCAGTCGCCAATCAAATCGATGTCATCGCATTCAAATCCATCTTCATCAACCACGGTTTTAAATTTATCTTCCTTTTGGAAAATAACCTTCATCTGATTATCAAATAAGAGAACCTTTTTATTGGTTTTGCCAATATCAAATACTACAATTACTCTTGTTTTTTTCATGCGTTTTATTCTGTATTTAGTATTTGTCTATAAAGTCAACTACTTCATTAGCCTTGTATTTTAATTTTATATTTCAAACACTGACTTTATGGACAGTCACTATTTAATTTCTTTCGACATTTTTCTTCTATAATTCTCAACCTCCCAATTGTCAATAAAATCGATTTGTTTTTGAGTCATGGGACGCGGACCTCCAAAAGCGCTCGTTAAATAACTTACTTTCATCATGTCTTTAAATACATCCATTACTATCTGAGCCGATTTTAAACTCTCTTCTATTGTAATCAATCCTTTACCCTGTATAGCAATTACTTTGGGGTAATACGTATTAATTGCCTTGAATTCATCAATTTGATCGTTAATATTCAGTGTATCTGTCAGATACATATATCTCGATTTACAGTATACAATGTTATCCGGAGTAAACGGAACACTCACCTTTGAAAACGATGCTTTACTCTCAACAAAATATTGTGTGAGTTTACTGGTATCTGTTACATCAAATCGGATTTCATTATTCAAATATTTTACTATACTCTTAGCAATATTCTTTAACGAATCATCTTCAACAACATGCACACTATCAGGCATATTCTGAACTTCTTTACTTAGAACTCCTTCAATCGTTGAATAGATATCATTTATTTCCTCACAGGTTTCAGCCCCTACAAACACACCATGGTTTTCTAAAAAGATGATATGAGGTTCCTTACCTTTTTCACTTCTGAACTTTTGTAATGCAAGATCTACTGCCTTAAAAAGTATATAACCCGGATCGATATATTCAACATAAACCACTTCGTCTCCAAATAGATTTTGAATAGCAGATTTTGAAGAAGTTGCACATAATAAACCATTCAACAATGTTGGGTGAGTATGCATTACAAAAGGAAACCGAATGATTTCATGCATAGAAGCTTCTACTGAAGGTCTTTTCTCCTTTGGAAACAAAATAGCATTATGCAAATCATTTTTCACATCTGCTTCTCTTACCGTTGCATTCTCGCTATATTTTCGTTCAGAGATAATCTGCATCTTCCCACGATCCAAACATACAAAACCTCCCTCTTCTATATCCGCCATTGATGTACCGCTGGCTTTCACCCACATTTTCTCCTGATCTTTATATGAACTATTTCCTCCACCGGCAATTATATAGGCCGGATCCTGACCAAACTGTTGCGATAGATCTATCAGTTTTTTTAGATTATTTTCCATTGGTTTTTTGATTTTTCAATTTAGTATCTATTGATGGTTAAGGTATTTGTGTAGATTTTGCGAGTAGATACTTATAGATTTATTAGGTTTATAAAAACAAAAAAGACAGATGAAGCTGGAACCGGGGTAAACAAGCTCAATTTCTTCATCTGCCTTTTAATGATTTATCTTTTTGACAATACTTCTTTTTCGTATGCCTGTATTTCTGAAATATAATCCTCACCTACCGGTACATCATTTTGCAAACAGTAATAGTCCCAAACAGCACCAAAAGGCTTAGTTTTCAATTCCTCAAGCATTGCTAATCTTTCAAAATTCTGACCCGCTTCTTCCATTTCAACTAATTTTGAAGTTGGCTCAAGCATAGCAATCATAAATGCTTTTTGTGTTGCACGTGTACCAACAACATATGCACCAATACGATTTATTGAAGCATCAAAGAAATCAAGTCCTACGTTTACACGATTAATAAAATCGTTACGTACAATCTCCGAAGCGATTAGTTGTACTTCTTCGTTCAATGTTACAACATGGTCAGAATCCCAACGAATTGGACGAGTTACATGTAATAATATTTCATCAACAAACTGAAGACAGGAAGAAATCTTATCTCCCACGACTTCTGTTGGGTGAAAGTGACCATTATCCAAACAGATCAATTTGTTGTTTTTGATCGCATATCCTAAATAGTAATCATGTGAACCAACAGTCATGGACTCAGCTCCGATTCCGAACACTTTACTTTCAACAGCATCCTTCATATACTCTTTGGGAAAATCTTGTGCTAAACCTTCGTCAAGAGACTTTGTTAATTGTGCACGCATTCCATTCCGATCAATTGGAGTGTCTTTTGATCCATCAGGAATCCACGTATTCAATACACAGGGAGATTCTAACTGCTTACCAATTTCAGCTGCAATTTCCCTGGATCTCTTAAGGTGCTCAACCCAGAATTTACGCACCTCTTCGTCTTTTGAAGACAATGTAAATCCACTATCCGCTTTGGGGTGAGAAAAGAATGAACCGTTGAAGTCCATACCGATACCCATTTTTTTACACCAATCGATCCAACCCTGGAATTGTTTTACGCTAATTGCATCACGATCAACTATTCCTTCGGAGAAATCACCATATAAGGCATGAACATTAACACGTTGCTTACCTGGTAACATAGACATTACTTTCTCTAAGTCAGCCATGATTTCCGAAGCATTACGCGCTTTACCCGGGTAATTACCAGTAGCCTGAATACCCCCGGAAAGCTGACCATCAGGATTCTCAGTGCCTGACACATCATCTGTTTGCCAACAATGAAGGCTTATTTGAACTTCATTGATTTTTTTTAATACTTCTTCTGTATCTACTCCTATTGCAGCATATTGTTCTTTGGCAATCTCATATGCTTTCTTAATTAATTCCTTACCTGCCATTTTATTATTTTGTTTTATTTCAAATAAAATACTTCTTCTAACTCAACTGATACAGGTGAATTATCAGGATTTACCTCCATAATATCTGCCATAAAATCCCACCACCTTTTTACAATTTCAGTACTACCTAAATCTTGTGAACCTCCATCACCATTTACTTTTTGAAAGGCAAAAAGTGTGTTTGTTTCTTCATCTAAAAAAATCGAATATTCACTAACTCCAGCGTCTTTCAACAACTGCTTCAATTCAGGCCAAATCTCATTATGCCTTTTTATATATTCTTCTTTTTGCCCTTGCTTTAAGTGCATTTTAAAAGCTAATCGATTCATGATAAAATATTTTTATTACGTTGAAGAACTCCCTATTTCAGATTCAATTATTGTCAGAAATAAGAATCAAAAATCTTAATAAACAGCTATGGTTATATATCTTAATATAAATGGATTGTATAGGTAATACTTAGTCCATCGCATTACCAATACCAACAATAAATACTGAGGCAATCATTAAAAACAGACCAATTCCGAAAATGGTCAGTATATTTTTCTGAACACCCTTCCATTCTTTATTATAGATACCCCAGGCATTTGCTGTAAGTATAATAGTAGTCATGTGTAAAATCCATGAACTGGCACCGCTTCCTAACTTACTTTCTCCCATGCCATAAAAGAAAAATTGTAGAAACCATGTTGAACCAGCTAATGCACACAATAAATAATTCTTTTTAAGAGGTTTATTCTTGTCAAAATACTCTTTAAATGTTCCATTCTTCCAAATCAGGTAAATACACCAGATTAAATTGGTTGTTAATCCCCCCCATAGAATCAAAACAAAAGTCACATTATTCACAAAAAGAGGATTATTACCACCTTCAGCGGCAGCTTCGGCAATGGGTTTTCCTGCTTCTATCCCGAAATTGAAAAATGAACTCAGGATACCTGAAATAACGGCAACAATAATTCCTTTAACTGCATTAAACTCTTTAACACTCGCTTTACTGTCTTCAGGTGAAAGTGCTTTTTCTTTCATTGTACCTGCTTTACCCAAAACCACAATTCCAAGTAAACTTATAACCACACCAATAAGTACAACAGTTCCTCCTGTGGAATGCATCATATCTGAAATAGTAGTTCTTCCTGCAATATTCTGAATGTCATAATAAACCGGAGGAACTAAAGCTCCAAATGCAGAACAAAAACCCAATGTGATAGAGTTTCCTAAAGACATACCTAAATATCTGACACCTAAACCGTAGGTTAAACCGCCAACTCCCCACAATACACCTAAAATATATACTGTGCGAAAAATTGTAGCTTCCGCAGAAAATATATAAGTAAGAAAATCAGGTACTGTTAGCCAGGCCATCAGTGGTGGTACAAATAACCAGGAAAACAATCCACCAAAGAGCCAGAATATTTCCCATGACCAACCCTTTACACGATTGTAGGGCATATAGAAACTCCCTGAGGCAAAACCACCTAATGAATGATAAATAATTCCAAATAACGCTTGCATATTGTAGTTTATTAGATATAATGAATTTAATAATTTTATATTTGTTTTATATTTTATTAACACAAATATAGATCGATACAAGTAAGTGAACAATGCACAAACTGGCGTTTCATTTGCACTTTTTGAACCGGACATGAAGGATTTTTTTAAATACATTACAGCAAGTGATGAAGATAAAGATTGGGGACTTTACTTAAACGCTGCTGGTAAATCTGCAGTTCCTTCCGGAATTGTATATCCATCGGATGAACATCCCAGCGGATATTTTTTCACATGGGCTAATGGTCGTACCTTAAATGAATACCAATTCAATTATATCACTGAAGGATCAGGAGTATTAGAAAATGAAAGGGGTAAATTTCCGGTAAAACCGGGTACCCTAATGATTATCCGAAAAGGCGAATGGCATAGGTATCGTCCGGTAAAAAGTCAGGGTTGGATTGAGCATTACATCGGTTTTGACGGCATTTTTGCCAATCACTTTTTAAATGAAAATCAGGTTTTACAGGGGCAATCAGTTATCCATTGTGGAGTAAGAGAGGATTTTATTGATACTTATTATAAGATTTTTGAGTTGGTTAAAATGGAAGATCCGGGAAACCAACAAATTGCAGCAGGACTAATAATTAAACTACTCGGATACGTTGTAGCATGGCATAAACAACGAAACTTTTCAGGTACACCCATTGAAAAACTCATTCAAAAAGCTCGTTTTCACATGCGTGAAAATATTGAAAGTGATGTAAACTTAAAGCAGCTTGCCACTGAAAGCAATATTGCTTATTCATACTTTCGTAAGATGTTTAAAAAATACACTGGTATTTCCCCCCACCAATATCATCTTGATTTAAAAACAAACAGAGCTAAAGAACTGATACTCTCATCAGATAAAAGTATCAAGGAGATTAGTTACGAACTCGGATTTGAATCTATTCATTATTTCAGCAGATTATTTAAGAAAAAAATTGGACAAAACCCATCAGAACTGAGAAAAACCATCATGCAGAAATAAAAAGCATGCTTTTTATTTTATCTAAGCAGAGGCACCTTAAATATATCCCAACAATAGAGTCCCCGGATAACCAAGATAATTACCAATGCCATAGCGTATAATCCCAACTGTTATACCCGGCACAATAATTTCTTTATTTTTTAAAGCTCCTGCAACAACAGGGACAAAAGGTGGACTGCATATAAAAGCTGATGAAGCCAATAAAAGAGAGATAAATGTTTTTTACCAGCTTAAGTGATTCTAATTTATGTTGTTTGAAAATAAAATAAGAGGAATCCCAGGAGGAATTGATATACCCATAACCTTTTCCTGCATTTTTTCAATCTCATCTCCAATAAATAAAGCTGAACCTCCAGTTATCATACCTAACATACAGGCTGTTAATACTACCCCTAATATATTAACTAGTTTGTTTCGGCTATACAAATGCAATTACCCTTAAGGCGATGATATATAAATAATTAAAAGAAAATACATGGATAAAACACCCTCCGTAATTAATTTTCAACAACAAAACCTGAAATTATATCATCAAGCTGTATGCGGATTTCTTTCGTTGGTTTCAAATAGTTATTTACAATAACGCAAAAAGCTGTTTGTTCTCCTTTTTCTGTTTCCAGGTAACCACAATATCCTAAAACACCTTCCATTGAACCACTTTTACCAATAATTTTATTCTTCACCCCCGGATTTTTAAAAACAGTTTTTAAAGTACCGGATTGGCCTCCCTTGGCCAATGAACTACGAAATTGTATGCTATTTTTACTGTTTTCTGCCATCCAGATAAGTAAACTTACCATCCCTTTGGTGGTTACTAAATTTTTAGGTGACAATCCACTTCCATCCTTTATTCTGAAATTATTTTCAAAATCAATTTTATCCTTCCAGAATTCATGAATCACACCTACCCCCTGATCCCAACCTGCAACTCCGGTTTTCTCCTTTGCTAAAGTCAGAAAAATCTGATCAGCAAACAGATTATTACTTTTATGGTTTGTTATTCGAATAATTTCAAGCAAAGTAGGTGATTTTATCTCTAGTAAAGGTGTCCAATTTTCATCTGAAGTAACAAAATCAGATTTGCCATCCATACTAATTCCTTTGCTTATCAGGTAACTTTTTAATTCCTGAATAAAGGTATTTGCCGGCTGAGGAAGTGCTGCTTTAATTTTAAAACCGGATCTGTTACAAGGAATTGATCCTTCTATCCACCAATGATTGCTTTCCGGAATCCCATAAACATAAGCACTATCCTTATTGTGATCTGCTGCAATAACCCTACTTTCAATTTTAAATGGTATTATTTCCGGTGTTACAGATTCAATTGTACACAAATCTCCCACAGAGCCTGACTTCAATTCTACAACAGTAGTATTATCTCTCCAATTGAAAGACCTCGGTGAACTTCCGTAATAGTTTCCCATATCTTCCCATAACCTTGGTGCTGAATATGAAATATGTTCAGATTCAAGAACTATGACTGATCCATAAACGCTATCAATATGCAATTTCTTTAAACGCTGATAAATCTTAAAAAATAAGCTTTCGGGCTTTGTTTCATCAAAATATTTCGAGCCTAAGGTAGGATCTCCGCCTGACTGAATAATCAGATTACCAAACAATTTACCATCCTGAATCTGTCCGGAATATCCTATTGTTGTTCTATACACATAATCAGGCCCTAAAATTTCGAGTGCTGTGGATGTAGTAACAATCTTTAATAGAGAAGCAGGAATAAGCCTGAATTCATTCTGAAAGTGAAACTCCAGATTATCAGATGTAATACTTTTAAATTCACCGGAAATAATGGCTCCATTATCACGGATTGAAATCTGAGCTAATAGTATTTGAAATGGAATAAAAAGTAAAGCAGATAATATTATTTTCTTCATTCGATACCCCCTACCTGAGTTTTTAATTTACTTACAGCCTGTAATCTTTTTTCAATATAGAATTTATAATCTTCAATCCTTTTTTTCTCAACCTGAAGTCGATTCCATGGGTAATAATCGATTGTATCGTAGGCCTCCTTAATCCATATTTCAGCAGCTTTATAATCACCTAAAATTTCGGATGCCAGTGCCAAATTATAAGCCGATCTGAATTTATTTTTTCTATTTCCATGTTCGAAAATATACTTCCACAATTTAATAGCTTCTCCCCATTTATCTTTTCTGACATAATCTCCTGCCTGCAAAAACTCAAAACTACCTGAAGAATAAAATCCTCTATTTTGAGTTTCCCAATAAGGTGTCATTAAATCTGCTGCAACACTTCCCATATATGTACTTAATTCATTTAACGAATTTTTAATATTGGGTAATTCACTTGCAAGCTTATTTAAAGTCACCTGAGTCGCATCCCATGAAATAGTATCTCTCTGAACTTTCTGAAATTGCAATCCTTTTGTCAAGTTATTAAACCCTCTCCAGAATATAGCGCCCTTAGCATCTAAATATCCCCAAAAGTACCCTTCCGGATATTTTTTAATATTTATTTCAGTATTATACATATAGTCATCGAGTGTTATAATGCTCTCAGCGTTATATGCCTGACATATACTATCCACCAAATTCCAGTTTAAACTTCGATCCTGATGATATAGCAATTCATTATTTTTAAGCTGACAGGTATATACTGTATCAAAAAAGTTACGTTCTTCCAGTTTGTTTTTCAATGCTTTAATGGAACTTGATGCAAATTCGTCAAACCAGATAGTATCTACATAAAATGTTTCGTGTGGTAAAGTAAACCGATGCACTAAACTATCCCTATATACATCGGCATTATCAATCAATACAACTGATTTTATCTCAGGCTCAAATGAATATTCAGCTGGAATAAGAACATCAATTGACATGCGTTCATAAGTTGAACAAGAGCAGAAAATAAAAAAACAAAGTAACAGCCCTAAGTTGACAGATTTCATAGATTTCTATTATAAGATTTTATTTTCTTAACAAAAAAAGTGCCTAACATTAAATAGTTGTACAAAACAATTAACATAGTTTCAAACAGTTCAATATATTCAATGGAAAGTAATGTTTACATCGAAAAAATCAGATTAATTGATCTCCCTAAAACAGACTTATTCATCACTTTGTTTCCTTCTTCATTTAGCCATCTCCAATATTTCTGTAATTGCTTTATCATTCAACCGTTTGAAATAACCAATCGGTCCAAATTTACACGCTTTTTTACCCATCTCATCAATTTTATCAGAGGGAATACCTACATCCGACAAAGTAGATGGCATATTCAATGAATTAAAAAAGTCTCTGACGGCAGCAATAGTTTTTTGGGCCGCCTCCATTTCATCATCCTCTTTAATTCCAAAAACATTATGCCCCAGGCGGGCAAACTTAAAAGCATTTGTTTCGTCAAGTACGAAATTCATCCAGTAAGGGAAAATAATAGCTAACCCTGCACCATGGGTTAAATCGTAAATAGCACTTACTTCGTGCTCAATCATATGCGTACTCCAATCACCCATCATTTTTCCGGTACAGGTTAATCCGTTTAAAGCTAACGATGATGCCCACATTAAATTGGCTCTGGCCTCATAGTTTTCCGGTTCTTCCAACACAACAGGACCATACTTGATACATGTTTTTAATATAGCCTCTGCAATACCATCCTGTATTTCTGTTCCTTTTTCAGGGGTAAAATACTGTTCAAATATATGACTCATGATATCCACCGTACCGGCAGCTGACTGCCACTTATTTACTGTGTAAGTATAAGTTGGATCAAGCATTGAAACCTTTGGACGAAGTAAATCACTTCCCATCGGAAGCTTTTCCTCAGTTTCATCATTTGTTATTACTGCTCCTCCATTCATCTCTGAACCAGTTGCTGCCAAAGTTAATGCACATCCAACAGGTAGCGGATTTTCAGGCACTGCTTTTCTTAAACAGAAATCCCATGGATTGCCATCATATGAAAAACCTGCGGCCATTGCTTTTGAAGCATCAATAATACTACCTCCACCCAAAGCTAAGATAAAACCAAGCTTTTCTTCTCTACATTTCTTAACTCCTTCAATAACACTCGTTAATCTTGGATTGGGTTGTATCCCACCTAATTCACTAAAATATGCACCTTTTTCAATAAGCATTTTCTTCACATTATCTAACAATCCACTTTTTATTACCGAACCTTTACCATAAGTGATCAAAACTCTGTCAGAATATGTTAAAACCTCATCGATGAGTTCGGTTAATTTATTTTTACCAAAAAGTATTTTTGTATTTGCCTGAAAATTAAAATTTCTCATAATTATAATAGTTTGTACCGATTAAATTCAAATATAATATGGATAATAACACAGAGGGTTAATATTAGCAAAAGGATGCTAGAAATCAAAAAAAGGGTATCCGAAACGGATACCCTTTTGAATTATATTCATCAATTTATTGATTACATATTCATACCACCACAAACATGAATTGTTTGTCCTGTTACATATTGAGATAAATCAGAACCCAAATAAACACATGTATTGGCTACATCCTGTGGAGTACCACCTCTCTTAAGTGGAATTTGACTTTCCCATGCCTTTTTAACATCGTCAGCCAATACACCAGTCATCTCTGTAATAATAAATCCGGGAGCAATAGCATTACTTCTGATACCTCGAGATCCTAATTCCTTAGCAATAGACTTAGTGAAACCAATCATACCTGCTTTTGATGCAGAGTAATTAGCCTGTCCTGCATTACCACTTACACCAACAACAGAACTCATGTTAATGATAGATCCGGAACGTTGTTTTAACATGGTTTTCTGAATGGCTTTAGTAAAGTTAAATACCGACTTTAAGTTTACTTTAATAACCATATCCCATTGTTCTTCTGTCATACGCATTAACAATGTATCTTTAGTGATACCTGCGTTGTTAACCAAAATATCAACCTGACCAAAATCTTTTACAATTTCATCAACTACACGCTGAGTATCTTCGAAGTTACTTGCATCAGAAGCATAACCTTTAGCCTTAACGCCTAACGCAACTAATTCTTTTTCTGTTTCTTCGGCAGCTTCATTAATTACTAAGTCAGTAAAAGCTACGTTACAACCATGTTGAGCATAAGTTATCGCAATAGATTTACCAATACCTCTTGCAGCACCGGTAATAATTGCTGTTTTTCCTTCTAATAATTTCATCTTTTTAAATTTATATATTAGATATTAGAATTCATTCTAGATAAATGATGCGCAAATGTAATAATTTATACTAAAATATGAACTCCTGTTTAAAAGAGATCATATTTAGCAATTATTGACTTATTACTTCAAAAAGTTGAAACAATCACTCATAAGCTATTAATACCAATATCACCATGATATTAACGTTATAATTCTATTTTGAGCTTTTTATTCTGCGTTACAAAATTTCGGCGTAGCTATGGCTATGACACAATTTTGAGCCTTGTCTAAAAAGTTCAATTCTAAAATTATTTAACGCTAACCTCATAGTGAAATTGGTATAACTAATGATTTTAAAGCATTTCGCATAGTGCATTCCAGATCAACTCCATGGCTTTACCCGCCTCTTTTTTAATATGTATATCAGTAATTTGATGCGTAAAAGCTGAATCTTCCGGGTTTATTTCAACGATGATTGCTCCATTTCTTTTAGCTTCCCGGGGTACCTGACATGCCGGCATCACTTCGCCGGTGGATCCAATAACCAGTACCAGATCCGCTTTACGTGCAACTTCAAAGCTCTTTTGATAAGCAATTGCCGGAATTCCTTCGCCAAAGAAGATAAAATCAGGCTTTAGAAGTCCGCCACATTTTTCACATTTTGGAGGAAGCTGATCTAAATTAGCTTTATTAGCCGGTATGATATGTGTACATTCCAGGCATTTCAGATTTTGTGAATTACCATGAAACTCATAAACCTCCTTACTTCCTGCCTTAAAATGTAAATCATCAATATTCTGTGTTACCACTGCTTTAACAAAACCACCTGATTCTAATTTAGCTAAATGAATATGTGCCGGATTTGGTTTTGCATCTGTAAAAAAATCATAGAATATTTCCCGGATAGCCCTCCATGATGCTTCAGGTTTCCTCATAAAATAATCCAGATCAAGCAATTGTGGATCATATCTATTCCAAATACCAGCCTCTCCTCTAAAAGGCGGAATTCCTGATTCAACACTGATACCAGCACCTGTATGAGCAATCGCAAAATCTGATTTTTTAAGAAGTTTCGCCACTTGCTCTATATTACTATTATTGTATATCATTAATAATTAACATTTTGGTTTTTTTCTTGACAAACATCTTGGTTTTTCTGTAACTATTCGAATATTCCTGCGTAACAATTCGACACCCACCCAAACAAACCCCCGGATCAAATACAATTATCATTAATGAACAAAAACAAACAACTCAAAAGTAGGATTCTGACCTCAATAATTGCGACTGTTGTTTATTGTACATTTAATAACATTTTTAATTATAGGGTATAAATATAATGATGTAATAAATAAATTACATCTCAAAAAGCAACACAAGCAGATTTTATGAATCAGTTTATTGAAAACTTACTATTGAATCCAGTAAAATAAATAAAAGCGTTGATTATTATACACTTAACCAACAACCTTAGTTCGATTAAAATTAAAGAGATCAGAAGAGTTATATAAAATTAAAGGAGTAGGTTCAGGTTTGAATGGTAGTTAACCCAAATTGATTATCTTCACACCAATAAAATTGTTTTCCTCATGAACCTACTCCTTATTTCAGTTGCTCCTGTAGCTATTATTTTAGTTTACATTTATTATCGTGATAAATACGAAAAGGAACCTGTAAATCTCTTATTAAAAGGGTTAATTGGAGGAATGCTAATCGTTATTCCTGTCTTATTTGCAGAAAACTTTATTTCAGCTTTACTTCCTCAATTATTTATCAACCCAATTGGAATGGCATTTGGACAAGCCTTTTTAGTAGCTGCATTATGCGAAGAGGTGTTTAAACTGTTGGCTGTTTATATTCTTATCTGGCAAAATCCAAATTTTAATGAACGATTTGACGGAATTGTATATGCAGTATTTGTATCTCTGGGATTTGCTTTAGTAGAAAATATCATGTACGTATTCTCCAATGGTATGAGTGTAGGTATTTCAAGAGCATTTACGGCGGTACCTGCACATGCGATGTTCGGTATTATGATGGGATATTACATGGGATTGGCAAAATTTATGCCTGCCAGACGAAACTACTATCTGCTTCTGTCTTTATTAATTCCTTTTGCGATTCATGGGATATATGATTTTATTTTAATGGTTAAAATACCCCGGGTGTTATTATTCTTCTTCCCATTTTTAATTTATCTGATGTACAGAACAAATATCAGAATGAAGGAACATATCCAGAATTCAGCCTTTAAATATTAGCCTTGAATTGAGATGTTGAATTTAGATCGTGAAGTGATTTATAAAACCTCCCGAAGTTCTGGTCCCGGAGGTCAAAATGTGAACAAAGTAAATACAAGAGTCACATTAATATTTAACGTATTACAATCCGAATGCTTATCTTCTTTCCAGAAGGATAAAATATATCTTAAACTTAATAAAAGGATAAACACAGAAGGCTTATTAATCATTCACTGTGAGCAAACTCGATCTCAATTAAAAAACAAGGAAATCGCATTAAAACAGTTACACTTATTAATATCAAATGCATTAATACCATCCAAAAAAAGAAAAGCAACCAAACCCACTAAAAGCTCAAGATTGAAAAGGTTAAAATTTAAAAAACAAAATGCTGAGAAAAAGCAGAATAGAAAAAAACCTCCTGTTTAGCTAATAATCCAGATCATTTCAGGATTCATTATCAGCAATAATAAACCATTTCAATAAATGTAAACCTCCTGTACTACATGAAAAATCACCCCCATATCCTTCTATATCCTTTATTGCCAAATACACAAAAAAATTTACCTTTGACAAAATTTTAAAAAATGACTGTTGATCTGTTTATTCCTTGTTTCATAGACCAGATGTTTCCTAACATTGGCTGGAGTGTTGTAAAAATTTTAGAATCTCAAAATATTGAAGTCAATTACAATCCCAAACAGACTTGTTGTGGGCAACCAACTTTTAATAGTGGTTTCTGGAAACACTCAAAAAAAGCAGCCATCAAGTTTTTTAAAGATTTCCCGAATGATCGTCCCATAGTTGTTCCTTCTGCCTCCTGTGCAGGATATGTAAAAAACCATTACACTAAACTATTTGAAGATAGTCCGGAATACCTAGGCGAATGTGAACGAATTTCCAGAAATGTAATTGAGTTAACAGACTTTTTAGTGAATCATTTAAAAGTAACAGATTTCAATGCTACATTCCCACATAGGGTTACATATCACGATGCATGTTCAGCTCTTAGAGAATATGGCCTGAAGGATGAACCACGTACTTTATTAGCAAACATCAAAGAGCTTGAACTAACAGAGATGGAAGACAGGCATACATGCTGTGGATTTGGTGGTACTTTTATGGTAAAATTTGTACCTATCTCAACGGCTATGGTAGAACAAAAAGTTCAGCATGCCATGAATACAGGAGCAAAATATATTGTATCTACGGAAGCTTCGTGCTTAATGAATATTCAATCCTACATCAATGAACAGAAGTTACCGATTAAAACAATTCATCTGGCAGAAATTCTGTCCTCAAACTTATAATCAATCCTTGATATATTGAAAAAGGCTATCCCTTATAAATTAGAGATAGCCTTTCTTATTTTTATCACATCAGCGAATCACACCAGTCTCTCTATGAGGCTGGTATTAAACAATTTACGAGACGTTTATTTTATACATTAAGCATTGCCGTAGTTACGATGATATTTTGTAACGCAGTATAAATTAATAGAATGGAATTATAACGTAATATCTTTATGATATTGGCATTACCTTACTTGTAACTGATGTAATTTACTATAAGTTCCTCCTCTATCAACGAGTTCATCATGAGTACCCTTTTCCACAATTTCACCTTCGTTAAATACACAAATTAAATCCGCATTTCTTACAGTGGATAATCTATGTGCGATAACAATGGATGTTCTTGAACTCATCAATTTTTCTAAAGCCTCCTGCACTAATTTTTCTGATTCGGTATCAAGTGCGGATGTAGCTTCGTCAAGTATTAAAATATCAGGATTTTTCAGAATAGCCCTGGCGATACTAATGCGTTGTCTTTGTCCACCGGAAAGCTTTCCACCTCTATCCCCAACCATGGTTTGATATCCATTTTCCGTTTCCATGATAAAGTCATGTGCATTAGCTACTCTGGCTGCCTGCTCAACAGCTTCCTGCGAAACATGATCCACTCCAAAAGCTATGTTATTAAAAAATGTATCATTAAACAGAATGGCTTCCTGGTTTACATTACCCATCACTCCTCTTAAATCATGCACCTTTAAATCACGAATATCAATACCATCGATAGTTATACTTCCCTCCTGAATATCATGAAACCTCGGCAAAAGATCAACAAACGTCGTTTTTCCTGATCCTGACTGACCCACCAAAGCAACCATCTTTCCTTTTTCAATGGTTAATGATACATTCTTCAGCACTTTGTTATCATTATAACCAAACGATACATTTTTATATTCAATTTGTGAGTCAAAACGCTTAATATTAGTGGCTCCATCCTGCTCCAGAATTTTGTTATCAGCCAATAATATTTTATCAATACGTTCCATTGCCGCCAATCCTTTTTGAATATTAAAGAAAGCTGTAGAAAATTGTTTGGCCGGATTTATAATTTGATAAAAAATACCGATATAGGCTAAAAATGTAGCCCCATCAATCGAAGCTTTTTCTCCGGTAATAATATATGCTCCATACCAAACTAACACCACAATTACTATTGTACCTAAAAATTCACTTAATGGATGAGCCATTACATAGCGTCGTCTCACTTTATTCATGATTGACCTGTACTTCTCCGCTTCATCGGTAAACCGGACAGTCATTTTTTCTTCGGCATTAAAAGCCTTAATAATTCTTAATCCTCCAATTGATTCCTCTATAATACCAAGAATACTCCCCATTAACGATTGTGAAACTCTGGACTTCTTCTTTAATGATTTACCCGTTTTTCCGATAATCCAACCTGCAATTGGAAGCATCACAAACACAAAAATGGTTAACTGGTAACTGATAATCAGCATGGAAGCAACGGAAACCAAAATAATAATTGGATTTTTCAATAGCATATCAATTGAAGACATGATTGAATTCTCAACTTCTGTTACATCACCTGTAGTCCTTGATATTACATCTCCTTTTCGCTCTTCTGAATAAAAAGATAAAGGAAGTGACATCAGCTTATCAAATATCTGTATTCTGATATCCTTAACTACACTATTCCTAACTCCAACTGTTTGATATGATGCCAAATAGGCAAACATAACTTTTAAAAATGTTGTTAAAAGCATCAGCAAACCGATAAACGGCATGATTACAACTACTCCATATTTAAGCTTAATAATTGTTACATAATAATATAAATTATTGGCCAGGATTTCTTTTGATAACTCCCAAGGCATCAACGATGTAACTTCATTAGCCTTTTCAAATAATACATTCAATATGGGAATCATAAAAAGCATTGCAATCACTGAAAACAATGCGTATAGTAAATTAAAAATTACACTTAGAATAAGCTGACGTTTATATGGCGGAATAAATCGCCTCAAAACCTTCATAAAGTCTTTCATAAGATCCTTTTAGAATTATATTATCCAATCTTCAATTATAAAATAAAATGGATTATTTCAATAAAAAAGTCAGCCGCTAAAGTAACTTTATGCCAGCTGACTTCAAAAAAAATCGTTATAAAATGGCTACATTCCAGTATAAGACTGCGGAGTAATTGAACGAAGTTCATCCTTTACTTCTTCCGACACATCCAATCCGGAAATAAATTCGGAAATACTTTTAGCATTAATAGCCTCATTAGTCCTTGTTAAGGCCTTTAATGCTTCATATGGATTTGGATAAGCTTCTCTACGAAGAATTGTTTGAATTGCCTCTGCTACTACAGCCCAGTTATTTTCAAGATCTCTTTCAATAGCCGCCCTATTGAGTAATAATTTACTAAGTCCTTTCTGTAAAGATTTAATAGCAATAACTGTATGCGCCAATGGCACTCCAATATTTCTTAATACAGTTGAATCTGTTAAGTCTCTTTGTAAGCGTGATACTGGCAATTTGGCTGAAAGGTGTTCTAAAATAGCGTTTGCTATTCCTAAATTACCTTCTGCATTTTCAAAATCAATAGGATTTACTTTGTGAGGCATTGCACTTGATCCCACCTCTCCTTTTTTAATTTTTTGCTTGAAGTATTCCATCATGATATAAGTCCAGTAGTCTCTGGATAAATCTAACATGATAGTGTTAATTCTCTTTATATTATCAAATATAGCTCCTAAGTTATCGTAATTTGAAATCTGAGTGGTATACTGTTCGCGATCTAATTTTAAAACATCATTCACAAAATGATTTCCAAAATCAATCCAGTTAATATCAGGATAAGCTACTTTGTGTGCATTGAAGTTACCTGTAGCACCACCAAATTTAGCAGAACATGGAATGCCTTTTAATAATGACAGTTGAGTTTTTAATCGATCAACAAAAACCATCATTTCCTTACCTAAACGAGTAGGAGAAGCTGGTTGACCATGTGTTTTTGCCAACATTGAAATATCTTTCCAATCTGTAGCCAAATCATTTAGCTGATCAATTAACTCTTCTAATAAAGGATAATACACTTCATTAACAGCATCTCTTAGTGAATAAGGAACAGCTGTATTATTAATATCCTGTGAAGTAAGTCCGAAATGAATAAATTCTTTGTATTTATCTAATTTAAGAAGGTCAAACTTTTCTTTAATGAAATACTCAACAGCTTTCACATCGTGATTCGTAACGCTCTCTATCTCCTTGATTCTTTCAGCATCTTCTAACTGAAATTCTTTATAGATTTTCCTAAGATCATTATATAAATCTTTATTAAAGTCGGCCAATTGTGGTAGAGGGTGTTCACAAAGTGTAATAAAATATTCAATCTCAACTAATACTCTATATCTAATTAACGCATACTCTGAAAAATAAAGAGCTAATCCGTCAACTTTATTCCTGTACCTACCATCAACTGGTGAAATAGCTGTTAATAACTGTATATCCATCATCAATTTTAAGTTTTTAAAGCTGCAAAATTAGTATTTTTTTATGAGTAAGGGAATTAATAGAATAGTAAATTACAGGTAGCATTTATTATTGTAGTAATACCGAATAAAATTCAAAATGCTATTTCCAGTTCACGCTAAACAAAGTTTAATGTAATAAAATCATATGATGGTTTCCTGAACAAAACGATATTGATAATCCGGGTTAAAAAGAAGGCCATTGCACAAACGCTCTGAATGTTCAATATTTTTAATATTATTGTAACGAGTATTTATAGCATATTCCATATCACAAAATGTATAAGAATGAAAATGAAACATCACTTTCAGCTAAAAATCCGGAACTCAAATACATGATAATAATACTTGAAAATATAAAATATGACATTTAATAAAGGATTAAAATACGGAATAAAGGGGTATTCTCTTGCTTTTAAATTCATGAACAAGCATAATTTAAACTGGTATTTATTATATCCCTTGGTATTGAATATTATTTTGTTCATCATAGGATATTTCTCAACTATCTCATTAAGTGCGGAATACTTTGAATACATAAAGGACTGGACAAATATGGAATCCTGGGAATTCTGGGGTTCGGGATTTTTAAGCTCAGTAATAATGCTATTTATGAATATTTTTATCCGATTCATTTTTATCATCTTCTTTGCTTATGTAGGCGGATACCTTGTAATCATTCTATTATCTCCAATATATGCCCTGCTTTCTGAAAAAGTAGAATCAATATTAACAGGTAATTCATATCCTTTTGAGATCAATCAATTTTTAAAAGATATCTGGCGAGGAATAAAACTGGCACTTAGAAATTTTGCAATTGAAATATTTCTGACAATTGTACTTTTAATACTTAGTTTGATTCCTTTTGTTGGATTTTTTACAGGATTAGCCATGTTTTTTATCTCGTCCTATTTTTACGGGTTCTCATTTATTGATTATTCCCTTGAAAGAAAAAAGATGGATATTAAGCACAGCATAGCCTTTGTAAAAACCAATAAAGGATTAGCAATAGGCAATGGATCAGTGTTTTCAATAGTTTTACTAATTCCATTTATTGGAGTATTAGTCGCCAGTTTTGTGTCTATAATTTCTATAGTAGCTGCAACAATTGCTACTACAGAAATTATGGTAAAGGAAGATTAAAATTCAATTACAACTTAATATTCAACAAATTAAATGATCTACTACCACAAAAGAAAAACCACCCATTTTTTATAAACTAAAAATTGTAATTAATCAATCCAATTAGCTAAATTTAACTCATACAACAATTAATTTACTACACATGTTTAAAAAGGCCTTAACATTATTACTAATTGTCTCAATATCTGCCATAAAGTTATTATCTCAAGCAGATAGTATAACTCCGCAGGCAATAATTTATAAATATGATATTAAGAGAGAAATTGGGAGTACCGCATGGATTCACACACAAAATGCTTTTGATGAAGCCAATAACATAAATGCTAATGCTATTATTTTACATTTAAATACCTATGGTGGTATTGTATTCTATGCAGATTCTATACGTACAAAGATATTAAACAGTAAAATTCCGGTGTATGTTTTCATCGATAATAACGCAGCATCAGCAGGAGCCTTAATATCTATAGCCTGTGATAAAATATATATGCGCTCTGGAGGTAATATAGGTGCTGCCACGGTGGTTAATCAATCCGGAGAAAAGATGCCTGAAAAAATGCAAAGTTACATGCGGACAAAAATGCGGGCAACTGCTGAAGCTCAGGGAATGGATACTATAATAAACAATGCCGACACAACATATAGGTGGAAAAGAGATCCCCATATTGCAGAAGCAATGGTAGACGAAAGTATTTATATTTCAGGCATAATTGATAGTGGTAAACTATTAACATTTACAACTCTGGAAGCTATCGAAAATGGATTTTGTGACGCTGAAGTTGAAAGTGTTAATGAATTAATTGATGATTTAGGATACAGGGAATATCAATTAATAAATTACGAACCTTCCTTTTTCAGTAATTTAAAAGGATTTCTAACGAACCCGGTTTTTCACGGAATATTAATACTGATTATTATTGGCGGATTGTATTTTGAATTACAATCTCCCGGGATTGGATTTCCATTGTTAGCTTCCGGAATTGCAGCTATTCTTTATTTTGCTCCACTATATTTAGATGGACTTGCCGCCAATTGGGAAATTATTATATTTATTATAGGTGTAGTTTTAATTGCACTTGAGATATTTGTTGTTCCCGGATTCGGGGTCACCGGAATTTCCGGAATAATTCTGGTTTTTACCGGATTAACATTAAGTCTTGTTGGTAATGTGGTATTTGATTTTTCAAACGTACCTGCCAGAGAATTAATGATGTCACTTATCATTGTATTTGCTGGTTCTTTTCTGGCTTTTATTGTGGCCATACCGCTGAGTCAAAAACTATTTTCTACAGGCCCACTGGCTAAAGTTGCTTTACAATCAACCCAGCAAATCGAGGACGGGTATATTGGAGTTGATATTGAGCCAACACATTTAACTGGGGCAATCGGGGTAGCTCAAACCACCTTAAGACCTTCGGGCAAAGTAATTATTGATGACGAATCCTACGATGCTGTAGCAGAAGTAGGAATGATTGATAAAGGAGAAAAGATAAAAGTATTAAAATACGCGTCAGGACAGCTTTACGTTACAAAAGAGGTTTAAATTGTTTGTGATTCCTGTTGAAAACATGGTGATTTTTTTTGATAAAAATCATAAAAAAAAGTAAACTTTTTCACTTCTTTTAAAGTATGAATAAGTAAAGATTGACTGATTAATTAACATTATAAATATCAATTTTTAGTAATGTCGTATTGAGGAGGATCTAATTATGAAATCAAGAAAAACAAACAATCCGAAAAAGAACAATTCTTTTTATGAAGACCTTGAGGGAAAAAAAGGGAATCGACCAAATGCTGTTAAACGAAACAAAACAACACGTATCCAGGAAGAGTTAGCTGATGATTTTGGAGAAGTCCTCGGTGAAGGTTTTCATGGCTTAGATGATGAATATTACTTTGATGAAGAAGATTTATATTAAACTGGATATCTTTAATTATTATTACTTCTTTAAAAATTCAAAGTTAATCACGTTCATTTTCAATTTTTGGTCTCATAAAATAAATAGGGTTATAAGTTAATGCTCTATGCATTAATGGGTAATTACCAACACCTTATATAAAGGTACATACGAACCTATTTATTTTTTACTGACAATACTATGTAATATTTACGTAGTAATAATTCATGAATTAATTGATTTTTTTTAAATTGCATTAAAGGTTATTAGTAGATCAATTATTTTTTTATTTTTTAAAAACTTATTGTAAAAATTACTATTTTTCAACTTTAATTTTATTCCAATTTGGTTACTCTAATTTAATTACATTAACATTATTTTTAACTAAGGCAATCGCTTAGCCTACAAAGATTTAATAAGCGAAAGTAATATTTTTAGTGGCTCAATTATTATGAAATCAAAACAAAACCTTAATAAGAGGAACAAGCGCTCCTCTGTTAATGAATTTGATGAAAAAAATGGATTAAAACCTGTAAAATCAAAGAACAGTAAATCAAAAAGAATTTCGATTTACGATGAATTAGATGATGACTTTGATTTAGACATGGAGAATTATTCCTTTAGTGACCCCGAAATTGAAGAGGGTTTGTACGAAGATGATGACGATTATTAACTGTCGTTAATCAATGTTTTTCTTGTTATAATAAATTTATAAAGGCTTTGATTCTCTTGATTCAAAGCCTAATTAATTTTTACACTATAATACTTTTTAACTATTAAGAATACATAGTATGACTATTTCGAAAAGATGTGACTGGAGTACCACAAATGAAAAAATGCAAAAATACCACGATACAGAATGGGGAGTACCAGTTCATGATGATCAGACACTATTCGAATATATGGTACTTGATGCTTTTCAAGCCGGATTATCCTGGAATACCATACTTAATAAACGAGAAAATTTCAGGGAAGCATTTGATGAATTTGATTGGAATAAAATTGCTTTATATACAGAAGAAAAAGAACAGGAACTCCTTCTCAACAAAGGTATTATCAGAAATAAGCTCAAAATAAAAGCAACGATTACCAACGCCCGTCAATATCAAAAAATTATTGAAGAATATGGAAGTTTTGATTCATATATATGGAAGTTTTTTCATTTCATTCCAAAAATAAACCAATATAAATCCATGTCCGAAATCCCTTCTGTTTCTGAGGAGGCTATTACAATTAGTAAAGATTTAAAAAAAAGAGGGTTTAAATTTGTTGGCCCCACAATTATTTACGCATTTCTTCAGGCAGCAGGAATGATCAATGATCACATTATTTCATGCCCAAGACATAACGAGATAATGAGCTATTATTAACCTGCGTTAGATAAATAAAGAATCCTCACACAATATTCCTTTACCAATATTAAGCTTCACATTAGGGTATCACGAATAGCATTTTCAAGAACGCAACTATTTTCTGGAATTCAGATTGGCATAAAAAGCGAAAACATAAGACAATTCATTACTTTAACTCAAATCTACAGAGCAATACTTTGACTTGTTTCTTCGAAACCTTGTTTTACTATTTTATGATTATTGCAGCTCTGAGCAAAGCCTAAACAAGCTTAGCTCAGCATTCGCATACCGAAATATTTATTTAATCAGAAAGTCCATCATTTTTTCTTGTTCGAGATACACCTCAAAGTGATCACCAATCTTCACAGAACCTACTCCGACAGGAGTTCCAGTATATATTAAATCTCCTATTTTAAGAGTAAAAAACTTTGACACATAAGCAATAATTTCATCAACCTTAAAGATCATGTCTCCGGTATATCCTACCTGTCGCTCTTCTCCATTGACAAGGAGCTTAAAAGTTACATTCTGGATATCCTTAAATCTGGAAGAAGCAATAAAATTCTTCGAAATCGCAGCCGAACTATCAAATGCCTTAGCCCTTTCCCATGGCAAACCTTTTGATTTCAATGAAGACTGAAGATCTCTTGCCGTAAAATCAATACCCATACCAATTTTATCATAATAACGATGGGCGAATTCCTTGCCTATATTCTTCCCCAATCGATTAATTTTAATAACCAATTCTGTTTCATAGTGAAAATCCTCTGCAAAATCCGGTATAAAAAAAGGTTGGTTATTCCTAAGCAATGCAGTATCCGGCTTCAAAAATATAACAGGTTCTGAAGGAATTTCATTTTTAAGTTCCTCAGCATGCTTTGTATAATTTCTTCCAATACAAATTATTTTCATTCGTATTAAATTATTTAAAATAAACTATTGAATAACACTTAAATAGTACTTGCACAAAAACTCAAGTGGCAGATAAGAAAGCTTCATTTCTGAGGCTATCGAAGCTTGAAAAATATGAGTTTACTACCATAAATGATCATTTTGAGAGCAAGAGTAACAGCCTGCCCCGATTATTTCGGGAAAAAACTGGAGTTTTCTTGCTGACACTAAATAACAACAAACATGGTAATTAACTCTATTTGGTATTGAAACTGCGTAGCTTGATACTTGTAAACACTTTTTTAGTATACAAAGGGAAATCACCTTGCATTATCCAACCATAGTATCCAGGATCGGTAACTAAAACATCCTTCACTTTTCTCCCCTTGTGCTTTCCAAAATTAATGCACTCATCCCCTTCTTCATCAAATACTAATCGTCCTGCAAAATCAGCATGTTTTGTATGTGAAGAAAACTCTGAAAGAAACTCTATATCATTTTTTAAGTCAGAATATCTGTCCAATTGAGCCAATAAAACTTCATATGTGGCTCTGGTATCTGCTTCAGCACTATGTGCATTGTTTAAATCTTTGTCGCAATAAAATTTATAAGCAGCTTCAAGAGTCCTTTTTTCTTTTTTATGAAAGATGGTTTGAACGTCAACGAATTTTCGTTTTTTCATATCGATTTCAACACCTGCCCTCATAAACTCTTCTGCTAATAAAGGAATATCAAATTTATTAGAGTTATATCCTCCCAGATCACACCCCTCTATAAATTTTGCAACTTTCTTTGCTATTACTTTAAATGTTGGAGCATCTTTCACATCCTCATCATAAAACCCATGAATCTCTGACGTTTTTTTGGGTATATGCATTTCTGGATTTACAATATATCTCTGAGTTTCTTCTGATCCGTCAAGATTAATTTTTATTGCAGCCAATTCAACTATTCTATCTGTTGCCACATTAATACCAGTTGTTTCCAGATCAAGAAATACTATTGGATTTTTTAAACTAAGTTTCATTCAATGAATATTTATTATTTCGGGATCATGCAAAAACAACTTTAATTAAAGTGTTCAACACAAAAATCATCCCCTATATTATATTTTTTTCGCCTTACTATTTTATGTAACCTCAACTTCAGGCACAAACCACAAACATAACAGGTTTTTATGAAATACTTTTAAAACATTGAAAAAATTAAGTGATTCTGATGTCATATATTTGACTTCATATTTCTATTCTCCGGATTTTATCTGAGTTTCTTCAGGAATTATAAAAACTCTGTTTTCAGGAATATTTTCAAATGACATTTCCGGTATTGCTATATATTCTGAATATTTAACCTTTAAATTATTCAGAAAAGTCAACTTATAAATTCCGGGTTCAATTGCCATTACAAATTCCGCAGAATCATAAGAACATTTATACGATCCTATTTTTTTATTGGAAACAGAATCTGATAATTCCACCATGATTTCATATGGTGGAACGATGTTACCTGTATCAGTTTGTAATTTAACACTACATTTTATGATGATATTTGAGGCCGGTTTTTCATTAAATACAACTTTATAAATATCTCGCTCACCATAACCATCTGGTTGAATGGACGATATATAAGCATATCTGGAATTTTGGGTAAATCCAATATTATAGTTATCGTTAGTATCGTTTATCGGATATCCAAGGTTCACCGGATTGCCCCATTCCTTATCTACCTCACTCCAATCTGAATAAAACAGATCATATCCTCCAATAGAATTTTCCCCATTCGATGAAAAATACAATCGCTTTCCATTATTTGATAATACCGGAAAATTTTCGTCATATTTACTATTAACAAATCCTGGAATTGGACGCGGTAAACCAAATTTTCCATTAGGTAATTTTAATGCATAGTATATATCTGTATCTCCATTTTCATTTTCAGAAACATAATAGAGCGTATCCTTTGTTTGTGTTAACCACACCCCATATTCTCCTCCTTTTTGGTCAATCGGATCACCGAATGGATGTAGTTCTGAAAATTCATTACCTCCTTCGCATTCCGAATAGCCAATCTGATCCTGCCGCCCCTGATTATGAAATACAAACAAATCAGAACCATCGGGAGTATATCCGGCAACAATTTCATCAAAATCAGAATTCACGGCATAGCCTATTGATTTACCTTTACTCCATTTATCTTTTTCCCGTAATGAGAAATTTACATTATAGTAATTGGCTCCAATATTTGAATGATACCGTTTATTACTTGAATAAACTAATTTATCTTCTTTGGACGTGACAAATGGATTAATTTCACTTTTATTTGTATTAATCTGCTTCCCTAAATTAATAAGCTTCACATCCAGAGGATTTACAATATGAGCTTTTGCATTTAAAATCCAGTTCAAATATTTCTGAGCAGTTTTATATTCAGCACTTTCTGATTTTGATTGAATCTGAACCCATTCTAACTCCTTTGAAGCACGGTCAAAAAATCTACCATAAAACAAAGCCATTCCATATTTTAAAACTGTCCCGGGAGTTCTTTCTTTTACTATTACACTTTCGGCATACGGAATAGCCTGAGACCGCATCATATTAGAATTCAAATAACTATCTGTAATCTTTTTTAACAACTGAATATTTTTAGGTTTCTTCCTCAATTCACGCTTGTATGCTTTTATTGCCCTATCATAGGTTTTTACTTTATAATAAAAATCACCGTTTTTGTTTCTACTTTGAGCACTGATTTCTAATACATTCATAAGAAATACAGATAATACTATTAGCAAAAGTCTTTTATTCATCATCAAAATTCTATTTAACAGACAAATGGATTTATATCTTTTGTAATTCTATTTTAATAATTTTCTCTTATTTGATTCTACAAGATCATACACACAACACTTTGTTTGTCAATTAACAGAAGACTAATATACAATTGTTGATTTTATTTCTTGCATACACAACGATGTATATTGAACATTTTCATTTATAAATTGTTTCAAACCTGCAAAATGATACAATATGAAAAGAAGAAATTTTATAAAAGTTGCAGGTGCTGGATCTTTAGCAACAATAATAACACCTGGTCTTACGCATTGTATTCCTGCAAAAAAAAGTAAATCATTTGAAGGACATATTTTTGAAAAACTCCCCTTCTCATACAGCGATCTTGAACCCTACATTGATGCTGAAACAATGGAACTACATTACGATAAACATCACAGAGGGTATTTCAATAAATTTATTACGGAAATAAAGGGATCTGAACTTGAGAAAACACCATTAAGAGATATTTTCAAAAATATAAATAAGCATTCTGCCGGCATCAGAAATAATGGTGGTGGCTATTATAATCATTCGTTATTCTGGAATAATTTAAATCCGAATTCCGGAGAACCTAGTGCAGAATTGAGTTTGGCTATTAATGAATCGTTTGGCTCTTTGGAAGCTTTTAAAGAGGCATTTTTCACAGAAGCAAAAACACAGTTTGGAAGTGGATGGGCTTGGTTAGTACTTGATGAAAACAAACACCTGAAAGTGGGTAATACTCCAAATCAGGACAACCCATTGATGCCGGTTAGTGATATCAAGGGTATACCATTAATTGCTCTTGATGTCTGGGAACACGCCTATTATTTAAACTACGAAAATAAAAGAGCAGACTATATTAATGCCTTTTGGAATGTAATTAACTGGAGAGAGATAAATATAAGATTTGAAGGAGCTTTAAATGGTGATTGGAAAGGTTAATATCCCGTTTTAAAAAAGACTTTATTATATATATGCCAGAAGGATTGTCTGAAAATATAAGACAATTTCCTTCTGGCTTTTTTTATTTCCCTTTTTTCCATATGTATTTTGTAAATTCGCACCAAAAGCAAATAGATGAGTAATTTTAAGGAAGATTTAATGAAAGTAAAGGCTTTTGCCTTTGATGTAGATGGCGTTTTATCAGCGCAAATAATACCAATGCACCCAAGTGGTGAACCTATGAGAACGGCTAATATAAAGGATGGATTTGCTCTTCAGTTGGCTGTAAAACTGGGTTATCCGGTAGCCATTATTACAGGAGGAAATACCGAAGCTGTAAAAAACAGATACGAAAATTTAGGTATTCAGGATATCTATATGTCTGCCTCAAAAAAAATGGTACAATTAAACGATTGGATGTTAAAAAGAAATTTAAAACCGGAAAACATCATGTATATGGGTGATGATTTACCAGATTATCCAGTAATGAAAGAAGTTGGAGTTCCTGTATGTCCGGCTGATGCTGTTGAAGAAATTAAATCTCTCTGTAAATATATAAGTCATAAAAATGGTGGAGAAGGATGTGCGAGAGATGTACTCGAACAAGTTTTAAGAGCACATAAACAATGGGGACTAGATCACACCTGGTAATATTTATATTATTTTGTAAAATGTTATTTCTATCTTCAACATATCCAAATTAAAAAATATGCTTGCTCTTATTCGCTTGATAAGGTTTAAAAATTTGCTAATAATAGCTCTATACCAAAGCTTGATTCGTTATGGGTTAATTATACCCATTTTAAAACATTATGGATACGAACCAGCACTTTCTCATTTTAGATTTGGCTTACTAGTATTAGCATCTGTTTTACTGGCAGCCTCGGGATATGTTATTAATGATTATTTCGATATAAAAATTGACAGGCTTAACCGACCTGATAAACTGATAATTGATAATAATATTAAACGTAGAGAAGCCATGTTTTTTCATGTAATACTTACATTCTGTGGTGTATTTATTGGCTTATTTCTATCCTATATTATTAGAAAAGAATCTTGGGCATTAATGTTTATTCTAATACCTGTGTTTCTATGGTACTACTCCACTACTTTCAAAAAACAAGGGTTTATTGGAAACCTGGTGGTATCAGGGTTAACTGCATTAGTCAGCATTGTAGTTGTTTCGCTTGAATTTGGTTACCTTGAAAGAATATACGGAAACTCTATTATTGATAGTGAAGTGTGTTCTGTAGCCTGGTTCTGGACGTTAGGTTTTGCCTTTTTTGCCTTTATCACAAATTTAATAAGAGAAATTGCTAAAGACATGGAAGATGAATTTGGTGATAAAAAAGAGGGGTGCCAAACATTACCCATTGTTATTGGTATAAAGTACAGTAAAGCATTCATTTTAATCATCACTTCTTTCACGGTTTTATCTATATGGGGAGCTTTTTTTTACATACCTGAACTGTACAATAATAAATTAACACTTTATTATTTCATAGTACTTATAACTATACCTATAATTGTGTCAACCTTTTTATTGATTAAAGCCCAAAAGCCTGCCTCCTATCATAATTTGAGCACTCTTTATAAGTTTATTATGCTTTTAGGAATTCTTTACATATTTATTGCCGGCCGTCTATTCTAACAAAACACTGAATTAAATTTTAAAATGATATTTGATCACCTTAAAGATTATCAGATTATCCTGGCTTCCAGATCTCCACGGAGAGCCCAATTACTGCGAGACATAGGTATTTCTTTTGAAATCGGAAATAAGAACGATGTTGAAGAAATTTATCCTGAAAACCTGACTAATAATGAAATTGCAGTTTATTTAGCTGAACTAAAAGCATCTTCCTACAAGGAGGACATCATAAACTCTAATAAATTGATTATTACTGCTGATACAATTGTTTGCACCGATACGGAAGTATTAGGTAAACCACAAGATAATGAAGAAGCTTCTCTAATGCTGCAATCACTTTCCGCAAAGGAGCATGCTGTAATTACTGGAGTCACCATAATGTCCAAGGCTAAAAAAGTATCATTTGCAGTTTCCACAAAAGTCTATTTCAAAAAACTCTCTTTACAGGAAATTAATTACTATATAGATACATATAAACCTTTTGACAAGGCTGGTGCATATGGAATTCAGGAATGGATTGGAATGACCGGAATAGAAAAAATTGAAGGTTCTTATTTTAATGTAGTTGGTTTACCTGTGCAAAGATTATACACCGAATTATTACAATTCTAATCCCCATATAATCACCCCAACAGAAAATAATAATGATGATTTATAGATATTTTACAATAGTTAATACTATGCACTTTTAACCTGAGTTCGATTAAAATTAGCGAGCTCAAATTTCAGTAAATGATTGATTTACAATATAAATTTTTGAGACATAGCGAGCTATGGTGATAAAATTCAGAGCCGTAAATCGATTATTTACTGAAAAGCTATGAATGTCA
>JBNKRV010000060.1:0-6940 GCA_050296935.1 Marinilabiliaceae bacterium | reverse complement strand
GGTGATTTATTTGACGATGATTATCAACTATCAAAATTGATTGGCCGAAAAACAACCTCTTTGTCTGCATCTGTTAAAGAAGCATTAAAATAACAATTCAATATTTTGTTTTCCCCAAATTCTGTTTGCTTCGGCTGTTTCATAGCTGGAGTAAACAGAATTTTTTTATAACTTGTATTTTAAATACATAACCATCAATTATCTTTCAAAGATGAATCAAGTATAAAATAAGTAATATTTATACATTGAAATATGAAGAAACAATCAGATATCTGATTACTAATTATCCGACATTCAACTGGATACAGCCCAAAGAATTTTTAACCAAAACATTTTCACAAACAGTAATTAATAAAAAGAGACAGATCATGTAAATGCCCTCTGCCTTCTATCCTGTCCATATCCAATTATATCAATCAAAACTATAAATGCGCCAGTATAAAGCCGGGCGAAATTCAAGCTACTTCAGGAACAAAGTGAACCCGTAGTAGCATTTTGAATTTTATTCGGTATTATCACCACTAATTCCACAACATTACTATTGATTAAATATCTATTAAAATTGTAACTTGTTACTATATTCATGCAGATAGATAATTATCAAAAATGACACTTGAAGATTTAGGATATAACGAAGCATTAGAACACTACAGAAAAGAACAGCATCTGGATTTGTTTTCTGTAGCACGGGTTATCTCTGAACATAAGGAAAGGTACATTGTAAAAACTTCTGATGGTGAATATGATGCCGAAATTATTGGTAACTTACGCTTTTCGGCAACCAAAAGATCTGATTTTCCCGCCGTTGGTGATTGGGTTGCCATCTCTGAATATGATGAAAACAAGGTCCTTATTCATTCTGTATTCCCCAGAAAAACAATTATTGAAAGACAAGCGGCAGGTAAGCAAGGTGAAAAACAAATAATAGCTGCTAATGTAGATGTTGCCCTTATTATTCAGTCCGTTGACAGGGATTTTAATATCAATCGCCTTGAAAGGTATCTCACCATTTGCAATACTGCCAATGTGAAACCAATTATCATTCTCAACAAAATTGACCTGATAGATGAAACAGCTTTATCTGATTTAATGCTAAAAGTTCAGGAAAGGGTAAAACAAGTTCCATTACTTGCCATCAGTAATCAATCCCAGAAAGGAATTGACGAATTGATAACGCAAATTGAGAAAGGAAAAACCTACTGCTTATTAGGTTCCTCTGGTGTGGGCAAATCAACGCTACTAAATCATCTTTCGGGCAAACACCTCATGAAAACAAAGGCTATTAGTTCCAGTACCAACAAAGGCCGCCATATCACCAGTCACCGTGAATTAACCGTACTGGAAAATGGCGGTATCGTAATTGATAATCCGGGTATGAGAGAGGTGGGAATTGCAGATTCTGACAGTGGATTAGAGAAAACATTTGAACAGATAATTGAACTATCAAAAGCTTGCAGATTCAATGATTGTACTCACACTACAGAAACAGGCTGTGCTGTATTAGCAGCACTTAGTACAGGTGAAGTTGATGAAAAATCCTATGAAAACTACCTGAAGATGGAAAAGGAAAAAGATCATTATGAATCTACGGTCGCAGAAAAACGGAAAAAAGACAAAGATTTCGGAAAAATGATAAAGCACTTTAAGAATTCCAGAAAATCCAATAAATACTGAAATAGACAAAACGTATTATAAAGTAAGGCTGTTGCAATACGTGTTAATTTACAGTTTAAGATTATTCTGTAAGCAATCAAAATGCCTATATTATTGGAATATAGAATACTATAAAGGTATGTTTAGAGTAAATGAACGAGTAGATATATTGTTTGAACTGGTGTAAATACGGACAGCTGAATTCCTAAAACTGCAAATGTATCTGTGGCTTATTACATGAGAATCAGTGTGCGGAAAATTAAAATGATTGATTCCTATAATTACCTTCATTTCAACATACTTCACAATTTCTTTTCGTCCGTAACGTTTAAATAAATATCTTTGAACATCAATAAAAAACAGCACTCACTGATTATGAATAGATATATAAATGGTTTAATTGCCTTTCTGTTAACGATTTTTACATTTCAGGCACATGGTCAAATTGTTGCATCTGGTCAAACAGATCAAACCACAACAAATTATCCTGTGCATCCCGAAAATCATCCCATATTTCTTTTTGCTGATATCCAATCCGGATCTCTATCTGCCACCCCAATAGCAGGAACAAATGTGTTATATACCTGGTATAGTTATTCCAATGGTGCATGGAGTCAGAGGATTTCCGGAGAAAATCCTGAGTTAAGCATTCCTCTGGAAGAGACTGGTTACCGGGTGAGTATTACCAACAATGGAAATCCCGCTGGTGATTATTATTGCTGGGTTTTTCAACCTGAACTAATTTCTGCAGAAATAGAGGTAGTTGAGCATGACTGCTCTACTCTTTCGCTAAATACTTCCAAGGAAGAAAAACTACTTACCTATTACGATCTTACCAATAATACTGGTGTTGTGCTGAATTATAACTATTCGTACAGCTGGCAATCTATTCCTTCAGGAGATATTGCCGGAAAAACAGACGCCATGCCTTCTATTAGTGCTCCTTATGACGACACCAATTACAGTGTATCGATCAGTGCTTTTAATGGTGCATCTGAAAGTGATGCCAGTACTGATATTGTTGCCAAAGCTGTGCAAGCAGATTTCACCATGGATCTCATTGACAGGGGGTATGACAATGAAATTCAGGAATTGGAAACATTTAAAGGCTCTGCACCTGTTGAAATTAAGTTTAATGATGAGGCCTCAAAGGGACATATTAGTAGTTATACTTATTCCAGAACAAGAGTAGATGAGGGTAACATTTATACATATCCTAAAATTCTATGGTCTGGCCCAACAATTAAATTCGAAGATGTTGGCAACTATAATGTTCAGTTAACTGTCGAAAATGATTCTGAAAAATGTACCAGTAGCACAGATACAATAAAAACTGGCAATATAGAAGTTTATGAAATGAGTGTGGAAGTACCCAACGTATTTACGCCTGATGGAGATAAGTTCAATCAAAATTTCAAGGCTATCTATCATTCTGTCAGAGACTTTAAAATGGTCATCCTCAACCGTTGGGGGCGAAAAGTATTTTCAACAACTAACCCCGGTGATTACTGGGATGGAACCATTGGAGGACGAAAAGCTGCTGAAGGAGTTTACTTTTATTTTATAGAAGCCAAAGGCTATAAAAAAGGTGAATCAATGAAACTGGAAGGCGCTTTACATTTAATAAGAGGTAATTAGGCAAGGAACAGCCAGCAGTCGGCAGTACTACACCAGAAGTACTCATCAAATATCCCTACGGAAATTAAAAAAATAATAAAGCAGCCGATATTGAAATAACTCCTAAAACGAAATAACGATATCCCTTTTCGGGGATTAATTTTACCAAGCGTTTACCAATAAAGGCACCAAGCAACAACACAGGCAAACATACCAGATTCAGCTGAAAGGTTTCCAGGGTGATGGATTTCCAGTAAAAAACATGAATCGGAAACTTGATTACATTGAGTATTAAATAGAAATAGGCGCCTGTAGCTATAAAACTTTCTTTGGGTAAGCGCATGCTCATCAGGTACAAATTAAAGATAGGGCCTGCGGCATTACCAATCATTGTAGCAAAACCTCCTGAGATACCCAGCGACGATGAAAACCATTTTTTAGTTATGATCTGATCTCCATTACCTACTGAGATATCGCGATATAAAATAATGGCCAAACAAATAAGTATGGCAATGCCTATGGCATTTCTGAATTGATCATCATCAATATATTTACCAACAAACATGGCAAGTACAAGACCAATCATAGCATAAGGAAACACCTTTTTAATATGCTTTATTTCTGCACTTCTTCGGTAGTAAATGATGGCGAAGGTATCTCCAAAAATCAAGAAAGGAAGTAATATTCCAACAGAAGCCATTCCTCCATACAAATGAGCCAGAATAGGAATGTTAATCATGGCGAATCCCTTTAAACCACTTTTACTTAATCCGGTGATCAAGGCGCATAAAACAGTCATCCACCAAATGTCCCAACTCGTGTGTAAAGGATTTAAAATTGCTTGCATCATATACAAAACAAAGGAAAGCTAAATTATCAATACAGCCTAGCAATTAGCATTTTTTAATAATCCGGATTCTGAAATCAGAATTGAACGCTGGTTAATAATTCCGCTTATCGGCTCCCCACATGAGTTTATTTCGAAGCGTTGCATAATAACTGATGCCCGGCAGATCAATCACTTTTATTGAGAAAGGGGCCTTTTGAATGGTTAGTTCAATCGACGATTCAACAATCTCGCTTCTGGAATCCAGTGTGGCCAGAAAATTATCTGACCTTCCCTCTACCCTAAGCGCTATTTCCAGATGATTAGGAACCACCAGCGGACGTACAGTTAAGTTATGTGGTGCAATGGGAGTAATTACATGACTTTGGGATTTCGGGTGAATGATAGGTCCTCCTACACTCAATGAGTATGCTGTAGAGCCAATTGCTGTGGCAACAATTAATCCATCTGCCCAGTAGGAGTTTAAAAACTGTCCGTTCAGGTAGGTATGAATGGTAATCATAGAAGCTGAATCTCTTTTTTGAACCGCTAATTCATTTAATGCAAAATTTAAATCTCCAAAAAGATTATTTTCTGAATTTAACTGTAATAACTCAACTTCATTTATCTTATAATTTCCTGTAAAAATATGGTCAATAGCATTATTAATATCATCTTCTGAGATGTCTGCTAAAAATCCTAGTCTACCACTATTTATACCCACAATGGGGATGTTCAGATCACGTATTAAAGTAATGGCCTCTAATATAGTTCCATCTCCACCAATACTTATAAACAAATCCGTTTTTACCAATTCTTTCCTCGATTCAAAAACTTTAAAACCGAAAGCAGCTATATCAAATTTTTGAAATAAAAAATCGTAAAATGGTTTATAAATAATAATTTCTGTTTGATGCGTTTGCAACTTCTTAAAAAGACTGATGCAACTATCTTTAAACAGATCAGAAAATTGTTTTCCATAAATGGCTATTCTCATTATTCACATATTACGATTCAGAACAAATGTAGTGAGTAGAACTTATAAAACAAAGCAACGTGAAACCCAACAGGATGAAATATTTATGGTGAGAAACAAAATATTCTTGTTTATACCTGCATCAATTAAGCTTTAATATTATCGTGATTAGTGCCTGTCCACAAAGTCGGGTGTCTGGAGTATAAAGTTTAAATACAAGGCCTGTAAAAAACTCAAACCGCAGTATACCAGCGTATATGAGGATCTGGATTTTGAGCAACAACGCAGTAGTTAGACTTTATAGACGAACTCAGGCTGTATGTTTGTAAAAGCATAAACTTCTAAGATTTTATAAATTAGAGACATCCAAATTTCAAATTATAAAACAAGAAGTTTATGCAAAGGAAAAATAAGACAATAAGTTTTAAAGGACAAAAGATTTACATTGGAATTGATGTACATAAAAAAAGCTGGACGATAACAATAATTGTAGGCGATGTTGTTTACAAAACTTTTACACAAGACCCCGATGCACCACAATTGTACAGGTATTTACAAAAGAACTTTCCTGGGGGAACGTATTATTCTGTATATGAAGCAGGTTTCTGTGGTTTTAGTGTACACAGGGCACTGGAACAATGTGGGGTTAATAATATAATTGTAAATCCAGCAGACGTGCCTACTACCGATAAAGATAAACGCCAAAAGGAAGATCGTCGGGATAGTCGAAAATTAGCTCGTTCCTTAAGAAACGAAGAACTGGAAGGAATTTATATTATGAGCCAAAAAATGGAGGAATTACGAAGCTTGGTTCGTTACCGAAAGAGTGTTGTAAGCGAACTAGGAAAGCATAAAAACCGAATTAAATCACTTCTATATTTTCGAGGCGTAAAGGTGCCACGTGAATTAGATACAGCTTCTAGATATTGGTCTGGAAAGTTTATTGAATGGCTTAAAGGAGTTGAGTCAGTTACAGATCATGGAAACACAGTACTAAAGGAAATCTTAGACACAGTCACCTTTTTACGAGCAAAACTTTTAAAGATAAATCGGCAATTTCGTTTTTTAGCTGCGAATTCAGATTATACAGCAATAATAAAAAGATTGCGCAGTGTGCCTGGGATAGGACTTATAACGGCACTAACTTTATTGTCGGAATTGGAGAATATAAAACGTTTTAAAGGATTAGATAAACTAAGTTCTTATGTTGGCTTGATTCCAACTACAAATTCATCTGGAGAAAAAGAAATAACAGGTCGTATTACAAGACGAGCCAATAAACCTTTACGCGCATCTCTTATAGAGGCTGCCTGGGTGGCAATAAGACACGATCCAGCATTGACTTTAAAATATAGCGAGTTGAGAAGTCGTATGGAGCCCAATGAGTCAATTGTACGAATCGCAAAGAAATTATTAAATAGAATAAGATATGTACTTTTAAATGAGCAAGAATATATTAGCTCTGTTGTTGCATGAAAAAATCAAATTGAATATAAAAATACTCAAAGGTAACCGAGAGACTGTTATTTTAACCTTGCAGCACCTTGTGGTGTCTGTTTAACTCAGGCTACAGCTCTTACCTATAAAAATTGAACACAGCAATGCGGCTTCTTTGAAATGTCCGTTGATAGAAGGGTGTTTTTATAGTTCAAATTTGAATAGCCAAGGAAGAACCGATGGCGATAGTTTTATACCGACGCAAAGGATTCTTTTTAAAGTAATAATGGGTATCGAACCCATTATTACTTTGCCAAGGAAAGAATACCTTCTAGCTCCGTATTGCCCGATGAAAAGGGGCGTAAAAACATAAGTTATTGAAAATGAATAAAAAACTATCTAGTAAATTTGGATTACAACATAGAAGGTTA
>JBNKRV010000059.1:0-3120 GCA_050296935.1 Marinilabiliaceae bacterium | reverse complement strand
TTCATAGCTTTTCAGTAAATAATCGATTTACGGCTCTAAATTTTATCACCATAGCTCGCTATGTCTCAAAAATTTATATTGTAAATCAATCATTTACTGAATTTTGAGCTCGCTAATTTTAATCGAACTCAGGTTATAAAGGCCTATTGCCAGATTTTACATTTCATCAGAATATAATGCTTTAGGCAACTCTCTTAAGTTATAACGATTTGCCATTATTTCACCATAAGCCCCTGCTGAACGAATGGCTATAACATCATTTCTCTTTGTTTTTGGTAGCGTGACTGCCTTTCCAAAACAATCAGAAGATTCACATATGGGTCCCACCACATCATACTTATCTTCCTCCTCTGTTGAGGTAAGGTTTTCAATTTTATGATAGGCCTGATAAAGTGCTGGTCTGATCAAATCACTCATTCCTGCATCCACAATAGCAAAATGAGTATTCACTCCTTCCTTTACATAGATGACTCTTGATACAAGAGTACCACACTGCCCTACCACTGAACGGCCTAACTCAAAATGCACCTCCTGACCTTCTTTTAATTCCAGAAAATCATTAAAGATTTTAAAAAACGATTCAAAATCAGGCATTGGTTTCTCATCAGGATTTTCATAATCAATTCCTAATCCACCCCCTACATTAACAATACGAGGAATGGCTCTGCGCTTTTCAAACCACAACTGCAATTCATTTACACGTGTACAGAGCTGTTTGTATGAGTCCAGATCATTTATTTGTGATCCAATATGAAAGTGTATCCCCTGAAAAGAAACATTTTTAAGTTGATCTATTTTATCCATTACCTTTTCAAGATCCCAGATATAAATTCCGAACTTATTTTCTTCAAGTCCTGTAGTGATATAATGATGCGTGTTCGCCTTTACATTTGGATTAATCCGCAATGCCACATTAGCAATTACGCCCTCCTTTCCGGCTAATTCATCTAACACTTCAAGTTCCGGAATAGATTCTACATTAAAACAGCCAATACTGTTTTTTAGTCCTGTAATAATTTCTCTATCCGATTTACCAACACCTGCAAAAACAATGTTTTCAGCAGAAAAGCCAGCATCCAAAGCAGCCGATACCTCATTACCACTTACACAATCAGCACCCAAACCATAAGCTTTAATGCGCTCTAAAATATTTTTATTAGCATTTGCTTTAACTGCGTAATGAATGTGATAACCGTACTTCTCTGATTCAGTTTTTATAGCCTGAAGGGTATCTCCAAGCAAATCCATATTATAATAATAAAAAGGCGTTTCTACACCTTGAAATTTTGCAACAGGAAATGTATTGCTCATTTGCTTTTATCTATTAAAACAAGTTATCACTCAATGCATTTAATGCATCTATTTTATTCTTATCATCAACCAGTATAGATACATTAAAATTACTTCCTCCGTATGAGATCATCCGGATAGGGATTCCTTTTAATGCACTAAATATTTTGTTGGCATAACCCACATTATCAGCCACTAAATCACCTACAATACAAACAATTACCTGTTTATAGTCTACATCAACAGTACCAAATTTTTTAAGGTCATTTACGATATCATCCACATGCTTACCATCATCAATAGTCACAGATACACCTACCTCAGAAGTGGAGATCATATCTATCGGCGTTTTATAACTCTCGAAAATTTCAAATACTTTACGTAAAAATCCGTAAGCCAGCAGCATTCTGCCCGACTTAATTTTAATGGCTATAATGTTATCTTTAGCGGCTATGGCCGCAATACGATTTCTTTCATGGTGTGAAGAAATTAAAGTACCCTTGGCTTTAGGTTCCATCGTATTCAGTAAACGAACCGGAACATTAGCCAACTTAGCAGGCAACACACTGGTTGGATGCAGAATTTTTGCTCCAAAATAAGCCAGTTCTGCTGCTTCATCAAACGAAAGATTAGCTACAGAATGCGTGTTTTCCACAAAACGAGGATCATTATTATGCATTCCATCAATATCCGTCCAGATCTGGATTTCATCTGCAACAATAGCCGCTCCAATTAAACTGGCAGTATAATCACTACCTCCACGCTGCAGGTTGTCAATCTCTCCAAAGGCATTTCTGCAAATATATCCCTGAGTTACATAAATCTCCTTCCCCGGATTTTCTTCAAGTACTTTTCTGGTATTTTCTTTTATATAATTGAAATCAGGTTCATTATGCTTATCAATACGCATAAAATCCAATGCTGCAATCAATACCGAACTTTCCCCTTTCTCTTCAAGAAAAAACTGGAACATGGCAGTGGAGATCAACTCTCCCTGAGCCAAAATGGCTTTCTCCTCAAAAGAGGTAAACATATCAATTGTAAAAGACTTGATGTAATTGAAGTGTGATTCTATCAGCACCTTTCCTTTATTCTTATACTCCTCAGTATTATAAAGCGCGTCAACTTCCTTGTAATACTTTTGCTCTAACTCAGTTATTAACTCATTGGCACCTTCATTGTTCTTTTTATAAAGATAGTTTGCAATTTCAACCAGACTATTGGTTGTTCCGGCCATAGCAGAAAGAACAACTATTTTCTGCTGTCCGTTACAAACTAAATCTGCTACTTCTTTCATTCTTTGAGCAGACCCAACGGATGTTCCTCCAAACTTTAATATTTTCATAATTTAACCTTGATATAAGATTTCTCATTATCCTGTCTGTTAATAACAGGGAGGTGGTATAAACCTCTAAAAACCAAACATTATTTTACCTGCACAAAATTAGAACTTCTTTTTGCAATTATAAAAAATATAAACAATTATAACACAAATATCACATTTTGTTAATATTTTAACATTCCTCTATCTTTCACCTGTTATCTGCTTAATAATTTTGATAAACACCACAAATTAATAATCGTTACGCTATGCAAAATCAGCTACCAACGGCCTATTAACCTGAGTTCGACATAAAATTTTGGATTTATCTCATATAATCAAGATTATATAGGTATTCAATAGAACGTTGTTTCAGACCGCCTATAAATAGTGAGATTCAACTGAAAATTATGAAACGAGCATTTTGCGAGTTCAATGTGTCCTATCATAAAGTTTCCACATTAAAGAATAGCGGGCTATTTTGAATAATTTTCAGGAAGAAGATCGCT
>JBNKRV010000058.1:0-6029 GCA_050296935.1 Marinilabiliaceae bacterium | reverse complement strand
GGTATATTTGTATCGATAAATTTATTTGGTGGCCCAGAAAAAGCGGGAGTAATTTCCATTTATATTGGTTTTTTTATTCAGACCTTATTTTGTTATATGCTAGTTTTAAAAGCATATAGAACCGTATTAAATGTAAAACATAACAAGGTCAATGCACATGGAAAAATTTAAGCTACTCCACTCTGTTACGCTGCTTAAATTTTCCAGTGATTGTGGGCGTTATGCGTAAACAGTATGCGTAAATAATGGAATTAATAGCAATTACACTAATGGCTTTTATCGCTATTTTGATGATCTACTTATCATCAATGGTCACATATCTTACTATTCGATCAGATTGTTTTGAAAAAAAACAAAAATCATACATTGTTGCTTTAGCTTGGTTTATTCCTGTGATTGGTCCTGCCATCATTCTCTCAGTCCTCAATCAGGACAAGCCTCTGGTTAAAAAGCCGGGTATACCCCTTCTTGATTTCATCTTTTTAGCCGCAGTAATAAATCAAAATTCTTCTGCTGAATCTGGGAGTCATGATGCATCAAGTCATGATTTTACTAATGTAGGTGGTGGTGACAGTGGAGGCGGCGGTGGAGATTGAAGCGCATAACAAGGTAAATCAAACCGAACTCGCGGAACTGCTCGTGCCGCTCACGTTACCGCCGGGGCGCGGCCGTTTATTTCAGCGTTATATTTAATTGAGTACAAGCATAGAAAATGGAATCTTAGTAAATGGGGTGTAGCCGAACGTATTTGTCTTTCCGAGTCCTGTCTGAAAAACTACCTCCGGATCGGATCACAGAGATACTTGGAGTCGAACCAACGAAGTTTCGCGAAATTGACAAACAATCTAAATACAAGCATGAAACTGAGTTTCACTACTGGAGTTTTAGTACCAAAGATGTTTTGGAAAGCAATAAAAACGAAGAGCACATTCAATTTGTCGTCGATAAACTTTCTGGAAAAGAAAAAGAGCTATCTACTTTACGCGAAAATAGATGCTCAACAGACATTTACTGTTTTTGGCAATCTACAGGCAGTCAGGGCGGCCCAGTTTTAGAGGTGTCACTTATGAGTTCTTTAGTGAGCTTGGGGTTAAGTATAGCTTGGGATATTTACTGTGAAAAATAAACATAAAACATGATAATGAGACCCGGGGGTCTCGTTTATCATTCTGTTATATTTCAAAATGATTGAAATAGGTAAAAAATACGAAGTGCATGATGTTAGCGGCAGTTTTTGGGGAAGTGTTTGCTTGAAATATCCATTCATGAATTCGAGCCTAGGAATTAAAAACATATCAGGATATTTAGAAGCCACATCTGAATTCAGTGAGATCCAATACCTATTTTTAGAGCATGATGAATTTATGACTAGTAATGAGATTATTGAAGATGAGGGGAATAATGCAGTAGAAATCGCACAGCTTGGAGTGGTGATAAGTGATCCTGAAACTGGTGAAATTCAGCATGTAGACCCTGTGTACGTTTCAGGTAAGCTATTGTTTACATGTAGTTTTGATAAAGAAAAAATATAACAATTGCCTTCAAAGGACTCGCGGTACTGCTCGTGCCGCTTCGGTGAGAGCTGTGGTGCTCACCTTTGAGGCTGGACGTTATGTGTAGTTAGGAATTTTTATGAGAGGAACATCCGAAGAAGTGCGATCAAAAAAATACATCATCGCTGAAAATGCAATTCGAGATATTTTATACATGTATTATGTATGCGTAGACTATAACGGTTTATTTGATGATTTTGGTACAGAAGACGGGGATTTTGATCCATTTTATTTTATTGACTGTTCAGTTGATAAAGTGGGGTATGAATTAAATTACAAATTATTACATGAAGGTTCAGCGATTAAAATATCATGTCAAATAATGCAAGCTTGGGGGCAAGGCGGTTATACGGGTATAAAATCAAAGGGCTTAGAAAGAATTAAATCTTTAGTTAAGTCCGAGAGAGTAGACCATATTCCAGAGCTAAAAGCATTTATAGAGTTGGCTCTAATCTCTCAAGAAAAGGCAGAGGAAAAATCAAAAGAAATTTACGATAAATATGTCTTAGGTCGGTATAGGGCTATAGCAAATGGAAACACATAACCATAGCCTTCAAAGGACTCGCGGCACTGTTGGTGCCGCTTCGGTGAGAGCTGTGACGCTCACCTTTGAGGCTGAGCGTTAGCGCGTATGTAGATATGAAAGCTCAACACGTTGCATTTATATTGCTACTTTTTCTAAATCGACAAGTAAACGCTGCGCCACTAGAAAGTGCGAATGACTTTTACTTAGTCAGGTGTCAAGAGATTGAGCCCGGTAACGTATCTGTAGCTTTTTCTAGTCTTGATGGTGTTAAGAAAAACATATTTGTGAATACATCTCCAAAAATGGGTTATAAGCCAAGTATTGTGTTTGACAGTAACTCATCAATGTATTCAAAATGGATATTAGAATTATCCAATGTAAAATGGCTTACATATAGTTATAAAAAGGGTTCCGATGTAGGAGTTTTAGGTCTTCAATTAGTCAAAGATGATAATAAACTCGAATTCGGCGTTATTAATCGATCTTGTAAAAGCGATCTATATCAGGCGACTATTGGAAAAGTGAAAATGATGCTAAATGTTAAATGAACTCGCTAACAATCAGCTTCACAGGATTCGCTCGCTGTCGCTCGCTCTCCTTTGAGCTGGGCGTTATGCGCGATAAATATGAATACTAATTTTCGAGAGTGGGCTAAACAGCATGAAGGAAATTATGCCGAGCATTTTGTAAATGACTTGCAAGATTACGATTTAAGAGAAAATCTATTCACCTTAGTAAAGGGCTTTGTGGGTGTTGCAGAAATTAGCGATTACTCTTCTAGTTTACTTGACGCTACATTCTTTCTAATTTCTGCAACACATGTAGAGGAGAGTGTTTTTAATGAAATACCAAAAAATGAGGATTTAATAATATTCTTGGCTTCAAAAGTCATAGTCTCAAAATATGAAGATGCGATTCCTTTATTTGTCATCGCCCTTGGAGATATAAAAGGAAAAATTAAAGAAGCAGAAGATATATTGCTTGAAACAGTACATTTCAAAGACGAATACACATCAAGAATGTCACTTTTGTCTTTAGCAAAGTTAAACTCAAATGAAACTGAGAGTTTGGCTGAAAAAGCTTGGGCATCAGGTCTTCAATATCAAAAAATAGCTTGCTTATGGGCGCTCAAACAAATTAATTCTGTTAAGTTGCTCCATTATTTGGGTTTGGCTCATGACGATGGTCAACTTTATGTGGTAGAAAATGCAATCGAAATTGAAACTAAAAGCGCATAACAAACGCATTCACCCGGATAAAATAAAGCTGCGCCGCTTCGCTCTGCACCTTCATTTTTCCGGTGATGCGAGGCGTTATAACTAAAAAATTTGGTCAGGTTGTTTCAATAAAAACAAGCACAGTTTTTGAAATATCGGTTTTAAAACAAACAGTAAAAAGCATGCGGGTCTAATCATTATCAGGCAAGCTTTGAACCAGAACGGTTTCGATAACAAAAAAGCATTTGAGTATCGGTAACCATTAAAGAGAAACGGCCTACAAAACTAAGCTCTTGCTTTTATTCTGGTAGAGCGGTAGTTTTCATAAGTCGAAAAAAACAAAACATACCCGCTTCAAGGGTCTGAGACAACATGCAAATAAGCGGTTATAACAAGTGGCTCAAAACGGACTCGCGGCACCAGAGTGCCGCTCACGTTACCAAAGGCAGCGCGAGCCGCTAAGCCGAGCGTTAAGAGGCAAGAATAGTTGGTGCAACAATCACAGATTATGGAAGATAAGATTATTTCAGCAGTGAGAACTTTTGCTAGCTCGATAAACTCGGGTAGTAAAGTCGTAGCTGATATGTCTGAACTAATTGAAGTTACTTCTCAGTTGCCTCTTTCGAGTTTTGATTACTGGGAACGATTTATTCGTTCAGAATTCTCTGCCGCTTTAAGGGAATCAATTCCCCTTAAGTGGAAGGTATGGTCAAAACCCAAGGAATTAGTAACTTGGCTTGATCTTATTAGCTGGGATGGTTACAAACGCGAAAAAGCACTGCGTGCCCTGTCTGGAGCAGCACCGAACACTTTCTTTTTTTCTCTTGCAGTTCGTAGGCTCAATGATTGGGTACCTCAAGTCCGTAAAGCCGCAAGGGAAAAGCTCCCTGAGATAGCAAGGTCGACTGATCCTGAATATGTAGTAGAGGCATTATGCGTCACCCTTTCCAATTGGAACTCATGGGGTAGGATAGAAGAAGCAGATAAAGAGGTTCTTCTGAAAATTATCTGTGAAAAAGAGATAGCAAAGTCCCTTCGGTCTAAATTAATTTTGTCTACTTCAGGGCCTATGCCATCACTCTTTTCTCAGCTTGGTCGCACTCCGATACTTGATGGGCGAATTGAAGAAATAGCAAAATACGCTATTCAGCCTTCGGTTCGAGCTAAGGCATACCGTAGCTTATTTGAAGGGCGGGTTGTATGGATCGAAGGCCGAAAATGGGTGTGGACTGATATTAGATACTGTGAAGGCAGGCTCAAACCTATCGTTGGCGAGCGGAAGTTAGAAATTGAAACTCCACTAATAGACTTACTAAAAAGATCATCTGAAGATAGTTCATCCATCGTTAGGCGTGTTTCAGCAGAGGTTCTAATACGAGAGTTGGGCAATCTAGGTATGAAAGCCAGAGTGTTTGCCGAACGCTTTGCTTCAGATAGCTCACACGCTGTATCTGAAAGGGGTGAGTTTGCCATAAAGAAATTAGACGAGGCAGAGCGTGCTAATGCCTCTTAACAATCAGCATCACCGGAGCAGTTTTCCGCTTCGCTGCGGTTTTACTCTGCTGTAGGCGTTCGGTGAATAAATAATGACTGATCGAAATAAATTTATTGAATGGGCAAGAAATTTACCCAAAAAGCAACTTGTTGATGTTTTCTATGAAATTCTTAACGATTTTCCAAGAAAGCCTGAAGACTATGTAGATGAAAGGCCCTTTCCCACTGGGGAAACAAGATTGGCAATCGCCGAGGTGATGTATAGTCCCGATTATGAATTTGAGAAAGAAGGCTACAGTTGCTCATTTATTGCAAGGGATGTGGAGTTTGACAACTACAAAGATTTTGAAGACGTATTAAATAGTTGTCAATGCTCAAGATGCAAAGCAAAATTGACAGGGGCATCTCATCATTTGGAGTGTCCAATATGTGGAAAATATAATGGAGCAACATAATTACGATTATTTGTTTCCGAAATCACCGAACAAGCAAATTAACTCGGATGCAAATTCCGCTGACGCTCCATTTGCGCCGGTTATTTGAGCGTTATAAATCATGAAGAAAATTCCCATACTCATATTCCTGGTATTTTTACACTCAGCAAGTGTGGCTTCTGACTATGTTGGAGCATGGGAAGGATTTAAACTAATAGGATGAACGTATATTTCTCAAATTATGGTTATTGAGAAAAGCGGTAATGGTTTTTTTGCCTTCAGAATAAATGAACCAAGAAAAGACTTTATAATTCCTATTAGTCTTTCCTCGTCATCTAATAAAGATAATTTTACTAATATTAATTTCAGTCCAAATAATTATATTTCCCATCAATTAGCATTATCTCAAGATAGGTTAGGAGAAGTTACTAATGCTATTTATCAGCTAAGAAGCTCTGAAAATGGTATTTTGCAGTCTTATTCGTTGCAATTAGTTAAAACATCTATTGATAATTTAATCGATAAAAGGCTATATGATTTTGCAAAAAATAATTTATAACAAGTTGCATCAACGGAAAAATATAAGCTCCGGCTGCGCCTCCACTTATATTTCCCGCTGTGCATGGCGTTCAGGCTGTAGAAAAATTAAGGTGATATTTTGAAGGGTAATAAATGATTAATAATTCTGAACAAAATGCGATCCTACGTGAATATTTTTGTGGCTATGGTCTAAAAATACAGTTCTATGAGCGTAGAAGCGCGTCGTGAACCATGTTACTTTTTATGTTTTAATTTTTCTACACCC
>JBNKRV010000057.1:0-3789 GCA_050296935.1 Marinilabiliaceae bacterium | reverse complement strand
GGTCTTTTCTATTTGGCTCACACAATCATGTAGTTCTGGTTTGTTCATGGATAAAAAGGGCTACATATCAAGGATTCGTGAGGATTTTAAAGGCGGACGTAAGCACTCTAAAACCACTATTGAAAGCATTGCCAAAAGCTTCGGTATTGCCAATAAAAACTTGGTGAAAGAATTTACCGAACTGGCAATAATCCTTAATGCAAGAGAGATAGCACACGACAGTTCGTTAACCACTTACGAAAAATACCTTGATATTGTAGCCCTGTATCAATCACAGGTTAACCTATCCATGCGCACAAGCATGAGCGTGTTGATGCAGCAGTATTCTACTCCGGCACCCATTTCGTTCCTGGCATCGAGTTATATCTTAAAATCAGGTAGCTTATCAGGCTACAAAGCTTTTAAGAATATCGTAAAAGGAAGCACAAAGGGTAAAATTGTCGGCAATGCACATCTTACCAATGACAAAAACGATTTTCCAAGATATTTAGAACCATCGGCAGGGAACGGACTTTTAACCATTGCTTTGCCGTATCACTATACCCATGTTAACGAGCTGGACGATGTAAGACTTGCCAACCTGAAAGAACAACCTTTCGCAAAGGTCAGCTCTTGGGATGCGTTAAAACCTCCGGCAGCTTATGACAGAACTTTTGACGGTATAGTTACTAATCCGCCTTTCGGTTCGCTTTCACAACCTGAACTTTTCGGAAAGTTTAAAATCAAGCGATTGGAACATGCTATGGCATTAAACGCTTTGCGTTGCATGAAGGATGATGGTAAGGCAGCTATTATCATAGGCGGTCATACCACTTGGGACGAACATGGTCGTGTAACCGCAGGAACTAACCGCATTTTCCTGAATTATCTCTATCACTTTTACAACGTTGAAAATATTATCCCGATTAACGGCAAAAAGCTTTACTCCAGACAAGGAACTTCAATCAATACTCGATTGATTTTGATAGATGGAGCAAAAGCAGTTCCTGATGGAGCAGCTCCACTTAAAAATAAATTGCACAGCACCGTTGTCAATACCCATGAAGAACTTTGGGACAGGGTTGGTTTAGGAAACAGCACAAGTACAAAACCTCAAGCCAAAGATGTGAAGGTTATTAAACTTCGTGCTAAAGCCATCCTGATAAAGCAAAAACAAATCTCTTCCGTGAATACAAACAAGAGTTATGAAATAATCCATAATGAAATTGTGGACTATTTAAAGAATATCAAAGGAGCTTATCAAATAGAAGATGTGTTTGAGAATCCCAATAAATACGGTGATGTTGTTTCTCATTTCTCCGCAAGATACGACCAGAAAGACAGGTGGAATTATAGGAAAGCTCAATTTGTTATTAACTGGAATCAGTTAAGACTTTTCATCCCTGATTTTGGTTACAGAACACTTCCCAATACTGACATTAAAAACCTTTTGCCACTCCTGAAAGAAGGTTTTCCACTACTTTTTAATTCCCCTGCTTAATATGAAAAATGGTGTTAGCACAATATTAAAACTTAAAGCAAAAGCCATAGTCATTAGGCAAAAGCAGTTATTCTTGGGAGGTATTCCTACGAGTGAGCAGCTACGCATTTTGGTAGCTTGTGAAGAAAGCCAGACCGTTACAATGGCTCTCCGTAGTCGGGGGCATGAAGCTTATAGCTGTGATATTCTTCCAACTACAGGGGAACATCCCGAATGGCACATCCAGGGTGATGTGTTGAACCAATTGGATAAAGGTTGGGATATGATGATTGCTTTTCCTCCATGCACCTACCTGACAGTATCGGGCAATGCGTGGATGCATGACCTGGAACGTCAAAAGGAACGCAAAAAAGCATTGGCTTTTATCCGCAAACTGATGAAAGCTCCCATTGATAAAATTGCCATTGAAAACCCTATTGGTGTTATCAGTACTGCCATTCGCAAGCCTGACCAAATCATTCAACCCTACTATTTTGGTGATAATGCAAAGAAATCAACTTGCTTGTGGTTAAAGAACCTACCACTACTAGAACCAACCGATATGCTTGATGAAGACCAATTGGAATACAAGCATTGGTACGATAAGAAGAAAAGACGTTGGAGACGGCAACCTCTTTGGTATTATCAGGCAAGAGATTTAAGTGATGAAGAAAGACGTAGAGTTCGCAGTAAAACCTTTCAAGGAATTGCCGATGCTATGGCTGACCAATGGACAACAAAGAATATTTATTCAATAGCAGTATAGTATGAAATCAGATATTAAAATATGCAAAAGCAGCATTACAATAAAGTTTGGTAGCGTTCCACCAAAACATATATCGGCAAGGCTTATTGAATTGGGCTTTAAAACCTCCAACAATAAAAGCTTTGTCCGCACCAAAAAGCTGGCTCAGAACGAACATGAGTATTTACAAGGAATGTTCGGTCATAAAGGGCTTGGCATGGCTTATATCCCAACAGCCGAAAAGGGTTTTATCCTGGATACAACTGTACCTGATTCAATGGGACATGAAATGCACATCGCTATCCGGAAAGTAAAGAAAAGTATCGGAATGCCCCTGTTCGATTTTGTTGCAGAGAAACTCGATTACAGTAATGACGAACTTGTAAAATCGCTTTCATGCGAACAGATTGATGCTGTTTCTTTGGCAATTTACAATATTGAAAAGCGTGGCCAGGGAATTATTGTTGGCGACCAAACAGGAATCGGTAAAGGAAGAACGGCAGCAGCTTTAATCCGCTACGGTGTTAAAAGCGGACTGCAACCTGTGTTTTTATCTGAAAAGCCTAACCTGTTTACTGACCTCTATCGGGATTTATCCGACATTGGAAGTTCTGCTCTGGTTCCGTTTATCGTGAACACCAAAGAGAGCAAAACCAATGTTAAGGACAAAAGCGGAGAAGTCATTTATACAGCTCCTGAAAAACCTACACAAGAAAGGATTATCAAGGGTAAGAAAGTACCCAACAATTACAACTTTGTTTGTGCCACTTACTCGCAGTTTAATCAGCCGAAAAAGCCAGCCAAACAAGAGTTTTTAAATGCTGCAAGTAGCGGTAATATCATAATCATGGACGAAGCTCATAACGCTTCGGGCAGTTCCAATACAGGTGAGTTTATGCAAGATGTATTAAGGCAAACCAAAGGCGTTTGTTTTCTTTCAGCCACCTTTGCAAAACGACCAGATAACATGCCGATTTACGCTCAAAAGACTTCAATGAGTGATGCCAATATGAGTAAAGAGGATTTGGTTGAAGCCATTACCAAAGGCGGTGTAGCATTACAGGAAGTGTTAGCAGCACAATTGGTTTCAGAGGGGCAAATGATTAGGCGTGAACGCTCCTTTGAAGGTGTGGAAGTCAACTACATCGAGCTAAAAGAAAAAGCCAAAGAGCAAGCCGATACCGCAGACAAAGTAACCTCAATCATTAGGGATATAATCGGGTTCCAGGAGAAGTACATTAACAAACAGGTTGATGAGCTTGATAAGATTGCAGCAGCCGAAAGTAAAGAGGTTGAAACACGCAAAGGAACTGAGAAAGCCGGGGTTGATAATATTCCGTATTTCTCAAAAGTCTTCAATGTAATCAATCAATTGCTCTTTAGTTTGAATGCCTCTGATGTTGCCGACCATGCCATAAACAGGCTGAAAGAAGGTAAGAAACCTATCATTGCCTTTGCTTCAACTATGGGGAGCTTTTTAGAAGGAATGGCTAAACCTGATGATGTGATTAACGGTGATTTTTCTACCGTATTGGAAAAGGGATTAGATTCTGTACTTCGCTACACCGAAAAGGATATTGACGGA
>JBNKRV010000056.1:0-3774 GCA_050296935.1 Marinilabiliaceae bacterium | reverse complement strand
ATCCATCGACACGTCAAGGTAAATGGGCATCAGAGTCATCAAGCGTTGTGCAATAAAACGATCACCGCAATACAATCCCCTATTAATAAAGAGTGTGCCCATCGCGGCATAGTCCAACAGACATTTATGCATCATGCTGCGCATTTTGTATAAATGCTAAGCTCTTACACATCAATGGATATAATGAATGGCCTCTAATAGATTCTGTGTTTTTTGTGGAAACCCACCAGAAGAAAAGAATCGAGAGCACATACTTCCTCAGTGGCTGCTTAAGCTAACTGGAGATCCAAAAAGGGTTGTAAATTTTGGCACTAATTTTAAAGACGGGCGAACTATTAGATTTGATTGGTATAATTTCTGTGTTCCTGCGTGTAAAAGTTGCAATGAGGAATACTCAAGCCTTGAAGATAGAGCTAAATCGTATGTGCTAACGTTACTTGATAGAGGTGCACTCACAAGTATTGAATATGATGATTTTATGGACTGGATGGATAAGATTCGCGTAGGGCTTTGGATCGCATATCATTTCATCCAAGGTAACCCAACTAATATCAAACCTCAATTCCATATAAAGACAAGAATTAGCCAAAAAGATCGAATGATTGCTATCTACCCATTCCCTGGTGACGAGGTTGGCTTAAATGCCATAGGAGCAGAATCATTAATATTTCATAGCCAACCCTCTTGTATGGGGTTAAGGATAAACAATATTCTGATCATGAATATGTCCACAGAATTTTTGTTTTCCTCTCGTTGTGGTTTCCCTTTTCCTAAAAGCTGTTTCACTATGCTTGATGGAGAAAATCATCATATGTTGCATATAAGTGATTTTTCAATTACTAGGAAAATCAAGCACCCACTTATAAGAAAACAAATCATTAAACCTTCCATACACCTTTACCAACCGATTATGACCAAGTCTGAAAATATGAGGTTTCAATCAGGCTTCGTAGGCGACTACAATAAATTTGATTCATATTTGGCGAAACATACGTTTCCGCCATACCCTTCAGGAAAAGGCATATTGTATTTTCAACATTTGGATAGAGTTAAACCAATTTATGATATAAACCAGCCGATAGAGTTCGAAAGTATTACAGGAATACACACAAAACCGATGTATAGGATCGAACAACAGGTATATGAATTTCAAAATTTTATCTACAAACAAAATAAATTTGTCGCAGAAAATAGAGAGCTAGAATTGGATCAAAAAAAAATAGCAAGACAACTCTTAAAGTGGAACGAAAACACTATTGCATATTATTCTGCCATGAAAAATGCACACACAAAGACATCAATTTGACCGACTTACTCTGCGCTTTAGGCGGCATTAGTGAACGTCCGCTTCGGGCAAAAGCGGTCATTGATTATTTAACTTATGAATGAGAGCATAATGAGGCATATCACAATATTCGTGCGTGTCACATAATCATCTATTAGCACACATAATAAAAGGGAAAATATGCCACTCGAAGTCTGGCTCACATTTGTATTTACAGCAACCGTGATTCTCATAATCCCTGGACCGACAATTATTTATGTGGTTGGGCAATCTTTGACACATGGCCGTAAAGCCAGTTTACCGTTATCTATTGGAGTGATACTTGGTGATGCAATATGTATTGTTCTTTCACTGCTCGGTTTAACTGTATTGCTATCTGTTTTTTCCACCTCATTTAATTTTGTCAAATATATCGGTGCAGCATATTTAGTGTATCTTGGTTGGAAAATGGTTTTTGCAAGCTCACGTTTGAATGCTCAACAATTTAAAGCATCAAAATATAATTCAAAGGTTTTATTCAGGGATGTTTTCCTCGTTAATGCTTTGAATCCAAAAGGTATAATTTTCTATTCTGCATTTATGCCACAATTCATATCTTCCCAGAATAACGTTTTATTTCAATTCGGTGTTTTGGCAATAACCTTCTTGGGTCTTGCTTTAATAAATGTTACTTTTTATTCATTACTAGCATCTAAAGCCAGCGAATTACTTAGATCTATTAAATTTACAAAAGCTTTCAACTTAACAGGTGGTATGAGTTTAATATGCGCTGGTTTATACTCAGCAACAATTGAGAAAAGATAAATGATAACCAATCATTACACTGAATTTCACAAACAGCGTGAAAGCAGTGAATTCAACGTTATACGGCAAAGGAGGGCGGGAGAATCCCAAAAAGAAAGATATTACCGATAGAGCATTTGTCAAAAGATACTCAAAAATTCTTTGAGGTTATGAAAAATGAAAAGGATCTGCCTCTAATCCTGGTTGCAGCTAGTTATATTGACGCATGCCTAGCGTCAATCTTAAAGAGAAAATTAAGAACAAGCAGTGTTTCTGATCAGCTGATTGATATAAAAGGACCAATTGGAAGTTTTTCAGCTAGAGCCGATTTATGTTATGCGCTGGAGTTGATTCCCAAAGCTTTGTATCAAGATCTTCTTGTTATTGCCCAACTTAGAAATGAAGTTGCCCATTATCATTTGGAACTTAGCTTTGGCGAACCGTCAATTTCCAAGCTTTGTAATAAGTTAACGTATGTATCAACGTTAAAAAATGGCAACACAGAGGAGCCATTGGCAAATAGGGAGTGGTTAGAAGGTGAAAGAAATATATTTATCATTTCAGTTACTCTAATTAGTCAAAAGCTTCTATTAATTGGTTTGGGTATTAAGAGAAAACAAGATGCCGTATAACAAAGCGAATTCAGCCGACCCATTTTCGCGATGCTGCGGCTGTGGCGAATGCCACAGTCCTCCCCCGATACAATGGTCGGCTGATTTGCGGTGTTATAACTAAAAAGAAAATTGTTCAGGTTGTTTCAATAAAAACAATCACAGTTTTTGAAATAACGGTTTCAAAACAAACAGTAAAAAAGCATGCAGGTCTAATCATTATAAGGCAAGCTTTGAACAAAACGGTTATTCGTTAAAAAAAAAAGCATTGGTGTATCAGCAACCGTTAAAAAGAAACGGCTTACGAAACGAAACCCTTGCTTTTATTCGGGTAGAGCTGTATTTTTCATAAATCGCAAAAAACCAAAACCCACCCGCTTCAAGGGTCTGAGGCAACATGCACATTAGCAGTTATAACAATGGCCTTTAAAGGACTCGCGGCACTGTTGATGCCGCTTCGATAAGTGCATTGGCGCTCACCTTTTAGACTGGGCGTTATGCCAAAAACGTAACTTTAATACATGGAGATATAAAACAATGGTAACTAAAAAATATTTTGTATTTATTTTACTCATAATAACTTCACAAGTTTCTTATGGATCATTAATTACGGCAAGTCACAGCCTATCTTTACCAAATATAGTAACAGACCCAATTTATGTGACAGCAGATTTTGGTGTACCTGGAAGTAGGATAAATAACATAATAATTGATATGAGTTTTAGTGATAACTTTTGGGATCCAGGTGAATCTATAGAATTCAGAATAATCGAAGAAAATGAAACCTTTGGTTTTATAGGCCTAACAAATATTATCTTTAATGTTTCTTTATTAGGAGATACATTTCATTCGGTTTACATCCCTAGAGATATGTATGTAAATGAAGGTGGCATAAGTGAATTTTATTTAAGTATTACGGGAAATGGCGCATTTGTTACAGATATGTTAGTAACGGCTGACATAGCCACAATTTCTTCACCACCATCTTTGCTATTATTTATTCTTGGGTTACTAGGCCTTATTGTTCAAAAAAACTTAACAAATAACCAGCATAATCGGGTAGCCGAGGGTCTCTAACCCCCAGCCCACACACCA
>JBNKRV010000055.1:0-34315 GCA_050296935.1 Marinilabiliaceae bacterium | reverse complement strand
GCTTCTCAAATGCCGGAATGCCGGAACGATTCTCTATAAGCGAGCTGCCCATCAGAACCGTTCCTTAAATAACATCATGCACATCCCGGGTGTCAAACGTAGTGTTAATTAGTACTTTCAGGAAAGTCAGGGAACGGTTCTGATTCAATTGATGATTATATAGAACCGTTCCGAAAGTTAACCTGCAACGCTATTGCTTCTCAAATGCCGGAATTCCGGAACGGTTCTCTATAAACGAGCTGTCCTTCAGAACCGTTCCTTAAATACTATTTACTCTCTTCAAAAAGGAAGCAAAAACTATTTATCGACTTTAATCCTTTATTTTTTTGCTGCATTTCCGCATCTTTACATTTTAGAAATAAATCCTGATACTAAATCAATAAAAATATGACATTAATAAAATCAATTTCCGGCATCAGAGGTACCATTGGAGGTGATCCTGGCGAAGGATTAAGTCCGCTTGATATTGTGAAATTTACAGCTGCTTATGCAGTTTGGGCAAAGAATAATGCGCAAAAAGAAAAAATTACAATTGTAGTAGGAAGAGACGCAAGAATCTCGGGTCCTATGGTTGATAAAATTGTAGTTGGTACTTTAATGGGCTCGGGAATAGATGTGATCAATCTGGGGTTATCCACCACTCCTACCACAGAATTAGCTGTGGCCATGGAAAAGGCTGATGGAGGTATTATACTTACAGCCAGTCACAATCCTAAACAGTGGAATGCTCTAAAGTTACTAAATGATAAGGGTGAGTTTTTGAGTGCTGCTGACGGTGAAAAAATATTAGAAATAGCTGAGAAAGAGTCTTTCAACTTTAGCGAGGTGGATGATTTGGGTAGCGAAAAAGAAGATGGCACCTACTTACAAAAGCATATTGACCATGTTTGTAATTTGAAACTGGTGGATGTAGATGCCATAAAAAAAGCAAATTTTAAGGTGGCTATCGATTGTGTTAACTCTGTTGGAGGAACCTTTTTACCTCCCCTTTTAAAAGCGCTTGGGGTAAACGAAGTTATTGAATTATACTGTGAACCTAACGGACAGTTTCCTCATAACCCGGAACCTCTTCCTGAAAATCTGACAGAAATTTCTGCACTGATTAAAGATCAGAAAGCGGATGTTGGATTTGTGGTTGATCCGGATGTGGACCGATTGGCTATTATCAACGAAGATGGTTCGATGTTTGGTGAGGAGTACACCCTGGTTGCTGTTGCTGACTACATTTTGAGTCAGGATAAAGGAAATACGGTTTCTAACCTTTCATCAACACGTGCTTTACGTGATGTTACTGAAAACCATGGAGGTTCGTATACCGCTGCTGCCGTTGGCGAGGTGAATGTAGTTACCAAAATGAAAGAAACCCATGCTGTAATCGGTGGTGAAGGAAATGGAGGAGTTATCTATCCTGCTTCTCATTATGGCAGAGATGCTTTAGTAGGTATTGGATTGTTTTTAACACATCTGGCTAAATCTAAAAAATCGTGCTCTGAACTTAGAGCTTCCTATCCGGAATATTTCATTTCAAAAAATAAGATTGAGTTAACTCCGGATTTAGATGTTGATCAGATTTTAATCGATATCAAAACCAAATATCAATCGGAAAAAATCAATGATATCGACGGTGTAAAAATTGATTTCCCGGACAGGTGGGTACATCTTAGAAAATCAAATACAGAACCGATTATCAGAATATATTCAGAGGCTCCTTCGATGAATGAGGCAAATGCATTGGCCCATAAAATCATTGAAGATATTAAGGCTATAGCCGGTATTTGATTATATTAAAATAATTAACGCCAACCTCATAGCGGAATAGCTATAAAACCCCGGATCAGGTTTCATCCTTTTCCGGGGTTTTAAATCTCAAGTCACTTACATCAGTGCATATGACCTTCGTGTGATTCTTCCGTATCTGATTTTTTCTCAACCAGTTTCATTCCGCACTCAGGGCAATCTCCGGGCTCACTTTTTTCTATTTCGGGATGCATCGGACAGGTATAAACTACTTCTGTTGTTTGTTGTTCTGTTTTTACCTTTTCCTTTGTTCTTTTGTTACCGCATCCAAAGGTTACCAATCCCAACATTAATATCAGGATACCTAAACTCAATTTCATTTTCTGTTTCATTTTCTACTGTTTTTGTTAATAAACATATTCAAATAATTTATATTCATTCTCTGCTTTTCTATGCCGGATATATGCTTTGAATCATTTCATTCCTTAATTTTTTAAATTATTGCCGCCAAAAAATCATTCATATTCAACTGCTATCTTGTGTATTGACAGCAGGATGGAAGATTATTATAAGCCTCTTCAGACGCTTTTTCTTTTTCTGTATCGTATCCAGCTGCAGCAATAGCTTTGTGAATTTGATCCAAGCTGGTTTTGTCGTGATTAAATGAAACATGAATTGCCCTGGATTCCATATCCCATTCTGCCACATTCACTCCGCTTAAATTCATGGCTGCTTTTTCTATTGTTTCTTTACACATTTCGCAGTTACCGGATACTTTAAACATAGCATGTTCTAAATTGGCTTCCATTTTATGACCTGTATTTTCATCGGACATGTTCATTTGGGTATGTTCTTTCTGAGCATCATCTTGCATATTCATCTCCCCATGGTTATGCCCGGTGGATACCTGACCACCTTCAGGATTCATCATACTCGGTTTACCTTCCAATTGGGCAGCTGCATCAATTTTAAATACACCATTCACTGCAATCTCCTCCCCTTCTTTTAGTCCTTCCTTCACAATGTAAAACTCACCAGCCTCAGGTCCCAGGGTTATTCCTCGATAGATAAATGAAGCCATTTCCCGATCTGGAACCTTCACATAAACTACAGATCGCTTTCCGGTCCACAAAACAGCTGTTTTAGGAATGAGCAAATCCTTTCTATCTCCTGAAATTTTGGGTTTTATAATTCCATTGGCAAACATTTCCGGTTTCAGTTCAAGATTAGGATTATCTACCTCCACCCTCACATTAGCAACTCGTGTTTTTGCATTTAAAAAAGGGTCAATATAAGCCACTCTCCCAGTGTATTCCTTTCCATGCAATGACTGAACCGTAAATGTCACTCTATCACCCTCTTGCAACCAGACTAAATCACTTTCATAAGCTTCAAACATCAACCATACTTTTTTAAGGTTAATCACCTCAAATAAGGCATTTCCCTCTTTTACATAATCACCTAATGACACATGACGCATTGTAACTGTACCGGAAATAGGCGATAAAATATTAAAATAATTCTGTGGCTCTCCCCTTGTTTCTATTCCATCAATTTGTGCTTCGGTTAAATCCCACAATTTCAATTTATTTCGGGTGGCCTTATAAAAAGATGGGTTTGATTCTTTATAAACCACAGCTTCCAGGAGTTCCTTTTGAGCCGTAACAAGTTCAGGAGAATAAATGGTTGCCAATTTTTCGCCTTTAGAAACATTTTGCCCTGTAAAGTTCACAAACAGTTTTTCAATACGTCCTCCAAAACGAGAGGTAAGCTCCGCTATATTTCTTTCGTCGGGCTTCACTTTCCCTAATAAATACACTTCCTTATTGGAGTAGTCTTTTTTCACCAACATTGTCTGAATGTCAGCTAATTTAATGGAGGACTCGCTCATTTGGATTTCATTTGGATTTACTGCCTGTCCCTGAGAATTACCGGTTTCAAGTGGAATTAAATCCATACTACAAATAGGACATTTCCCTGGTTTATCCTGCTTAATTTGTGGATGCATTGAACAAGTCCAGATTTGATGTATTGATGGTTCATTATGTAGATGTGTTGCTGTATTGATTTCAGGATTTGAAGATTTGCCAATAAAATATCCGGCTAATAATCCCAGAATCAACATGCCAACTACAACTTTGTAATTTTCCTTTATATTTTGTTTTATATTTTTCATTTGTTTTTAATTTAGCAGAATTCTAATAACCAATGCCAACTTCAATCATGCTACTCTGTGTCTTTACCGATTGCTATCAGGAATGTACTGGCCATACTCTTAATTAAATGCATATTTTTTACTTGCCCATTAAATAATGAATAAAAGCAGTAGAAGCATTCAAATCGCTCTTTGATTTTTCCAATTCCAGACTATGCCTTAACACCTGCCTTTCCATACGTAATATCTCTTCGAAATTACGCCCTTCGGCGGCATATTCTGATTCCAATATCCGTAAGGCTTTTTTTGCAATATCACGTTGTTTTTTATGCAATTCAATTTGTCTTTGTGCATCTGTATAATCAGCAAAAGCACGTTCGTAAATGGTTTCTAACACATTCACTTTATCTAACTTTTTATTTTCAACAGCGTCCTGCATAAATACCACTTCTTTCACCAACGAAGTATACTTTTTTCGATATAAGGGTATCGTGACTCCTATTTTAGGAAACACAAAAGCATCCTGACCTGCTTCTCCCGGGGCGAGCATACTATTGGATGATTTGCCTGTAATGATATAATCCACTCCAACAGAGAAGCTGGGTTTCCCCATCTTTTTTGCCACTTTTTGCTGATACATATAGGATGCTTCACGAAATTCCAATTGCAAAACCTGGTGATTGTTGAGTTTAATACTGTCCAAAATAGCTTCCTTTGCAGCAGTCATTGGTTTAAGTTTTAAATCATTCGGAATATCTATCACGGCATTAACATCCTCATGCAACAAATTATTAAAAGTCACTTTTTGTACCGAAAGATTATCGATTAACTGCAAAAGCTGATTTTCGAGATCAAGCACCTCCATTTCAACCCTTAATTCATCTACTGCTGATGTTTTACCAGATTCTATTTTTATTAAGGCAAGGTTTTTAAAAGTATTGATAATCTTAATATTATCGCGCATCACCATTATAGCCTTCCGGGTAAAATACAGATTATACCAGGTGGATTTTATCTCGTAAAACAGTTTCGATTTAGCTTCCTGAAAGGCTTCATACTTCGTTTTTGCTAATTCACCGGCAACTTCTTTTTTAGAGTTTTGTGTACCGAACCAAGGAAACATCTGCGAGGCTGATAATTTTGTCTTTTGCGGCCCCACCCTTGTTTCAATAGGCTGAATAAAATAACCGAAGGCTAATGTTGGATCAGGCAATGCACCAACCGGGGGTACTTTTTCTAAAGCTGCCATATATTCGCTAAACTTTGCCTTTAATCCGGGATTGTTTTCAGCCCCTATAGTCATATACTGGTCTAATCCACCCTGCGCCTTTCCGATCTGACCAAATATCAGAATAAGAACTATGGCTATATCATATTTCGTTAGTTTCATTTTACTTATGATTTGCATTTAAATTCTTCTTTATCTTATTCTCCTGCCACATACTATAAAGCACAGGAACAACAAACATAGTCATCACCTGAATGATCATACCGCCAAACGAAGGGATAGCCATCGGAACCATAATATCTGACCCTTTACCTGTTGAGGTTAATACAGGAATCAATGCAATAATAGTTGTTGCTGCTGTCATCATGGCCGGCCGTACTCGCTGAATACCTGCATGAAGCACAGCCTTTCTGACTTCCTCTTTTGTGGACGGTTTTTCTCGTTCAAAAACCTGTTTTAAATATGTACCCATTATTACTCCGTCGTCAGTAGCAATGCCAAAGAGCGCAATAAAACCTACCCACACCGCAACACTCAGATTGATGGTATGCATCTGAAATAAATCGCGAATATTGATTCCGGCAAAAGCAAAGTTCATAAACCAACCCTGCCCATATAACCAAAGCATAATAAAACCACCCGAAAAAGCTACCAATATCCCGGTAAAAGTCATGGATGCAGTAAGTACCGATCTGAACTGAAAGTAGAGAATTAAAAAAATAATCATTAATGAAACAGGCACCACCAGCATTAATCGTTTAGTGGCTCTTACCTGGTTTTCGTAATTACCCGTAAAAACATACTTTACACCAGAAGGGATAATTAAATCACCATCTTTTATTTTTTTGTTCAGAAAAGCTTGTGCATCTTCAACCACATCTACCTCGGAATGCCCTTCATTTTTATCAAAAATAACATAGCCTACCAAAAAAGTATCTTCGCTCTTTATCATTTGAGGTCCCCTGGTATAGGTAATATCTGCAAGTTCACGTAAAGGCACCTGAACACCTGATGGCGTAGGGATAAGAACTTTACCAATATCATCGGGATTATCTCTATACTCACGGGCATAGCGGGCACGAATAGGAAATCTCTCTCTGCCTTCAACGGTTGACCCCAGCTTCATGCCTCCCACTGCTCCGCTCAGGTAATTATTCATATCCTGAATGGTCAATCCATAGCGAGAGATAGCTCTGCGGTTAATTTTAATTTCGAGGTAAGGTTTACCCACAACCCGATCTGCGAAAACAGATGCCCTATTAACACCCGGAACTTGCTGCAGATACTTCTCCAATTGAAATCCTACCGCTTCAATACTCTCCAAATCAGGACCGTAAACCTTAATACCCATAGGCGCACGCATACCGGTTTGCAGCATCACCAAACGGGTTTGAATGGGTTGTAACTTTGGTGCAGAAGTTAATCCGGGTATTTTCGAGTTCTTCACAATCTCTTGCCAGATATCATCGGGCGATTTGATATGTTTACGCCACTGACGAAGATACTCTCCATTTTTATCTAACACAAGATACTGCTGTAAATGGATCATTATGGTACGGATAACATTAGCTTGAATATACTCATGAGCAGAGTTCCATTTGTCATTTGCAAAAACCAATATTTCCTTAGATTCATTATCATATCGAACGCCTTTACTGAACTCCACTCCTCTTTCCGCACTATCCTTTAAGTCGTTTTTAGAGATGGCATAATTCAGGATAAAGTTTCCATGATCTACTTTAAACCGGATTCTGTTACCATCCTCATTGAGCATATATTCAGGCTTATAATTGATGATATTTTCAAACATTGAAGTGGGTGCAGGGTCCAACGCTGAATTCACTCTTCCCCATTTTCCAACCACACTTTCCACTTCTGGTATTGATCCTACATTTATGTCGACCTTACGGATAACCTCCATGTTTTCTTTTATACCTGAATGAGGCATGGTAGTTGGCATTAACAAAAAGGAACCCTCATCCAGTGAAGGCATAAATTCTTTACCAGTACCCGGGAACATCCTGACAAACGACTGCCAGCCATTGCTTGCTTTAATATTTTCGGGAAGAAACCCAAACACTTTATTGGCTCCTTGCCAGGTGAAAAGACCAAACAAAACGATAAAAACAGGGATACTTAAAAATTGCCATTTGTTAGCCAAACACCACTGTAAAATCCTTGGGTAGTAATGCACTACCGTCATTAAAGCACCTAAAACCACTGCAATAATGATAATTACAAATATGAAATTAATGAACATGCTGTTCGAAGCCCCAAGTGGCAACCATTCATAGGTTAAAAAATAGACTACCACCATTAGTGTAATAGCAATATTTATATAGTTCACATACTGCTTTTTACTTTCATCCCACTTGTTGGCAAAAAAGTTATTTACTGCAAGTACTATTAATGCCACTGGAAGTATTGATGGAGATATAAACAAAACCACAATCCCTAAACAAGCAAGAACTACACTCACATATTGAGTTATTTTTTGTTTATTAAACCTTATTGAAAATATTAGATGTGCCAGTGTTGGAATAATAACTAACCCAATAATCAGGGCCGATATCATGGCAAATGTTTTGGTTAAGGCTAATGGTCTAAATAACTTACCTTCGGCAGCCTCCATGAAAAATACCGGTAAAAAACTCACTACCGTGGTCAACAGTGCAGTAATCACTGCTGATGCCACCTCGGTTACCGAATCGTATATCACCATTAACAATTGCTTTCCTCTAGCCCCTATATTTTTGGCCATATCCAGGTGTCTGATGATATTTTCGGTGAATACCACTCCCACATCAACCATCACCCCAATGGCAATGGCAATACCAGAGAGAGCAACAATATTAGCATCCACACCAAATCGACGCATCACAATAAAGGTCATTAAAACACCAATGGGTAATAAACTGGATATCAGAATTGAAGCGCGCAGATTCAGTACTAAAATGATTACCACAATAATACTAATCAGAATCTCCAGAGATAGAGCTTCTTCAAGTGTACCCAGCGTTTCCTTAATCAATCCGGTTCTATCGTAAAAAGGAATCACCGTAACCTTTGATACCGACCCATCATCCAGTATCTTAGAAGGTAATCCTGTTTCAATTTCTTTAATTTTTTCTTTCACGTTATTGATTACTTCCAAAGGATTAGCTCCATATCGGGCCACAACCACTCCGCCTACGGCTTCAACACCTCCTTTATCCAAGCCACCACGTCGGGTTGCCGGACCTAAATTTACTCTGGCAACATCTTTTAATCGTACCGGAACATTATCTTTTACTGCAACTACACTTTCCTCCAGATCGCTGATACTCTTAATGTAACCCAATGCCCTTACCAGATATTCAGCCCTGTTAAATTCGATGGTTCGGGCACCAATATCCAGATTACTCTTTTTTACCGCCTGCAATATTTGAGCAACATTTACCCCATAAGCTTTCATGGCATTAGGGTTAATATCTACCTGATACTCTTTCACAAAGCCTCCTATGGATGCTACCTCAGCAACCCCTTTTGCGGAAGTTAGTGAGTACCGAACATAAAAGTCCTGAATGGTTCTTAACTCCTGTGGATCCCAACCGCCGGATGGATTTCCATGCTTATCGCGCCCTTCAAGCGTATACCAATATATCTGTCCTAATGCAGTAGCATCCGGTCCTAATGCGGGACTCACATCATCGGGTAAAGTACCGGGTGGTAAGGAGTTCAGTTTTTCCAATATCCTTGTTCTGCTCCAATAAAATTCCACATCCTCTTCAAAAATAATGTAGATGCTTGAAAGTCCGAATATTGAGTTACTCCGGATGGTTTTTACCCCCGGAATTCCCAGCAAAGCTGTAGTCAACGGATAAGATATCTGATCTTCAATATCCTGGGGTGATCTCCCCTGCCATTCTGTATATACTATTTGCTGATTTTCACCAATATCCGGGATAGCATCAACTGGCACAGGGTCTCTTGGCAATAGTCCGGCTTTCCAATTAAAAGGTGCATTTGATACCCCTAATAAAATAAAAATGACCAAAACAATGAATGTTACCAGTTTATTCTCTAAAAAGAATTTAATGATTCTGTTCAACATACCTAACAGATTAAAATTTCAATTCATAAATCCGAAATTGACATTAGAATTTTAAAAAATTCCTAATGACAGATCTCGTATAAACAATGCTTTAATGAGAACTCAGAATGCTAATTACACAATTATATAAGCAGCCGTTACTTTCTGATAAACACCAATTTGTTGTTATTCAATATGTTATTAATAAATATAAGTTATCCTATTTGAAAGTCATTCTGATTTTGAACCAAAAGTCAAATAAATGAATAGGAATCTCTGTTCATTTTAATGCGGAATAATCCAATGATTATAAAATGAAAGAAACCTAGAAAAGAAAATTTAATGAACTAACAGAGGTATGTCTGAAGCAGAGCCAGACGTTTTTGAACAGGTGGTGGAGATGTATCGTTAATTTCTACCGACACTACTAAATCTTCAACTAAAATTTCAGTATTTAAGGCAAATAACAATGGAAATAAAAGATCCAATTCAACAGTTTGACTGGACTCTACATGTATAGAACTTACAAAATCATCTTTTATCTGAACATGAACAATCTTGCTTTCACAGCATCCTCCGGTACCATCACAACAAGATTTGGCTTTGTGGTTTATTGATGTAGAAACCAGATTACCCCCACAGTAGTGCATAGATAAAGTAACCCCTGAAGTAGCTATCATCAGAAATAAAGCAAAAATAATATGGGTTACTTTTTTAATCATCTTAGTTTATTAGGTTATAAAGATAACAAGTCTAGTTTTAATTAGTTTAATTTCAGCTATGATTAACATTGTATTAACAACAATAACACCCGGCAGATATAAATCTACCGGGTGTATGTTTTAGTCTAAATCGATATTTTTTAAAGTCAGGGTAATCGGATACTTTTTCCGAATCTCTTTTTGCTCCTCCTGATTCATCAAATCATAGTTTTTGTTCTTGAAAAAAGCATCTTCTTTTCTAAATTTATGTACCGTTGAAAAAACAGCATCAATAACACTTAAATAGCTACTATATAATGTTTTGTTATCATATTCATAAAGCATTACATATTTTCTGTGATCCTTGATAAACTCACCTAAGTCTTTACCTATCTCATCCGTTTTATTCTCCTTCGATGAAGATATTTTAAATAAATCTGGTATTAACTCTTCCTTTACCATTACTGCATCCTTTGGAGGTAAAAGCATAAATAATGCGGTTTCTTTACCTTTAAGCTCTTTTAATTTTGCTTTAGCAACATAGCCAATTTTTAAAAGGTCATTATTGCGAAGCGCCATTTTTACTTTATCTACCATTACCATAGGTACATCCATATCAATTTCAAGTAATACCGACAGTTTTTTCCTTTCTATTGGCTTATCGGATAAATCGATAGAATTAATGAGGGATTCAATACCATTTATATCATATTTTTTTCCTTCATAATAAACACCTTCTGAATTAAGGAATAATCGAAAGGCAATAAAGTCGTTATCAAATGTTTTTACCTCATTTACCTGTGGAAGTGTTACCTTTTGAAAAGTCCCATCAACTACCACAAATCTACTTCCTTTGGGTTGTTTCACATAACTAACAATGTTATCATCATCCCATTCTATAACTAATTCATTATTTGATAACGTGTAGCTAACTCTTGATTTTTCACCCTCTTTAGTTAAAATAATATTTGAGCGTTTGATTATGGATTCATATTCATTTACTATCAAATGATTTTCTTTAACCGACTCAATGGTAATAAGCTTGTTGTCTTTAAATTCCACCATTTGTATTTTTCCCTGTGCTTTTTCCCTGGCAATCCAGAATCCGGTTAAATGTACATCTGATGTATTTTCAATATCGTTTAAGCTTCTTTCTGTCATATTGGCAAAAAAGAAAAAACCTATGGTTAGTATTGGGATGATAAGAAAAGCTTTAAGCTTAGCTATTCGTCCTGATTTTATTTTATTCATCATGGCTATTCGTTTTTTAATGGATAATAAATTAAAATTATTTACCAGCTCAACTGAGCGAATGCTGATTAACTGACTCAGTAATAGAGACTGATAATCGAATAATTCATGTCCTTGTTTTAGTACTTGTCTGTCGGCAATGTACTCGTGACATGTTTTAAGCGATTTCCGTATGCGCCATGTAAGCGGATTAAACCACTGGAGTATTACCATTAACTGTACCAGTAATAAATCCACCGAATGTTTCTCATTCACATGAACTTTTTCATGTGATAATACTTGCTCAAATTCTTCAGGTGAGAGTACCTGTTTATTTACAAATATCCATTTCATAAAGGAGAAGGATGGTACTTCGTCCTCGATGAGCACCAAAGTATAACCATTGCCAGCAACGGTCTTACTTTTCTTGATAAAATGCAACAGATTATAAATAAGTACCAGGAATCTGCCTAAGAAAATGAGCAAACCCACTATATATAAGTAAAATAGTATTTGTAATAGATATATGGAAGATATTTTGGGGGGAGCTGAATGATCTGCTAGTCGTAGAACCTGACTATTAGCTTGGGGTTGCATATTTGGATTAATATATGAAACCGCATAATCAGGATCGGTTAGTAAAATAAGCTCCTCATAATGACTTCTGAATTGACCGTATTTATTGATCGTTTCTGATAGGTATGTGGTATTTTCCAGATCCATTGAAACAGATACAAGTGGCATCAACAAAGCCAAAACCATTGAACTCATTAAGTACAATCTGTTAAAGGTAAAGTACGTTTCTTTTCTAAAGAAAACGACATAACCCAAATAAAACAGGGTTAAACACAAACCTGATTCAATCAAGTAAACCAGAAACTTAGCCATTTTTCTTACGTTTTAATTCTTCCAGCATCTTTATTGCTTCATCAACATCTTCGATTTTTACGTTTTTATTTTCAGAGAAAAAATTAACTACCTGAGACAAAGAGTTATTGAAATAACCTTTTACCAAACTTCCTAACTGCCCCTTACGATATTCTTCTTTCGAAATCAAAGGATAATACTCATAGGTTCCACCATACTTATTAAATCCAACAATCTCCTTTTTCACCAATACACGTATAATAGTAGAAACACTGTTATACGGAGGCTTAGGATCAGGTATCTTTTCAATAATATCCTTAACAAATCCCTTTTCAAGCTCCCAAAGTAGCTTCATTATTTTTTCTTCTGCTTTCGTTAATGTAACCATCGTTTTACTAAGTAAGTTAATCAGCAATACAAACATACAACTTAAATTTAAGTTTGCCAACTTATTTTTAAGTTATAAAACTTATAAATAAGTTTTATAATCCTAAACCCCAGTATTAATGGCCGCTAAAGGCAATAAAAATAAATTCAGAAATACAATTCCTGCTATGTTTTTTTAACCTATCATTAATTTCATCGACAATCTGAAGCAGTTCATCGATAAAAATTGTATGCTTTTAGGAAGCTTTGAATATTTGCGATATAAATATTTATTAATTTCGATGATTATGAAAACTCAGCAAAAGCAATTGACAAAAAATAACAAGAAAACGCTTTGGATTAGATTATCCTTGATGACTGTAGTAGTTCTCATTCTAACGCACTGTACGGTTATTTCATTCTACCCTTTATACACCAATGATGAATTGGTTCGCGATGACAGGATTATTGGCAAGTGGATGTCGCAATTAATTGATGAAGAAAAATCGAGTGACTCGTTGATTTGGGAAATTCGTTTTGATGAGAAAAAATGGAAAAAGAAAATGAATAATCCCATGGATCGGGGAAGCGAAGAAATTCCAAACTTAATGCAGTATACACTTTTAATTTATCCTGCTGATGATATTCACGATAAAGTTGAATTCAGTATATACATTGTAAAACTCGAAGATAATCTTTACCTCGATTTTCTACTGGAAGACATAAATAGTGACAACATACTAATGAATATGCATTTACTTCCTGTGCACACTTTCGCAAAACTGGAAATTAAAAATGAAATCACTATAAAATGGTTAGATGGTGATTTTTTGGAAGATTTACTTAAAAATAACAAGATAAGAATTCGGCATGAACAACGTTCTGATGTTTCGTTGCTAACGGCTAAACCCAAAGAACTTCAGAAATTTATTATAAAATACTCTGATTATAAAGATGCATATTTAGATGACTTAAGTTTTATTTTATCGAAAATGAAAGAGGAAAATTGAAATCAATTTTTCATGAATGGTAACCAGAAACAAGAATCTTATAGAAACCATATCATGCGAAAAAATATAAACAAAAAGTTCACGAAAAGGGTATTCTCACATATCCTTTTCTGGATTTTTTCTATTGCCATAAATGCTTACGCATTTAAAATATCAAATCCTTTAAATTGGCTGGATGTGTATTATTCCATCTTTAGTCATTTGTGTTTGATTACTGGCGCATATATCAATCACTTTATCTTTGTTCCCTTGTTATTTGAAAACCGGAGATATGTTTCTTACATTTTATTCTCACTGGTAAATGCCTCACTAATGGTTCTGCTGTACTTTATTACTTTTAGTTTTGTGGTAGACATTGTAATGCCTGATTATTTTTTCGTTTCCCAGTTTAACGTTCTGGAAACCTACATTTACACTATTGCTTATTTGGCATTTACAACATTATTGAAGTTATCGGAATCGTGGTTTGAGTTGCAGGAAAAGAATAAATTAATGCTACTCTCGGAAAAAGAAAACATCGACAACCAGCTGAAGGCCTTAAAATCACAAATTAATCCTCATTTTCTTTTTAACAGTTTAAACGTGATATACTCGCAATCACTGAAAAAAACAGATGAATTACCTGAGATTGTGATTAAACTATCCGATATTTTACGATATGTGATCTATAAATCAAAAAATGATGTACTTAAACTCACTGAGGAAATTCAGCTCATCAACAATTATCTCGATATACAAAAATACAGAATCAACGATGACTCATCAATCAGCTTTAATTCAGAGATTGAAATAGATCACAATATCGCTCCCATGCTTTTCCTCCCGCTTATAGAAAATAGTTTTAAACATGGAATTAAAGGGGATTATGAAGATACTTATGTGAATATTGAGCTGAAATCTACTAGTAAAGAGACTCAGTTCACCATAAAAAACAACAAAGGTGAAAAACCAACTATTCAATTCGACAATGAAAAAGGAATTGGAATAGATAATGTTAAAAAACGATTGTTACTTTTATATCCGAACAGACATCAATTATTAATCAAAAACGAACCGGATAGTTTTTGTGTTGAACTCAAATTAACACACTAACAAACAATGCATAAAATATTAAAAACACTATGATTATTAATTGCCTGATTATAGATGATGAACCAGCTTCAAGAGAGGTATTGGAGACTTATATATCTGATACAAAGGATTTGAATTTGGTGAAGTCATGTAAAAATGCATTGGAAGCCAATGAAATATTAAAAACAGAAAATATTCAGCTTTTGTTTCTGGATATCAATATGCCCAAACTATCAGGCATGCAATTTTACAAAGCGCTGATCCATCCACCAATGGTAATTTTCACTACCGCCTATCCACAATATGCCATTGAAGGATTTGAAGTGGAAGCTATTGATTACCTGCTAAAACCGTTTCCTTTTGAACGATTTTTAAAGGCGGTTAATAAAGCTTTTAACAAGTGGGATTCAAGCATTGATAAGTCATCCGATTACATCGTTTTAAAGGCTGATAAAAAGGTATACAGGATTGGCATCGATGATATCATTCGATTAGAATCGGTGGGTGACTATGTCAAAGTATTTTATTCCGATCAACACATACTAGTGCATGAAAGTATGCAAAACCTTCTTCTTCAACTTCCCACCCATGTATTTGTCAGAGTTCATAAAAGTCACGCTATTAATTTTTTAAAACTACAATCCATAGATGGTAACAGAATATTTATTGAAGACCATGAAGTACCTATGGGAGCTACTTATAAAAATGAGGTAATGGATAAAATGAGTTTGTGATATAGAAGATGGATAGTGCTTAAAGAATCCTTTTCAACTCAAAAGAAAATGTTGTTCCTTTGCCAACCTCACTTTCTACCATTATAACCCCACCATGTTTCTCAACAAATTCTTTACATAAAACCAATCCAAGTCCGGTTCCCCTTTCATTATTTGTTCCCTTTGTAGAGAATTTACTATCCATATCAAATAATTTTGCCATATTTTCCTTGTGAATTCCGATGCCACTATCAATTACCGAAATCAATATTTTATCAGGACGGGTAACCGTTTCAATTTTAATCAGTCCTCTTTCATCCGTATATTTAATAGCATTTGAAAGCATATTTCTTAGAATGGTTTCCAGCATAAAAGTATCTGCCCAAACCTTTACATCAGGAACTAAATTCAATTCTAATTGTATATTTTTTTCTTTTATAGACGGAGCTAATAAAGTTGCTGTAATATTAACCAGTTTGTTTAAACTAATTGCTTCCGGATTAAATTCAAATCCACTGGATTGCATGTTAGCCCAGTTCAATAGATTATTAAGCAATTGAAAGGTATTTTGAGCTGCGCTATGAATGTGTGTACAATATTTTTCCAGATTGGAATAATTCCCCTCATGAAGTTCATATTTTGCAATTTCAAGAAACCCCAGAATAGCATGAAAAGGACTCCGTAAGTCATGTGCAATGATAGAAATAAACTTATCCTTAGTTTCATTCAGCGCTTCAAGCTCTTCTTGATTTTGTTTTAAAACGGTAATATCCACAAAAGCCACTACTACACCATAATCAGGTAAATTAAGAGGTGATGCACTTGTTGATATCCACGTGGTTCTATCTTTAAATATTATGCCCAGTTCAACATTTAATACATGACGTTTTTCAACTAATGCTCTGGTGGCAGCAAATTCACTGGAAGGCATTGGTGTATTATCCGGACGAATCACATTATTAAATTTTCCTTTTATATTATGTGCTAACAATATTTCTTTTGAAACACCTAATATATCCTCCGATGCACGATTACATTCTATAATCCGGCCATCTTCATCAGTTAAAATCAGACCCATATCCACTATGTCGAATATCGATTTAAATTTAATCTGACTCTCCTGAATTTTCTGGGCATTTAATTTCCGTTGAGTAATATCTATATGTGTACCCACCATGCGGCAAACTCTGCCTGTTTCATCAAAATAAACATTTGCTCTGGATAAGATATCTACCCAATGTCCATTTTTATGTTTCATCCTGAATTCCATATAAAAACGTTCATTATGTCCGTTAATATGATTATCAAGTCTGATACTAACATTCTTATAATCGTCAGGATGAATATAACTTTTCCATAAATCAGGAGTACTTTCAATAGCTTCGTTTTCATAGCCCAGCATTCTTTTCCAATTTGGAGATAAGTAAATTTTATTATTCACCAAATCCCAATCCCAAATACCATCTAAAGTGGCATCCATGGCCAGATCAAAACGCTGGTTGGCATGCTCTAATTGCATTTCCAACTCTTTTCTCTTGGTGATATCGCTGGCATGTCCTTCAATAACAATATCGTCTCCAACTTTAGTTTTGTGCATAAAAAAATCATGCAACCATTTCCACTCTCCCCATTTTGTTTTAATTCGGTACTCAATGCTATAATCAGTTCCTTTACTATAATTTTCAATAGCCTCTAATACTCTTTCTTTATCATCAGAATGAATAGATTCTATCCATAAAAAAGGATTTGTATTAAACTCGCTAATATCAAACCCCAATATTTCGCGAACACTTTTCGATAAAAATATAGTTCCTTTATTTATTGAAAAATTATAAATAATATCAGGTGAATGATTTACAAAATCCTTATATCGCTTTTCACTTTTTATAAGATTGCTTTCTGCTATTTTCTGCTGGGTTATATCATGAATAGTTGAAAAAAGTAAAGATGTGTCTTTAAGAACTATTAGCGAACTATAAACCTCAACATCACGTATTTCACCATTAGCCAGTTGATGTTTAAAACAAAAATAGTCAGCCTTCTGATCTAAAACATTATCAATGGTATGTTTTATTTCTTTTGAACTAAGCTGATTGATCTCATATATGTTTTTCTTCCGTATCTCTTCAATGGAGTATCCATAATAATCTAATGCCGAAGTGTTGGCATCTACAACATTTCCACTATCCGGATCAATTAATATTTTCACACACTTATCCTGATTATAGATGGCATTAAACCGCTGTTCACTTTCTTTTAATGCTTGCTGAGCTTTTATTGTCGAAGTCAAGTCTTGCAATAAAGCAATCACATAATCTACCTTACCCTCCTTATTTTTTAGCGGAATGATGCTCTCTTTAAAAATTCTTTTTTCTTTCTGAGTATCCCATTTATTGGTTTTGTCGCCTGAATTATATTCGTATATATGATTAGTTGATTCACCCTGATACGCTTTTTTGTACATTGAAACCACTCCTCTTGATATGGAAGAAGGATCTGTTAGTACATTAAACTTTCCTATACCAACTGATGTATCATGTAATCCGAGAAGTCCTTTTTGAGTATTATTCAATGTATGAGAAAAGCCATTTTTATCGTATATCCGGATTCCGACCGGAAGATCATTGATTACCCTTTTATACAAAGAATTCAATTCTTCCAATTCCTTAATTTTCTTCTCCAGATCTTCCACCTTACCCATTGCACATATCCTGATAAGTTGTTAAAAATAATTCAATGGCCTTTACAGATAAGCATATAGCAATACCTACAGTCTCATAAGTTACAAAAAAAAAGCAATTCTTAACAAGCAATGGAGGTTTATATATGTAAATAAATCAGGTATTATGGTATATGAAAAACTCTTAATAATAATCTGCAAGTAATGGAAAAAGAAAAACAGGTAACGTAAGATGCTATTTTCAATTATTCAATAATTGTATATTTTTATGAATTAACAATTTGATTGATTGATATTCTTAAATCATCTATTTTTCAAATCCATATTTAACTTTACATCATTTTTATATGAAATTAAAAAACAGCTTAACTTTTATCTTTATTTCTCTACAAGTCTCATTATGCTTGACAGCTCAAACAACCTTAGATTTATATACAAATGCCAGCGAATTATTCAATCAAAAAAAATACAACGAGTCATTAGATATTTATAACGAAATAATTAACACCGGTGTACAAGAATATAACACCTTTTTTAGAAGGAGCTATTGTTATTATTATTTAGGTCAATATCAAAAAGCATTAGACGATATTGAAATGGCTTACAATCTGGCACCTAAAGATCCTGGCTATTTTTATCTAAAAGCGCAATCATATGATAAGCTAAAAATGTTCGATCTGGCAGAATATTATTTAGACATGGCAATTAAACTTCATCCGCAAAAGCTATATTACTATAAATACAGGTCAGCATTTCAACTAGAACAAGGTAACTATTCAAAGGCAGAATACGACTTTGATGTTTTAATTGAAGCGAATCCAAATGATTACAAAAGTTATTTTGGAAGAGGACTTGCCAGATTTAATCAAAAAAGAAAAACAGAAGCCTGTCTTGATTGGAGATATGCCAAAGAATACCATCAGGCATGTAATGAGTACTTCTTTTACAAATGTGGCAAGGTTGATTTGAGAAGTATAGAACAAGATCCAATACAACCCAAACTAATTACACCACCTGAATTTTCAAGTCCATACGATTCAACGATCGAAGAGTATTTAAGTAAGAAGATATCATATATTCTATTGAAAACTATACTAGTCATGAAGAAGGTTACGTTATTGCCCGATTTTCAGTTACTAAATTAAAAGAGATTAGGGATATAAAAATTACGTACTCTAATAATAAAGTTCTGAACCAAGGTATTACAGATGCAATTCAATCAGTAGAGAAATATATACAAAATAGTGCACTACAAAACAATCAACCCGTAAATTACATTTATTATATACCAATTAAGTTCGAATTAAAATCTGATTTTTATTCTTTGTCTCAAATAACAGATTCCATTAATTTTTATAAACAATTGGAAGATTATGAGATGCTTTATGAATTTTCAAACAAAATATTGAAACACAATCCATTTCTGAAGGAAGCAATAAACATTCACAAAATAGCGTCATCCAGGCAGGGAATCGAAAACAAATCACTGAATACACAACATTTATGTGATTACAAGTCCAATAACATGAAAATTACAAATGAAATTATAGCAAACACCAGATTTCATGAAACGTACTACAATTCTACCTGGCAGTTAACCACAAAAAACAAAGCCTCTTATATCAGATATAGTGAATGGGAACCTTTTTATTTATTTAAAAATGAAGGAAATGAAAATAATAAAATCAATACAGTATTTACACAAGAAAACGGGGTGTTTTACGATTACAATATGAAAGGAAAGTTACTTTGCAAAGGGAATTATGTTAACGGAGCCAAAAATGGAGTTTTTGAATTTTACTATGAAAACGGTAACATTTCATCAAAAATAAGTTATAACAATAACAATTTTATTGATACAACAAGCTTTTATTTTGAGAATGGTTCTTTGCACCAGTCTATTGCATTTAGTAACAACACTTTCAAAATTATTTCCTTTTATGATGAATTGGGGAATAACCTTTTAGATAATGGAACCGGCATGTGGGAATATTCAAAACCTGATTATTCCAATAAAAACACCTTAAAAATTAAAGGAAATTATAATAATTTCGAAAGACATGGCGAATGGATATGTTTTTTTGGAGACGATATATTTGCTGAAGAAAAATTTAAGAATGGTAAATTTATTTCCGGAAAATACTATCCTAACGGTAAAAGCCTTGGATCCGCTCAAAAAACTTCTAATTCTCAAATTCAATCATGGATATTTAATGTTGTTTCATTAGCCCGAGTCGAAAGTCATGAATTTTCTGAAAATATAGACTTAACAGAATTTTCAGCTACTAAAAACAGATAACATTACTATTTTCATAAACTGAACAATTCTAATATTAATTAAAACCAGAATTGTTCAGTTTAAAGTACTAAAAACCTTTTGCTACTCTATCACCACACCAACAGGACAATGGTCAGAACCCATTATCTCATTCATGATAAAGGCATCTTTGATATTGGGTAAGAATTTTTCTGAAGCTAAAAAATAATCGATTCTCCAGCCTACATTCTTACCTCTTGCTCCGGCTCTGTAACTCCACCACGAATAAATATCCGATTGCTCCGGATAAAAATGACGAAAAGTGTCAATCAGTCCTCCTTGAGTAAAACGATCCATGCCATCTATTTCTTCCTGCATAAAGCCGGCTGATTTATTATAATTTGGTTTGGGACGAGCTAAATCAATGGGCTTATGAGCTACATTAAAATCTCCACAGGCTACTACAGGCTTACTATTTTCAAGATTTTTCAGATAGTCGAAAAAAGACTTATCCCATTCCTGTCTGTAATCTAACCTTTTTAATGCACTACCCGAATTGGGAACATATACATTCACCAGAAAAAAGTTCTCATACTCCAGAGTAAGCACTCTTCCTTCTGTATCATGGTCTGTAATCCCAATATCACGACTCACCTTTACCGGCTCTGTTTTTGATAATATGGCAGTTCCCGAATAACCTTTTTTCTCTGCAGAATTAGAGTAAACATGATACCCATTTAAATCCTTAAGCACTTCTGCAACCTGATCGTCTTGTGCTTTTGTTTCCTGCAGACATAAAATATCCGCATCCATTTGTTCAAAGTCTTTAAAAAAATCTTTTTTAGCCACGGCACGTAATCCGTTCACATTCCACGATATTATCTTCATTGTTTCAATTTTTTTTGAAGGGCAATATAAGGAATTTTCAAAAGAATGGATTTTTGATATTTCGATAATAGCATATAACTCCAATGGATTCCAGATTTATTTTATTTAGTGCTCGTCTATAAAGTCCGGACACCCGACTTTATGGACAAGTACTAATTAGCAATACGTTTGATACACAAGATGTACTTGTTGTTATTTAAGGAACGGTTCTGATGAGTAGCTTACTTATAGAGAACCGTTCCGGATTTTCGCCTTTTGAGAAGCAACATCTTTGCAGGTTAACTTAAGGAACGGTTCTATATTACCATCAAGGGAATTAGAACCGCTCTCTAAATTCCATGAAAGTACTAATTAGCAATACGTTTGACACCTAAGATGTGATTGTTGTTATTTAGGGAACGGTTCTGATGGGCAGCTTACTTATAGAGAACCGTTCCGGATTTTAGCCATTTGAGGAGCTACATCATTGCGTTAACTCCAGGAACGGTTCTATAGAACCATCAAGGGAATTAGAACCGTTCCCTAAATTTCCTGAAAATACTAATTAGCAATACGTTTGATACCTAAGATGTGCTTGATATTATTTAAGGAACGGTTCTGATGGGCAGCTTACTTAGAGAGAACCGTTCCGGATTTTCGCCATTTGAGAAGCAACATCATTGCAGGTTAACTCCAGAAACGGTTCTATATTACCATCAAGGAAATCAGAACCGTTCTCTAAATTTCCTGAAAATACTAATTAGCAATGCGTTTGATACACAGGATGTGCTTGTTGTTATTTAAGGAACGGTTCTGATGGGCAGCTTGCTTAGAGAGAACCGTTCCAGATTTTCGCCATTTGAGAAGCAATAGCATTGTAGGTTAACTCCAGGAACGGTTCTATATAACCATCAAGGGAATTAGAACCGTTCCCTAAATTTTATGAAAATACTAATTAGTAATGCGTTTGATACCTAAGATGTGCTTGTTGTTATTTAAGGAACGGTTCTGATGGACAGCTTGCTTATAGAGAACCGTTCCGGATTTCCGCCATTTGAGAAGCAATAGCATTGCAGGTTAACTTAAGGAACGGTTCTATATAACCATCAAGGGAATCAGAACCGTTCCCTAAATTTTATGAAAATACTAATTAGTAATGCGTTTGATACCTAAGATGTGCTTGTTGTTATTTAGGGAACGGTTCTGATGGGCAGCTTACTTATAGAGAACCGTTCCGGATTTTAGCCATTTGAGGAGCTACATCATTGCGTTAACTTAAGGAACGGTTCTATATAACCATCAAGGGAATCAGAACCGTTCTCTAAATTCCCTGAAAGTACTAATTAGCAATGCGTTTGATGCCCGGGATGTGCTTGTTGTTATTTAAGGAACGGTTCTGATGAGCAGCTTGCTTATAGAGAACCGTTCCGGATTTTCGCCATTTGAGAAGCTTCATCATTACGTTAACTTTAGGAACGATTCTATATAACCATCAAGGGAATCAGAACCGTTCCCTAAATTTCCTGAAAGTACTAATTAGCAATACGTTTGATACCTAAGATGTGCTTGTTGTTATTTAAGGAACGGTTCTGATGGACAGCTTGCTTATAGAGAACCGTTCCGGATTTTCGCCATTTGAGAAGCAATAGCATTGTAGGTTAACTCCAGGAACGGTTCTATATAACCATCAAGGGAATTAGAACAGTTCCCTAAATTTCCTGAAAGTAATAATTAGTGCCTGTTGTCCGGACTTTATACACAAGCTCTATTTAATCATTTAAACTTTACCCAATAATACTCTTTAATAATAATTTACCTTATAAAAATTGAAAGCCACATTGTTTTCACCAATAAACATTTTGAAAAATTCACTAAATACGAACAGTATATTTCCAGCTTAATTCCACTGTTAAAACCCTCATTTTTATTGACAAAGCACAATATTTGGATGTAACTTTACTTATGCTTTTATTATTACTTTAAAATATATATTGAGGAGAATTTGTCATGAAAAAAGAAGAGATTATCAGGTTTGCCAATGATCACCCAATTTGCTATATGGCAACCGTAGAAAATGAAATGCCTCATGTTAGAATCATGAAGCTTTGGTATGCTGACCATTCCGGATTTTACTTTGAAATTTTATCTCCGAAGGATTTAAATAAACAAATTCATTTAAATCCAAAAGTAGAAGTTTGCTTTTATAATAATCCTGCTGATATCACCAAAGGACGTGAACTCAGAATATCAGGTGACATTGAATTTGTAAAAGATGCTGCCATCCTTAACAAAGCACGAAAAGATAAGCAGTATTTGGAAGATTTAGGAGGCCAACCTGTAGATAACTATGTTGAGGTATTTAAATTAGCTCATGGAGAAGCACATTTCTGGAATCTAAAATCAAATATTCTACAGGAAAACATGATGGATCACAGTATGTTTTAAATCCGGATTGCTACATAGTGTTCGTCTATAAAGTCCAAACACCCCACTTCATGGACAGGCACTACATAGAAGGATAAGTATATCTTAATCATAGAAAACCCATTTATTCCGGGATTAGCGATGCTGATTTCCTGTGTTATATTGAAAGCTGTCTGATGGGTTATCTGAGAGCTATTGATTGTAATCTGGTATAAAACAAAGGAGCCTGGATATTACCCGGCTCCTTTCTTTATATTGTTTTTTTAACTCGCAATATGCATTAGAAAATCCGGATTTAGTGCGTTATTTCCTCAAATTAATTACTTGTTTTTCCAGAAATTCGGAGAGAAAAGAATCAACACTGAAAATAGTTCAAGCCTACCAAGCAACATCAATAATGACAATACCAGTTTTCCTATATTCGGAATGGATTCAAAATTATTGACAGGTCCTACAATACCTAAACCAGGACCAATACCTCCCATGGTTGTTGCCACTGCACCAAAGGCTGAATCCATATCTAAACCCACAATAGTCATAATTAAAGTTCCGGCAGAAAAAATCACCATATACAACACAAGAAAAGCCAGTACCTTATACACAATTTCATGCGAAACCACCTTTTTGCCAATTTTTAAAGGAATAATGGCCAACGGATGACTCATTCGTTTGAATTCAATTCTGATGTTTTTAAATAAAATAAGATGTCTGAAAATCTTAATTCCACCAGAAGTACTACCAACACACGCTCCACTAAACATCAGTAAAAAAATTACAAAGGTAAGATAGGGATGCCATTGCGTATAATCGGCCGTTACAAATCCGGTACTGGTAATAATACTGGTAACCTGAAATAAAGCCACTCTAAATGATTCTTCAAAAGATTGCTGGGTTTGAAAGTATAAGGTAATGCCAATACATGTAGATACCAACAATATAACGCCTATAAATATCTTAAACTCAGAATTACTCTTCAGTTTTTCCCATAAGCCTTTCCACATAAAATAAAACAGTGCAAAGTTAGTACCTGCAAAAATCATAAATACGATAATTACATATTGAATAAATGGAGAATAACCGGCGACACTGTCATTTTTGGTAGAAAAACCTCCGGAAGCAATGGTTCCGAAACTATGACACAGGGCATCAAAAAGAGGCATTCCTCCCAACAACAGAAATACAGTCTCAGCACCTACGAGTAGCACATAAATACCCCAAAGACTTTTTGCTGTTCTGGTAATTTTCGGATGTAACTTATCATTTGTAACTCCTGCTGCTTCAGCACTATACAATTGCATTCCTCCAAATCCAAAATAAGGTAAAATAGCAACTGCCAATACAATAATTCCCATTCCTCCAATAAGGTGAGTAACACTACGCCAGAATAAAATACCATGAGGTAATGCTTCAATATTGTTTACTACTGATGCTCCGGTTGTAGTAAAACCTGATATGGTCTCGAAAAAAGCATCTGTAAATGAGGGAATGGTCTCACTTAATATATAGGGTAAACTCCCAAAAATGGACATCACTACCCACACCAGGGTAACAACAATAAAACTTTCACGTTTTAAAATATCCTTTTCAACTTTCCGGTTAAAATACCAGCATAAACCACCTGTTATAAACGTAATGGCAAATGAAATAAGAAATGCATTTAAATCATTTTCGTTATAAATTACAGATATTCCTGCACATAAAAGCATAAATAAACTCTCAAATACAAGAATTAACCCAAGTACATTTATTATAAATTTTTTATTAAGCATAATCAAAGTTTTCTGATTTTCAAACAAACCCGGAAAGCGGAATGGAAAATTTAGTGTTAAGATAATTTTACAAGAGATTAGTATTTAATCTCTTGCAAAGATCTTAATTTTCATTTATTATTTGCAACCCTCAGGATAAAAGAATCATTCAATAGAATGAAATAAATTACAAAAGGTTGTTTTAAATCTATTTAAAATATCATGTTAATTAACCAAAAAGTAAACGCACCACCAAAATATCCGGCAAATGCAATCCAGCTTACTTTTTTCAAATACCATACAAAATCAATTTTTTCCAATCCCATAGCTGCTACTCCGGCTGCCGATCCAATAATCAGGATACTACCTCCCGTACCTGCACAATAGGCTAAGAATGACCAGAAACTTCCATCCTGCACGAAATTTGCCATATAACCAGTAGCATCTGCTCCAGCTATATTGTACATTCCCATAGATGCCGCCACTAATGGCACGTTATCAACGATGGATGATATTATTCCAATAATAAAGTTAATGGCATAAATATTTTTTACATGCTGGTCTAAATATTCAGCCATAATATCTAAATGCCCCGCTGCCTGCAATGCCCCTACTGCACTTAAAATACCTAAAAAGAAAAGTACTGTTGGCATATCAATGTCTTTGATAATGGCATTTATCGTTAGCTTACGCTTATCTTCAGCCGACCTGTTCTTCATATATCTGTCAGTCATAATCCACAATACCGCTAAACCTAAAAGCATACCTAAATATGGAGGAAGATGTGTAATCGTTTTAAATACAGGAACAGATATTAGCGCTAGCGTACCTACTACCAAAATAAATACACGCTCTTTATAAGTTGTAAATTCATTTGTTTCATCCTCAGGCAATACCGGACGTAAGGTTTGTCCTTTGACAGTAAGAGAAAACAAAAAGGTACTTATAAATACATTAACCAGACTTGGCAATAATACTATTGCAATAATATTTCCTGCTGTTAACTGGCTACCTATCCAAAGCATAATAGTTGTTACATCTCCGATAGGCGACCAGGCACCTCCTGCATTGGCCGATACCACAACTACACTGGCAAATAACCACCTTTTTTCTTTACTGGACAATAGCTTGCGTAATACAGTAATAATTACAATTGTTGTGGTTAGGTTATCCAGTACTGCTGACATAAAGAATGTTAACAAACTAATAATCCAAAGTAATTTGACAGGATTAGTGCTACTAATTTTACTGGTAATTATTCTGAAACCTTGAAAACGGTCTACCAGTTCAACAATTGTCATAGCTCCCAATAAGAAAAATAGTATGGATGAAGTTTCTGACAATTGATCCATTAGTGCATGATGAGTAATAAACTCCTTCACATCACTAAAATCACCTATTTCACTAACATAGTTAGTCCAGGCTGAGCTAAATCCAAGACTTAATATTTGTTCTCCGGCTAACGAAAACAACGCCCACAATAATGAACTCATTAATAAAGCCGTTGCAGCTTTGTTAATATGATTAACATGTTCAAACACGATGAATCCATATCCTATTATGAATATGAATAGCATTAAATAAAACATTTAGATTTTTTTTATATGGTTTATAATAAAGCATGAAAGAAATACTTTCATCGCTTTCAATTAATCTCTTGTCTTGAGTTTAGATTCAGAAGTTTTTTATCCTTAATATGATAGACGAAAAAATGATTTCGCATAGGAATCCTATTTCACTACTATACATTTTTCCTCCATCCACACCACAAAATAAAATGGGGTGATGGTGAATTCTATAAATAAAAGGATTGATTGTATGCTATACACATAACGGAGGAGAAACATCAGATTCAAAAATCAGCAAACCAATTTTTGTCTGGATATTTCCTGACAACTCAATAACAGACTCAACAATTGGAAAATATTGTTCAATTTCAGTATCACTCACCAATAATTTCAGAAACTTGCCGCTATCTTCACAATGTTTAATAGCAGAATTGTTATCTATCGGTGGAATATCATATGGATCATCTGAACTTTCTGAGTAACTACTATCATGCCTATAAGTGCAGCAATAGCCTGCATTGGCAAAGTTATACGCCAACACTTTAAAAAACACTAATAAAATAATAATGTAAGGAAGTTTACCCATCTCCAAATTTGAATGTGCAAATGTACATTTTTTATTTTCATGGCAAGAAAAATGAGCAAACAGAAAACCATTTTGATGTTAAAAAGTTTTAATTCATATCAGAGCTGGTTTTTGCAGAAAAGTGAATGATTTGATTCTTTTATAAGGGTACAAATAAGAGATTTAATTGCGTTAGTAACAATACATTAGGAATGCCATTAGTATACAAATATAATAAAAGCTACTCCATAAAACTCACCATCCAGTTAATACCAAACTTATCCATGCACATACCGAAATAAGAACCCCAAAACGTTTTATCCATAGGCATTACCACTTCCCCTTCTTCTGAAAGTTTTTCAAATATAGTATCTGCCAGTTCTTTTGATTCCGCATCAACAGATATTGAAAAATTATTTCCTTGTATAAATTCAGGGCCCGAATCTCCTGACACATCACTTCCCATTAATCCCGTTTCTTTACTTATGGATAATGAAACATGCATGATTTTATCTAAAAATTCATCAGGTATCTTCGTCCCGTTCTGTGGTGGCATTTCGCTATAGCGACTTATCATTTCAAAGTCACCACCAAAAACTTCTCTATAGAAATTAAAGGCTTCTTCGCAATTCCCATTAAAAGTCAGATATATATTTACTATGGCCATAACATACACAATTAAAAGGTTAAACTAAAAGTTACCAAAATAATTTATGCGAATCCAGTGTGAGTTATTTTTCAGAACAGATTATTTTTATAGTAACCTGATAAAACAACTGGTTATCTTATCAGGTTAGTACGCCTATACGGTAATTACTTAATTTTTATCTTCTTTTTACTAGTACTGAGGCCGAATGGTAAATAAAGTGGACATAAACTCATAAAGCTTGTTAATACAAAAATGCCTGCTAGTATTAACAGTACAATTCCCAAGGTTCCGGAAATAACATTGGTAAAGAACAAGATTACAATAATAGCAGCAATTATCAATCGGATAATTTTATCTGCAGATCCCATGTTTTTTTTCATCTTTTTAAAATTCAGGATTAAACTAATTTCAATTTTTACAAAATTATGATGCCATATAAAGTTATATAAAACAACACATTAACACCACTAAATGATCAAAAAATTTAATCTTCAACATTTTATAGACTCAAACAGCGACTAGTACTTCAAATTTTATCCTCCACAGCTTCAAATAATCGGGTCTGATTTTTCTTTGATCTCTGACTTTCATATTTGAAACCACCTGTTGTTAATGCATATCCGGACAGTAACATAGCTAATGCTACTTTAACAGATTAAAATAAAGGATCCATAATCATTGTGATAATCAGAATCAATACATAGTAGTTAATACTCATAAAATACCTGAATGGATTAAAATCGACACTGGCATTTTTAAGTAGTTTTGAAAACAAGGATATAAGCCAGACTGCTGCAATAAATACCATAATCTTAAAAAAAGTGGTCGTGAGCAAACCTGTAAAAACAATAAGAGACCCAATGATAGCTGTTGATACTGTCCATACAAATATGGCACGTTTAATTTGGTTCTGCGTCATTATGGAAGATATAGAAGGAAAGCCGGCCATCTCGTACTCTTTCCCATACTTTAGCATAAGCAGCCAAAAATGGGGAACCTGGGATATAAAGAAAAAAACAGCGATCACCCATAACCTGATATCCAGCAAATCACCACCTCCGGCGACCCATCCAACTGCAGGAGGGATAGAGCCGATTACACTTCCCGGAATGACAGCAAAGGCAGTCACTCTTTTCAAGGGGGTATAAATGCCATTATACCATACAAAGGCCATAAATCCCAGAACTGCAGCCTCAACTCCACTACTTATATAAATAATATAGGTCCCCAGCAAAACTTCAATTGCGGCTATCAGCACAACCATTGGAGCAGAAATTTGTCCGGAAGGTAAAGGGCGGTTTTTTGTACGATCCATCAATGCATCCTTATCCCGGTCCTGAAAATGGTTTAGTGCTGCTGAACCACAGGCCATGATATAAATCCCTAACATGGGTAATATCACATTAATATCAATTTGTTTATTGGCTGCAACATAACCTGCCAGAGTAGTAAAAGCAACTACAAGTGTAATGCGTACTTTATTTAATTCTGCAAGTATTTTCAGATAGACTAAAATTTGCTTCATCATTTTTCTGCTATTTATAGAATTTCATGGAAATCGTTTTTGATTCGAAATCCACTCCCAAGAGTAAACCATATCTCTGTTAAAAAGTTTTTTGATATTTTTTTTAAAATTTTATTTAGTGGAAATACAGACCTGTAACTCTTTATCAATTAAGCTACTGATTTAAATAGAATTAAAATAAAAACAGCACCTGTTTTTATAAATCCGTTTTTGCCATTCAACAATTCGGACCTACAGGTGTTTATTCAACCTGAATAACCTTTCTATCTAGCCGTATTCAATTATCAGATTAATTACTTAAAACGTTGCGAAAAAAAGAATAATGAAAAAAAATTACTACAGTTTTTTTACGGGTGGGGTTTTGCTGCTGTTAATGATATTTTTAAATAGTTGCAGCAACCACATCGTAATCGATTCTAAAGGACCTATAGGGAGTGAGGAAGTAAATCTTATAAAGATTGCTTTTATTTTAATGATGGTGGTGGTACTTCCTGTTTTTGTCATGGTTATCTGGTTTTCAATAAGATACCGGGCAAATAACAAAAAAGCAACCTACAAACCCGGTTGGGCTCATTCCAACAAAATAGAATGGGTCATCTGGACGGTCCCTATTGCCATTGTGGCAGCTCTTTCTTATCTGACCTGGGTTAAAACTCACGAATTAGATCCTTACAAACCTATTAAATCAGAGGCAGAACCTATTCGTATTGAAGTAATCTCTACGGATTGGAATTGGCTGTTCATTTACCCTGATTACAATATAGCCGTTACCAATCATCTGGTTTTTCCGGCTAACAGACCACTCAGTTTCAGATTGACTTCTGCTTCGGTGATGACTTCGTTCTTTATCCCTCAACTGGGTAGCCAGATTTATGTGATGGCTGGCATGGAAACAAAGTTGCATCTGATGGCTGATCATGAGGGTACTTATTCAGGCTTTAATTTTGAGTATAGTGGTAATGGTTATGCCGACATGAATTTTGATGCAGTAGCCACCTCCGAAGATGATTTTAATCAATGGATTGAGCAAGCCAAACAATCTCCGAATAAAATGAATATGAACACCTATCAGGTTTTTCGCAATCCAAGCATCAATTATCCTGTAAAGACCTACTCTTCGGTTGAGTCCGGATTATTTAATATTAATATGATGGAATATATGGGCTGGATGGGAGGTTCTTGTCATAACATGGATATGGATGGCACAATGAACCATATGAAAGACACAATGAATATGCAACACAGTCATTGTTCAATGACAGAACAATCTGGTTGTGAATGTACTGAATCTAAAAAAATAAAGGAATAAATTTATGTTTGGAAAATTAACACTTTCGGATATTCCCTATAATGATCCGATTATTATGGGAGCCGTTGTTAGTTCAACCATTGGCGCCCTTGGACTAATTATTTTAATTACTTACCTGAAAAAATGGTCATACCTGTGGCACGAATGGTTCACCAGTGTTGATCATAAAAGAATAGGAATCATGTATATCATCCTATCACTTGTGATGATGTTAAGAGGATTTGCAGATGGTATTATGATGCGTTCGCAGCAGGCAATGGCTGCCGGAGGTAATGAAGGCTATTTAAACGCCCATCATTTCGACCAGATATTCGGAGCTCATGGTACTATCATGATCATCTTTGTTGCAATGCCGCTAATCATTGGTTTAATGAACCTGATAATACCCCAACAGATTGGTGCCCGTGATGTTGCTTTTCCCGTTCTGAACTCAATCAGTTTCTGGCTCACGGTTTCAGGAGCCGGTTTAATTATGATTTCGTTGGGAATTGGGGAATTCTCCAATGCTGGCTGGTTTGGAATCGCTCCTCTTTTTGAGAAAGCTTACAACCCCGGAGTTGGCGTTGATTACTGGGCGTGGTCATTTCAGATTGCCGGTGTTGGATCGTTATTGAGTGGCATCAACTTTTTTGTAACGATTATTAAATTACGTGCCCCCGGCATGACTTTAATGAAAATGCCACTATTTACATGGACCACTTTAACGGCTAATGTATTGATGATACTTTCCTTCCCTGTACTTACAGGAGCCTTATTTATGCTTACTCTGGATCGTTATCTGGGAATGCACTTTTTCACAAACGATTTGGGAGGAAACACTATGATGTGGAATAACCTGTTTTGGATGTGGGGTCATCCCGAAGTATATATTGTTATTCTTCCTTCTTTTGGAATATTTTCAGAAGTTGTTTCCACGTTTTCAAGGAAAAAACTCTTTGGATATAAATCGCTGGTGTACGCCACATCTGTAATTATGATCTTATCATTCACCGTTTGGTTGCATCACTTTTTTACTATGGGAAATACAACAAATGTGAATGTATTCTTTGGAATTGCCACCATGCTGATTGCTATACCCACGGGAGTAAAAGTTTACGACTGGCTCTTTACCATGTATCGCGGCCGGATTACATTTACAACACCTATGTACTGGACCCTGGGTTTTCTTACAGTATTTGTAATCGGAGGTATGACCGGTGTATTACTATCAATACCTCCTGCTGATTTTGTAATGCATAACAGTGTTTTTCTGGTAGCTCACTTCCATAATATGTTGATTCCGGGTGCCTTATTTGGTTACTTTGCAGGGTTTTCTTACTGGTTTCCTAAAGCCGTTGGGTTTAAACTGGATGAAAAATGGGGAAAAAGAGCCTTTTGGGGATGGTCCATTGGATTTCTGGTAGCATTTATGCCATTATACATTCTTGGTTTTATGGGGATGCCACGCCGATTAGCTCACTACGATACCATGGAATGGCAGCCTTATTTGATTTTTGCTGCTGCGGGTACTATGATCATTGGATTTGGAATTCTGTCACAACTCATTCAGATTTATGTGAGTTTTAAAAACCGAAAGCAAAATGCTGACCTTACCGGAGATCCCTGGGACGGACGAACCCTCGAATGGGCTACAGCCTCGCCTCCAGCCGTTTATAACTTTGCTGTAATTCCTGAGGTTAATGAGCTTGACGAATATTGGGAGATGAAGGAAAACGGTAGTGCTTTTCAACAACCTGTTGCCTACCACGATATTCATATGCCTGAAAATGTAATACGCGGACCAATCATTGGTGGATTATCGCTTGCTTTTGGTTTTGCTATGGTTTGGTGTATCTGGTGGTTAGCCATTGTTACAATTGTTAGCCTTATCGCCGTTGTGGTTATGGGGTCGGGAAATGATGATGAACATTATATTATACCGGCTGCGGAAGTTAAAAAGATTGAAGATAAGCGATTTCGCCGGTTAAATATCGCCCGGAACGGAAAGAAATTGATTAATTAAAAGGAAAATGCAATGAGCAATACTACTCGTAATAATACTATACAACCCGGAGAAAGAGACCTTCACATTCCCATGGAAGAGGTCTCCTCACTGGGAAAAAAACTTCCTGAAGTGGAAGTGGAAGAACACGTTGATCATGCTGAGGTAAAAACTTTTGGTTTCTGGATTTACCTTATGAGTGATCTGGTGATGTTTTCAGCACTTTTTGCCACCTATGGAGTAATCGGACGAAATTATGCCGGTGGCCCCGGTGCTAAGGACTTATTCGAAATCCCTTATCTGTTTGCCGAAACTATGCTGCTTTTAATAAGCAGCGTAACCTTTGGTATGTCTGCCATTGCTATGCATAACGGACAGAAAAATAAAGTAATAACCGGATTGATTGTTACTTTTTTACTCGGTGCAGGGTTTGTTGGAATGGAGATTCATGAATTCACTAAAATGATAGGAGAAGGTGCCGGACCTGATCGCAGTGGTTTTCTTTCCGCATTTTTCACCTTGGTAGGAACCCATGGGGCACATGTTATTTTTGGTCTGATATGGATTGCAGTAATGACTGCCCAAATCGCTAAATCAGGTCTGACCAGCGGAATTAACTCCCGTATGATGCGTTTAAGCTTGTTCTGGCACTTTTTGGATATTGTATGGATTGGGGTTTTTAGTTTTGTTTACCTCCTGGGTGTTATTTAGTACCTGTCCATAAATTCGGGCGTTTGGGCTATAAAGTTTAATACAAGGCGTATGAAAAATTCAAGCCGCAGTATACTAGCGTATATGAGGATCTGGACTTTATAGACGAACACTATTTAACCCGAAATATGCATCAGAAATACATATGATTAAGAATATTTCAACCGATTGAAAAAAAATAAAAAATATAATATGAGTCATTCACATAACGAAGATACAGGTACTGCTAAAATCACTACCAAAGGTTATATCACCGGATTCATTTTAGCACTGGTATTAACTCTGGCATCATTCGGGTTGACCATGAGCGATACTATTAGCCACAAAACTGCGATTGGAGGTATTATCATCGCTGCCTTTATACAAATGATTGTTCATCTGCGTTACTTTCTTCATCTCGATGGGTCATCTGCCCAACGATGGAACCTATTAGCACTGATGTTTACTGCTCTGCTACTATTTATATTTATTGGCGGAACATTATGGGTTATGTACGCTCTAAATTCGCGTATGATGTAAAAAATAAAATAACAGAGTGGCAATCTGAGTCACTCTGTTGTTTTTTCTATATCAATTACGGTATATGTAACACCCTCAACTGAAGGAACACTATACTTTATTAATTTGTTCCTAAGCACTTTAACAAACATCTATAAACCTTAAGAAATCACAAAATTAAGCTCCCTCTCCTCAATACCTGATGTAGCAACTGCAATAATCTTATGTCCATGTAAATTACATACTAACCTGAGTTCGATATAAAATTAATGGCTCAAATCGCTTATAAATATTGAGTTTTAAGGAATGTTTGCGAAAGCATAGCGGGCTATGGTAAGCAAATATGACGCAGAAAATCGGTATTTATAAGTGACATTCATAGC
>JBNKRV010000054.1:0-5838 GCA_050296935.1 Marinilabiliaceae bacterium | reverse complement strand
ATTGAACTCGCAAAATGCTCGTTTCATAATTTTCAGTTGAATCTCACAATTTATAGGCGGTCTGAAACAACGTTCTATCGAATACCTATATAATCTTGATTATATGAGATAAATCCAAAATTTTATGTCGAACTCAGGTTTGTAGGTATAAAAAATGCCGACCACGAAAAAGGTCGGCATTTATATTATGATGTTTTATCTACAGTTTAATACTTACGATTTGTACATCTCGTTTCTCCTGGCCTGAATATCTTCATCCGTAATATAGTCATCGTAGTCCATTTGTTTGTCAATAATTCCATTGGGAGTTAATTCAATGATCCGATTACTAACAGTTTGAATGAATTCGTGGTCATGACTTGAGAAAAGTACAATGCCTTTAAATTGCTCTAGTTTTTCGTTAAAAGCCTGTATTGATTCCAGATCAAGGTGGTTAGTAGGAGTATCCAATATCATGGTATTGGCATTTTTAAGCATCATGCGTGCAATCATACAACGCATTTTTTCACCTCCGGAAAGTACATTACACTTTTTAAATATTTCTTCACCCGAAAATAACATCTTTCCTAAATACCCTCTGATAAAAATTTCAGTAGTATCATCAGAAAACTGACATAGCCAATCCGAAATATTTAAATCATTATTAAAGAATTCTGAGTTTTCTACAGGAAGATATGCCGTGGTAATAGTTTGTCCCCATCGGTATTCGCCAGAATCCGGTTGAGAATGATCATTAATAATTTCAAATAATGCCGTCATTGCACGAGGATCTCTCGATAGGAAAACAATCTTATCATTCTTTTCAACATTAAATGACACATCCTTAAACAGGGTTTGTCCTTCAATAGTGGCACTTAAGTCACGAACTTCAAGTATTGTATTACCCGGATCTCTCTCAGGTGTAAATATGATAGCCGGATATTTACGTGTAGAAGGTTTAATCTCTTCAATATTCAGCTTCTCAATCATTTTTTTACGACTCGTAGTCTGCTTACTTTTAGCCACATTGGCACTAAAACGGGCAATAAACTCCTGAAGTTCCTTCTTTTTCTCTTCTGCTTTTTTATTTTGTTGTTGTTGTTGGCGTAAAGCAAGCTGACTTGATTCGTACCAGAAACTATAGTTACCAGAGAATAATTGAATCTTACCAAAATCAATATCAACAGTATGCGTACAAATAGAATCTAAAAAGTGACGGTCATGGGATACCACCAACACGGTATTTTCAAAATTCGAAAGGTAATTCTCCAGCCAGGATACAGAATCCAGATCCAGGTCATTTGTAGGCTCATCTAATAGCAGGTTGTCAGGTTTTCCAAACAGAGCACGAGCCAAAAGAACTTTCACTTTTTGTTTACCACTTAAATTACCCAATAGTGAATAATGAAGATCTTCACTGATACCCAAACCACTCAGAACATTGGCAGCATCACTTTCAGCGTTCCAGCCATCCATTTCAGCAAATTTTTCTTCAAGCTCAGAAACTTTAACCCCATCCTCGTCTGAAAAATCGGGTTTAGCATATAAAGCATTTTTCTCATGCATTACGTTCCAAAGCGGAGCATGTCCCATTAAAACAGTATCAAGAACTGTTTGATCATCAAATTCATGGTGGTCCTGTTTTAAAACTGATAGTCTTTCTTCAGGGCCGAACTTTACTGTTCCTCCAGTAGAATCCAAGTCACCACTTAAAATTCTTAAAAAAGTAGATTTACCTGCACCATTGGCTCCGATAATACCATAGCAGTTACCCTGTGTAAACTTTAAATTCACATCTTGAAAAAGGATTCTTTTTCCAAATTGAATTCTTAAATTTGATACTGTAATCATATATTAATATTTTGCTTTTATGCTAATTCTATCCCAAAATGAGCGCAAAAGTAACCATTAATAATGAATTGACCTTATTCATAGCGTTTTAATAATGTTAATGTATGTTTAAAAGGTCACGAATATATTTCTTAATGTACCTCGAAACAGGTTTTATTGTATTATTGCACATCGAAACTATTTTTGTTTATTATAATTGAAAATCTTTTATGCTATGAGAAAATATATATTACTTACTGGTGTTACTTTTCTTTTATTATCGTGTGGCACAACACAAAACTATACAGATAAAGTTGAAGAAATTAATTCATTGGTATCTGTAGATTCTTTTAAAGAAACGCAAAAAAAAGGGGTGAACTTTTATGCTTTGGGTACAGATCCATTCTGGAGTCTGGAGATAGATTTTGATAAAAACGTCAGGTTTCGCTGTGCAGAAAAAGAGGGTCCGATTGTTATACCCATCATGAAACTTGGACAGGAGGATGAACTTCCTGTAGTTACTTATGAGGTAAAAGGAGATGGGGCGGATTTAATTATTCATATTCAAAAAAATGAACAAACATTCAATTTGTCAGAAGGAAAAAAACCTTACAAAGTAGATGTTGAATGTCGGAAAAAAGGTGAAACAGAGTATTCTGAATATATGGGTGGAGGAGAGTATTATGGAGATATCCGATTGCATGACCAATGGAAGTTGGATGAAATTAATGGCAAAAACATTAGTGAGTTTTCGTTTAAAAATCATCCATTTATACAAATTCAGCTGAATGATTACAAAGTTAGTGGTCATTTAGGATGTAATAATTTTTCAGGAGCAGTGTATTTTGGACGAGAACAGATGTTTTTTCAACATCTGTTAAGTACAAAGGTGGCTTGTTTAGATGTAGATATTGAAAGTTTGTTTGCCAAAGCAATTTCAAATAAAATGTTTTATTACAAAATTGAGGGAGGTAAATTGATACTTGAAAACGATTCCGATAAACTGATCTTCATTCAATAATTGATTTTGATAGTAGTTTGATTTATTGATAACCTGAGTTCGATTAAAATTAGCGAGCTCAAAATTCAGTAAATGATTGATTTACAATATAAATTTTTGAGACATAGCGAGCTTTGGTGATAAAATTTAGAGCCGTAAATCGATTATTTACTGAAAAGCTATGAATGTCACTTATAAATACCGATTTTCTGCGTCATATTTGCTTACCATAGCCCATTATGCTTTCGCAAACATTCCTTAAAACTCAATATTTATAAGCGATTTGAGCCATTAATTTTATATCGAACTCAGGTTAATACCTTTCATAAATCAATATTCTACTCATTTTTCAGACTTATAAAGATATTATATTCTTAGGGATTTACATGTTGAGATATGACAGTAAAAAATCGAATAGTACCGATTCAGGCAATAATAGATAATTCCTTTGTTGCAGAATGGCAAAATAAGGGCTGGGATTAAGAGTTTGTTGCTATAATTAAATAGTACTTGCACGAAAACTCAGGTGGCAGATAAGAAAGCTTCATTTTTGAGGCTTCCGAAGCTAGAAAAATGTGAGTTTTCCTGCTGGCACCACATCGTGCCTGTCCATAAAATCAGGTGTCTGAACTATAAAGTTTAAATACAAGGCGTGAGAAAAATTCAAACCGCAGTATACCAGCGTATATGAGGATCTGAATATTGAGCTACAACGTAGTAGTTGAACTTTATAGACGAACACTAAATAGGTATAAATTAAGGAAAAAGCTTCATTAACTCTTTTATTTCCATCTTTTTATGCTCATCTCCCATATTTTCGTAAGAATAATAAAGATTAAACAGCACTCTTTTAATAATATCAATATTTTTGCATGGTTTAAAATAAGATGGTTTGCCTTCTATTTTTTGTTGTTTTAAAAAATAGTCAATCTCTCTTCGTCCAAGAATAGCCCCCTTATTTACAGGATTAATGTAAAACATAACATCATCTGTAGGATTGCCATGAACGTTTAATGAGTTTTCATCAATAAAGCAAAGAACAAAATTTTTCGGAAGATTTACACCATAAATAGGTAATCCTAAACGAGTTGCAATAACCGAATAAATAATTGAAAGCGATATTGGATTGCCCTTTTTTGTATCAATTACCTCGTTGATATAGGAATTTTGAGGAGCAAAAAAGTTTGAATTATTCCGCACTAATTTATGAACATTAAATAGTATATGGTTAATAATCCTGACTTTTTCAATGGAAGTTAAATGATCATTTAATTCCAGCCAGACATCTCTTCGCAAATGTTCTATTTTTTGATTAAGATTGTCATAATTCAGATCCGGGTATTGATATTTAGCCACTAAAAAGGCGCCATATAGAAGATTCTTACCCTCTTCTTTAATCCATTTCGACAAAAGACTTTTTACATCCTTAAGCTGAATGTTGTGGATAATATTCTCCACTCTTTTTTGAAAAACATCATTACGTGAATGTTCCCATGCTTTTTCTAACTCACCAATAACACCCAACTCCTCTTTTAAAAGCTCCTCTTCAACTGAGTTAAAAACCATTTCATTCGGATCATCTAATAAAGATATTAATGCATGAACTTTATCTCTATCCATAAACCTACTTTTCACATTTTACATCAACAAAATCCAAATTTAAGCTACCAGACTATCCAGTACCTTTTTTATCAAGTCTTTTATTACCGGCTTATAATCCTTGCTATACTCACCTGCTTTACGATTAGCAATAATCACACAAACAGTAGCTGCATGATGTCCCAGTAGCTTTGATAAACCATATATGGCAGAGCACTCCATCTCATAATTTGTGATCCGGTGGTTTTTATGTATAAATTTACTGATTTTTTCGTTAATAGCCTCATCTGCAAGCCCTAATCTAATTACACGTCCCTGTGGCCCATAAAATCCCGGTGCTGAAATAGTTGCTCCTGTATTAAAATTATTTACTGCTAATTTCTGTACCAAAAACCTTGATGCATCCACAACATAAGGAGAGGTTAGTAAAGGATTCCAATCAAGATAATTAACAAAACTTTGCTCAAATTCTAAATCAACAACTTCATTCCGGCCTTTATAAAAATTAAGCAGACCATCGAATCCAATTGCTTTTTCACTTAATACACAACTATCTACTGGTAAATCCTTTTGTAAGGAACCCGAGGTTCCAATTCTAACAAAGTTTAGTGTTGTCAGATTTTCCTTAACTGTCCGGGTCTCAAAATCAACATTGACCAGAGCATCCAGCTCGTTAATTACAATATCAATATTATCAGTTCCAATTCCTGTTGCAACAACTGTCACCCGCTTACCTTTATATATCCCGGTAGCACTCACAAATTCTCTATTGCTTCGCTCAACTTCAATGGATTCAAAAAATGAGGAAACAACTTTCACTCTACCCGGATCCCCAACCAATATGATATATTCAGCTACTTCGCCTGGTTTTAAATGCAAATGAAAAACACTTCCGTCATTATTTATGATCAATTCTGATTCTTCTATTCTTCTGTTCATACTTTTATGTAATAATATTACTATTAAGGTATCACTTTTTTTATTAATCCGAAATCTAATTTTCTAACAAATTCTGGATCAAAACAAACTTCTATCTCATAAAATTAATTGTTTTGCATATTATCATTTATTTAGTACTTGTACAAAAGCTCTAGTGGCAGATAAAAACGCTTCATTTTTGAGGCTTCCGAAGCTCTGAAAATGTGAGTTTACTACCGTAAATGATCATTTTTAGAGCAAGAGTAATGAAAAAAATGGAGTTTTCTTGCTGACACTATTTAAATTCATAAAGATTCCATTATACAACTACGCTTATAACCGTATATTACTTTAATTCGGTGATTTACTATTGTTATTAACCTGAGTTCGATTAAAATTAGCGAGCTCAAAATTCAGTAAATGATTGATTTACAATATAAATTTTTGAGACATAGCGAGCTATGGTGATAAAATTTAGAGCCGTAAATCGATTATTTACTGAAAAGCTATGA